>JAAYEA010000060.1 GCA_012689325.1 Chloroflexota bacterium
CCAGCGCCACCCAGATGCGCCGCCAGAGCCGCCGCTTTTGGACCTCGGACCAGAGGCGCCGCATCTCGTCGCTGCCATAGCGCCAGGTAAAGGGCGAGATAAAGGTGTCGTGCGTGTATTCCGTCATTATGCATTCCCTGCTATAGGAGCGCTAGGAGCGCGATGAATCGCGCACTACAAACTTGCGCCAGCTCGGTCTCTAGGCAAAGGCCCGCGCGGCGCGCACCCCGTTCACGAACAGCGGCAGGCCCAGGCCGCCGCGCTCGCCGCGGGTCCAGCGCGGGTGCTGATAGGCGTAGAGGTGGTCCTCCGGGTGCGGCATGAGGCCCAACACGTTCCCCGCCGCGTTGCAGAGCCCGGCGATGTCGTCCACCGCCCCGTTGGGGTTGGCGGGATAGCCCGCCTCCGGACGCACCGGCACGGTGGCGGCGAGGTTGGCCGCGTCGGCCTCCCGCTCGGGCGCCACGTAGCGGATGGCGATCAAGCCCTCCGCCCAGAGGGTCTGTCGCGCCGCCGCGTCGGGCACGGCCAGCCGCCCCTCGCCGTGGGCCACGGGGCAGAGGATGTCCTCGTCCAGCCCCTGGGTGAACAGGCACCGGCCCTTCGTGGCGCGCAGGCGGACCCAGCGGCACTCGAAATGGCCCCGCCGGTTAAAGGTGAGGGTGACGCGCTGCCGTGGCGCCGGGCCAGGGAGATAGCCGGCCTTGACCAGCGCCTGGAAGCCATTGCAGATGCCCATCACGGGCTTGCCCGCGCCGACGAACGCGTCCAGCGCCTGGCGGAAGCGGTGATAGAGGTCGTTGGCCCACAGCCGCCCCGCGCCCAGGTCGTCGCCGTAGGAAAAGCCGCCGGGCAGCACCAGCATCTGGTAAGCGGCCAGCTCGCGCTCGCCGCCGATCAACTGGTTGATGTGGACGATCTCGGGGGCGCCGCCGGCCACCTCGCAAGCCAGCGCGGCCTCGCGGTCGCGATTGGTGCCCGGGGCGTGCAGGATCATCACGCGCGGCTGGTTCATGGCTGCACCTCCAGGTGTCCGCGCCAGGCGCGCTCGAGTTGGGCGACGGGCAGGGCAAAGAGCGTTGCCCCTTGCTTGACCACCAATTCCGCCGCCGCGGTGACCCGCCCCAGGCGCGCGCAGGGGAGCCCGGCCAGGAGCGCCTCAAAGGCGGCGGCCTGCTCCGGCGCGACCTCCACCAGGTAGCGGCCGTTGGACTCGGAGAAGAGGAGCGCATCGGCGGGCAGCTCGGGCAGGCGATCCAGGGCGATCTCAGCGCCCAGCCCGCCGGCCAGCGCCATCTCGGCGGCGGCCAGCGCCAGCCCGCCTTCGGAGCAGTCGTGGCAGGCGCGCACGAGTCCCGAGGCAATCGCGCGGTGCAGGGCGCGGGCGGTGGCCGGACCCGCCTCCGCCATCCCCGGCACGGCGCCGCCGCTCAGGCCCGCGACGCGGTGGTAATACGACCCCGCCAGCTCCCGGCGCGTCTCGCCCAGGAGGTAGAGGATGTCGCCCGAGGCTTTCAGGTCCATGGTGCAGGCCCGGCGCACATCGGGCACGAGCCCCATGGCTGAGATCAGCAGCGAGGGCGGGATGGCGACCTGCTGGCCGGTGGCGCGGTCGGTGTATTCGTTGTTCAAGCTGTCCTTGCCCGAGATAAAGGGCGTCCCGTATTGCCGCGCGCCGTCGTAGCAGCCCTTGCAGGCGCGCACCAGGCCGCCCATGCGGTCGGGCAGCAGCGGGTTGCCCCAGCAGAAATTGTCCAGGATGGAGATCTGCGCCGGGTCGGCGCCGACGGCGACCACGTTGCGCACCGCCTCGTCGATGGCCGAGATGGCCATGGCGTAGGGGTCGATGGCGCCATAGGCGGGGTTAAAGCCGCAGCCCAGGGCCAGCCCCAGCCAGGAATCGGGGACCTCCAGCGGCTTGAGCACCGCCGCGTCCGAGGGGCCAGCACTGGAGGGGCCGATGAACGGCTTGATCACCGTGCCGCCCTGCACCTCGTGGTCGTAACGGCGCACCACGTCCTCTTTGCTGCGGATATTGGGGTGCGCCAGGATGCGCAGGAGGAGCTGGCCCAGCTCGGCGCCGCTGAACGAGGCCGCCGGGTCCGGCGCGGGCGCGGGGGCGGTCCAGGCCGCCTTGAGCTGGCGGCGCGGGATGCCGCCGTGCAAAAAGGCCATGGACAGATCGGCGACGACCTGGTCCTCGTACCACAGGAGGAGCCGCCCGTCGTCGCGGAAGGCGCCGATGACGGTCATCTCGACGGAATAGCCCTCGCAGATGCGCCGCAGGCGGGCCTCGTGCTCCGGCGGGACGCCCAGCACCATGCGCTCCTGCGCCTCGGAGAGCCAAATCTCCCAGGGTTGCAGGCCGTGGTATTTGAGCGGCACCCGCTCCAGGTGCACGGTGACGCCGGTCTCCTCGCCCATCTCGCTCACCGCCGAGGAGAGGCCGCCGGCGCCGCAATCGGTGATGGCGTCATAGAGCCCCTCGTCGCGGGCGACCAGGATAGCGTCCAGCACCATCTTTTCGGTGATGGGGTTGCCGATCTGCACCGCGCCGCCAGAGACCTCGCCGGTCTCGTCGGTCAGCTCGATGGAGGAAAAGGTCGCGCCGTGCAGGCCATCGCGGCCCGTCCGCCCGCCCAGCACCACCACCAGGTCGCCCGGCCGGGCGTGGCGGCGGTGGCGGCCCCGCGGGGCGATGCCCACGCAGCCGCAATAGACCAGGGGGTTGGCGGTATAGCCCGGCTCGAAGAGGATGGCGCCGTTCACCGTGGGGATGCCCATCTTGTTGCCATAGTCCTCCACGCCGCCGACCACCCCATTATAGATGCGCCGGGGGTGCAGCACGCCGGAGGGGACTTGCTCCAGGGGCAGGTCCAGCGGGCCGAAGCAGAGGATATCGGTATTGGCGATGGGCCGCGCCGAGACGCCCATGATGTCGCGCACCACGCCGCCCACGCCGGTGTTAGCGCCGCCGAAGGGCTCCAGCGCCGAGGGGTGGTTGTGGGTCTCCACCTTGAACGAGACCTCGAAATCCGGGGTGAACTCGACGATGCCGGCGTTGTCCACGAAAGCGGAAAGCACCCAGGGCGCCTCGATCTCGCGGGTGGCCGCCGCCAGGTAGGTCTTGATCAGGCTGTCGATGCGTTCGGTGGTGACGCCCTGGGGCGTCGTCTCGGTGTACTCGACGATCCCCTTGAAGGTCTTGTGCACGCAATGCTCGGACCAGGTCTGGGCCAGGCTCTCCAGCTCGACGTCGGTGGGCTCGCGGCCCTCGCGGGCAAAGTAGCCCTGGATGGCGCGCATCTCGGCCAGGTCCAGGGAGAGCAGCCGCTCGCGGGAGGTGCGCAGCAGGGTCGCCTCGTCCATCTGGGAGAGCGGGACCTGGGTCAGCCGGGCGGCGGCGGCCCGGGGCTCCTCGCCCACGTGGGAATCGAGCTGGCCGAGGCGGTAGTGCTGGATCACCTCGTTGTGCAGCAGCCGTCGCGCGATGAGGTGCACCTGCTCCTCGTCCAGGCGGCCGTGCAGCAGGTAGCTCTGCGCCGAGGCGGCGGCGGCCAGCCCGTCCAGCCCCAGCAGCTTGACGCGGGCCAGCAGGTTGCTGGCGACGCTATCGGTGACGCCCTGCCGCAGGCCCACCTCCACGCGCACCGCGCCAGCGGGCGTGGGGATGGGCGCGTCGGCCCGGCCCCAGCGCGCCGTCTGCACCACGGGGTCGGCCAAGAGCTCGCCGCAGAGCTGGGCGAGCTGCGCCTCGGCCAGATCGCCGCGGAGGAAATAGAGCTCCGAGCGCTCCACGCGCTGCACGCCCGCGATGCCCAACGCCGCGATATCGCCCAAGAGATAGTCGTCGGGCACCTCCCCCGGCCGGGGGATCACTTCGATGCGATAGATTTGGTCCACGCGCTCTCCGCTCACGCTAGTATCCGCCGGTTAGGGCTGGAACTGGTAATTGGGGGCCTCTTTGGTAATGACCACGTTATGGGGGTGGCTCTCGATATAGGCGGCGTTGCTGATGCGGATGAACTGGGCCTTGGCCCGCAGCTCGGCGAGGTCGGCCGCGCCCACATAGCCCATGCCGGAGCGCAGCCCGCCCATGAGCTGAAAGACCGCGTCCGCCAGCTTGCCCTTGTAGGCCACGCGCCCCTCGATCCCCTCGGGGACCAGCTTGCCGCTGGAGCGCTCGGGGCTGGTGAGGGGCTGCGCCGTCTCGATCTGGCCGGTGGCGTAGCGGTCGCGGCCATGGACGGTGCGCATGGCGCCGATGGAGCCCATGCCGCGGTATTCCTTGAAGCGGCGGCCCTCATAAAGCACCACCTCGCCGGGGCTCTCGTCCACGCCCGCCAGCAGGTTGCCCGCCATGATGCAGGTGGCCCCCGCCGCCAGCGCCTTGACGATGTCGCCGGAGAAGCGGATGCCGCCATCGGCGATGACCGGGACGCCTCGCTCGGCGGCGACCGGCGCGCATTGCATGATGGCGGTCAGTTGCGGCATGCCCACGCCGGCGACGATGCGCGTGGTGCAGATCGAGCCGGCGCCCACGCCGATCTTGACCACGTCGGCGCCCGCGTCGATCAGGTCGCGGGTGCCCTCGGGGGTGACCACGTTGCCGGCCATGAGGCAGACCTCGGGAAAGGCCGCGCGCAGCCGCTCCGTGGCGCGCAGCACCATCTCGGAATGGCCGTGGGCCGTGTCGATAGAGAGCGCGTCGGCGCCCGACTGCACCAGCGCCGCGGCGCGGTCCATCATGTCCGGGCCGACGCCCACCGCCGCGCCCACCAGCAGCCGCCCGCCCTCGTCCTTGGCGGCGTTGGGATAGTCGCGCTTTTTCTGGATGTCCTTGACGGTGATCAGCCCCTTGAGGTGATAGTGCTCGTCCACCAGGGGCAGCTTTTCGATGCGGTGCTTTTGCAGGATGGCCAGCGCCTCCTCCAGGGTGGTGCCCAGCGAGGCGGTGACCAGGTTCTCCGAGGTCATATAGTGGGTGACGGGGTTATCGTCGCCATCGGCGAAGCGGATGTCGCGGTTGGTCAGGATGCCCACCAGCTTGGGCCCCTCGGTGATGGGCACGCCCGAGATGTGATAGTTGGCCATGATCGCCTTGGCCTGGGCCAGCGTGGCCGTGGGCGGCAGGGTGATGGGGTCCACGATCATGCCCGATTCGGAGCGCTTGGCCTTGTCCACCTCCATCGCTTGCGTCTCGACGGCGCAGTTGCGATGGATGATGCCCAGACCGCCCTCGCGCGCCAGGGCGATGGCCATGCGCGCCTCGGTCACCGTGTCCATGGCCGCCGAAAGGAGCGGCAAGTTCAGCCGCAGCTTGGGCGTCAGTTGCACGCCGATGTCGATATCGGCGGGTAGCACCGCCGAGCGACCGGGAACGAGCAGGACATCGTCAAAGGTCAGCGCCTCGACCCAATTCTGCTGGCCTGAAGCCATGGTTCATCCCTCCTCGACCGAAAACAGGTATGCCCGTTCTGAACAGAACAGGCAAGTGGCGCGCTCTATATCTCTCTGGCGGATCAACGGTTGCGGGCTCTCCCGGGCTGGGGAGCCAAGGCCGCTGGGGACCAAAAGCAAAACTGCCTCTCTCTGCAGCATTGGATCATCCAGAGGAGGCACCTTTGTCCTGACCTATCGATTGCCCTCAGTATAGCACAATCACGCCAAAACCGCAAAGGCCCAATGGCAAGCGACAGGGCTTGCGCCAAGTCGATCCGGATTATGCCAAGGAGTGAATATGGGGTATAATATCGAGTTGGCTCACCCGAGCTGCCAAACCCGCACCCGCAAGGATACAAGATGGACTGGAGCGCGCTCTTTTCGACGTTGGGACTGATCTTTGTTGCCGAGTTGGGCGACAAGACGCAATTGGCCGTGGTCACGCAGACCTGCAAGTACCGGCGGCCCTGGCCGGTCTTTTTGGGCGCCAGCCTGGCGCTGACCGCCGTCACGCTCCTGGGCGCGCTGGGCGGCCGGGTGCTGGGCGAGTTCATCCCCCCCGACGTGCTGCGCACCATCGCCGCGCTGGCCTTTATCGTGATGGGCGCCTTTATCGCCCGCGAGGCGATCCGCGCCAAGCAGGAGGGCGAGGGGCTGGCCGAGTGCGCGCTGGCGGAGCCGCAGAACGTCCCATCGGCGCAGATCAACTGGCAGGCCTTTGGCGCGACGGCAGGGCTGCTCTTTGTGGCCGAGCTGGGCGACAAGACGCAGCTCGCCGTGCTGAGCATGGCCACCAAATACGCCTCGCCCTGGGCCGTCTTTGCCGGGGGCGCCATCGCCCTCACCCTGGTGACCGCCATCGGCGTCGTCGGCGGGCAGGGGCTTTGCCGCCTGATCCCGGAGCGGCTGCTCTTGTGGATCTCGGCGGTCGCCTTTGTGGCGATGGGCATCTTGATGCTGCTGGGGGTGCTGTAGCTAACTCGGCCGCCGTCCCGCCGCCATCAATTGGGCGAAGCGGAGGGCGCTGATCAGGCTCTTGGGGCTGGCCTGGCCCGTGCCAGCGATATCGAAAGCCGTGCCGTGGTCCACGGACGTGCGGATGATCGGCAGGCCCAGGGTGATGTTGACCCCGCCCCAAAAGTCCACCAGCTTGGCGGGGATGTGCCCCTGGTCGTGGTATTGGGCGATCACGGCATCGAACTCGCGCTTTTCCGCCATGCGCACAAAGACCGTATCCGGCGCCACCGGGTGCGAGTGGACGTTGAGCCCCTCCGAGCGCGCCTGGTCGATGGCCGGTTGAATCTGCTCGATCTCCTCGGTCCCGAATAGCCCGCCCTCCCCGCTGTGCGGGTTCAGCCCCGCGACGGCGAGCTTGGGCGCGGCGATCCCCATCCGCGTCAGCGCCTGATGCGTCAAGCGCGTCACCTCCAGGATGCGCGGCGTCTGGCACCGCTCGATGGCCTGCCGGAGCGAGCAATGGGTACTGACGTGGGTGACGCGGAAATGCTCCGAGGCCAGCATCATGGTCACTTTTTTGGCGCCGGTCTTGACGGCGAGGATCTCGGTGTGGCCGTCGTAATCGTGGCCCGCCAGCCGCAGCGCCTCCTTGTTCAGCGCGGAGGTCACCACCGCGTCCACCTGCCCAGCCAGCGCCAGGTCGATGGCCCGGTCCACCGCCTCGTAGGCCGCCTGGCCCGCGCTGGCCTGCACCTTGCCCCAGGCCAGTGTGGCGAGGTCCACATTGTGGAGGTCCAGCACGTCCAGCACGCCCG
>JAAYEA010000463.1 GCA_012689325.1 Chloroflexota bacterium
CCACTTGACACCTCGCCCCCTTACGCGTATACTGGCCCTGTATCCGCGCAGCGGAGCCAGCCCAACACAATGATCCCCTCGCCAGATCGGGCAATCGCCTCTTGCTGGCGCTTTTTTTACATCCCATACCCAGGAGACGACGGTGACCCAACGCATCGCCTATTTCGATTGTTTCTCCGGCGCCAGCGGCAACATGCTGCTGGGCGCCCTGCTGGACGCCGGCCTCCCCCTGGTCGACCTGGAAGCCGACCTGGCGCAGCTCGGCGTGGCCGGCTACCGCCTGCGCCTGGAGCCCAAGGTGGACCAGGGGATCAGCGGCAGCTTTTTCGACGTGGTGGACGAGGCGCAGGAACACCCCGTGCGCAACCTCCACGCCGTGGAGCACATCATTGGCGAGAGCGGGCTGAGCGACGCCGTCAAGGCGCGCAGCCTGGCCGTGTTCACCCGCCTGGCCGAGGCCGAGGCGCGCATTCACGCCGTGCCGGTGGATCAGATCCACTTTCACGAGGTGGGCGCGGTGGACACGCTGGTGGACATTGTCGGCGTGGTGGCGGGGCTGGCCCGGCTGGGAGTGGAGCAGGTGTACGCCTCCGAGATCCCCACCGGCAGCGGCACCATCATGACGCAGCATGGCCGCTTGCCCGTGCCCGCCCCGGCGACCCTGGCCCTGCTGGCGGCCGTGGGGGCCAAGGTGGTCCCCGCGCCGGTGCGGGCCGAGCTGGTGACGCCCACCGGCGCCGCGCTGCTGGCCGAGCTGGCCACCTTTGAGCAGCCGCCCATGCGGGTGCTGGGACTGGGGCACGGCTTTGGCTCCAAGGCGCTCCCCTGGGCTAACATGCTCCGCGTCTGGATCGGCGAGGCCATCAGCAGCCCGCAGCCGCGCCCGCACGAGCACGCTCACCACGAGCACGCGCATCCTCACCCGCACGAGGGGCACGAGCACGGCCACGAACACCCGCATCCGCACGATGAGGACGCCCACGCGCACGACCATGAACACGCGCCTGACCATGATCACGACCATCCCCATACCCACCCACACGAAGGGGCGGCCTAGTGGCGGATGAGCTGACCCTGCGGCCCATCGGCGTGGTGCGCAACGAGCTGCGGCGGGGCGTCTCGGCGCCGCGCGCCCGCGCCCCGCGCTCGGTGATCGAGCTGCGCCCCGAGCTGGCCGAGGGGCTGGATGGCCTCGCGCCGGGGCAGGACCTGGTGATCGTCTTTGCCTTCCACCAGTCGGCGGGACCGGCGCCGCTGCGGCAACACCGCCAGGGCGACCCGCAGGAGCCGCTTTTGGGCGTTTTTAGCCTGCGCAGCCCCCACCGTCCCAACCCCCTCGGCCTGACCACCGTGCGCGTATTGGAGGTGGAGGGCAACCGGCTGGTGGTCGCCGGGCTCGATGCCTACGACGGCACGCCGGTGCTGGACATCAAACCGTACGTGGCCTGGCTGGACGCGCCGCAGGCCGCCCAGGAGGAGTAGCAGATGGCGAAAATCCCCGTCCTGGCCGACGTGACCAGCGCCAATAACGAGCTGGCTGACGAGCTGCGCGCCGAGCTCGCGCGCCGGGGCATCCTGACGCTGAACCTGATCGCCTCGCCGGGGGCGGGCAAGACCACCCTCCTCGAGCGCACCATCGCCGCGCTGGCGGGCGAGCTGCGCCTGGCCGTGGTGGAGGGCGATTTGGCCACCTCGCTGGACGCCGAGCGGATCGTCCAGGCCGGCGCGCCCGCGGTGCAGATCAACACCGGGGGCGGGTGCCACCTGGAGGCGCAGATGGTGCGCCAGGCGTTGAAGCAGATCGACCTGGACCAGACCGACGTGCTCGTCATCGAGAACGTGGGCAACCTCGTCTGCCCCACCGGCTGGGACCTGGGCGAGGACGCCAAGGTGGTGGTCGCCTCCCTCCCCGAAGGCGACGACAAGCCGCTCAAGTACCCCAGCGCCTTCGCCACGGCGCAGGCGGTGGTGGTGAACAAGATCGACCTGGAGCCCTACCTCCCCGCCCGCGCCGAGACCATGCGCGCCAATGCGCTGCGCATCAACGGCAGCCTGGCGGTTTTCGCCGTCTCGTGCGCCACCGGCGCGGGGCTGGAGGGGTGGCTGGATTGGCTGCGGGGGCGCGTGCGCGAGAAACGGGCCGCGCATCAGCGCGCCGCGCAGGCGAGCGCCCATGCATGAGATGAGCCTGGCCCAGTCGCTGCTGGACTTGGCGGTGAAACACGCCCAGGGGCAGCCCATTCAGGCGCTGCGCGTGCGCGTGGGCGCCCTCTCCGGCGTGGTCGGCGACTCGCTCGCGTTCTGCTTTGATTTCGTGAGCAAGGGGACCCTGGCCGAGGGCGCCCGGCTGATCCTGGAGCCGGTGCCCGTGCCGCTGCGCTGCCGCGCCTGCCGGGCCGCCACCACCACGGCTCGCCACGCCGACCTGCCGGGGTACGAGGCGGTGTCGCTGGCCCTGGAGGAGGGCTGCCCGATCTGCGGGGGCAAGGCGCTGGACGTGGTGGGCGGCGCCGATTTCCAGTTGGTCGAGATCGAAGTGAAGGATGGATGAGCCACGAAACACACAACATACACCATAGAGACCGAACGCAAAGTGGCCGAGGCCCGGCGCATCCTCCGCGAGCTGGGGAGCGCGCTGGTGGCCTATTCCGGCGGCGTGGATAGCACGCTGCTGCTCAAGCTGGCCCACGACGAACTGGGCGAGCGGGCCCTGCCCGTCTATATCTCGTCGCCCACCATGGTGGGCTGGGAAAAGGACGAGGCGCTGGCCCAGGCCCGCGAGATCGGCGCCACGGTGCGGATCGTCGCCGGCGAGGAGCTGTGCAATCCCGAGTTCGTCGCCAATACGCCGCTGCGCTGCTACCACTGCCGCGCCACCAACTACCGCCCGCTGCAACGCATTGCCGACGCGGAGGGGCTGGCCGCCATCGTGGACGGGGCCAACCGCGACGACCTGGACGATTACCGGCCCGGGCGGCGGGCCGCGGCGGAAAAGGGCGTGCGCAGCCCCCTGCTGGAGGCAGGGCTGACCAAGGCTGAAGTCCGCGCCGCCTCGCGCGCGCTGGGGCTCTCGAGCTGGAACAAGCCCTCCATGCCCTGCCTGGCCTCGCGCATCCCCTACGGCATCCCCGTCACCGAGGAGGCGCTGCGGCGGATCGAGCAGGCCGAGTCGGCGCTGCACGAGCTGGGTTTTGGCGAGCTGCGCGTCCGCCACCATGGCGAGGTGGCCCGCATCGAGGTGCCGCCCGCCGATTTCCCGCGCCTGCTGGAGCGGCGCGAGGCGGTGGTCCAGCGCCTCAAGGCGGCGGGCTACGCTTATGTCACCCTGGACCTGCAAGGCTTCCGCTCCGGCAGCCTGAACGAGACGCTGTCGGCGGCGAGCTAGCGCGGGCAGAGTGGTACGCAGATCAGCGCAGATGAACGCGGATTCTGAGACGACACGAGCCAGGAAGGACCAATTCGCCTTGCGTGTATCCGGTGTGTTTCGTGGTGGAGACCCGGACGAATCTTGTCGCCGAGCGGGGCGGCGCGCCAAGGCCATTGACGACGTGGCACCAGCCCCGCCAGATCGTCCTTGACATCTCGCAGCGCCGGTGCTATCATGTGATCAGGACGCAACCGACCCCTCTTACCAACCACAAAGCACGCGGTGCAGGCCCTTCGGCTGCTCCCGGGCTCTGCGATTGGCGATGGCCGGCGGCCGCCTGGCCCGCGCCGCCGCTGCTGAGGCAAGGGAGGCGCAAGATGTCCTCTGGCACCGCTCGCTCATGGCGCTTCGCCGGCGCCTTGTGGCTGGCGACGGCTCTCTGTCTTGGTTCCACTCTCCCCGCGCGCGCTGACCCCGACCCGGCCCTCGCCGGCGTCTGCGTGGAGCAGCTTCGCAACGGCAGCTTTGAGGAGGGCTTCCTTCTCTACTGGACGAGGGGCGGCACCCCCGGCATCACCACCGGCGGCCACTCGGGGGGCTGGAGCGCCTACCTGGGCGGGGACAACCAGGACTATGACGAGATCTCCCAGGTCGTCGCCTGCCCGTTCTACGGCGCCAGGGTCATCGCGCACGCCTGGGTGTACATGACCACGGACGACTGGGAGCAGAATTCCGACTGGCTCCAGCTCAGCGCGTACGGCAGCGAGGGCGGAGGGGGACAGTCGTACTATTACAACAACAACACGGCGGGGCAGTGGTGGCAATGGACCTTTGCGAGCGTGGGCGCCGGCGCCTGCCAGCCCGGTGCCACCTGGACGGTCCGCTTCAGGGCCGAGACGGACGCCTATCTGGAAACCTCGTTCCGCGTGGACGACGTCTCGGTGCAGGTCTGCTGCCCCGACGATGCTTGGGAGCCCAATGGCAATTTCTCCGTGGCCCGCGCGGTCAGCCCCGGCACGTTCGATCTCTGGCTCTGCCCCAGCGGCGACGAGGAATGGTTCCAGTTCACCGCCGCCGCCGGGCAGATCATCGTGGCCGACCTGACCAACCCGGCCGCGCTGCATGGGGACCTCTGCCTCTACCGGCCCGACGGCAGCCAACTCGCTTGCTCGGCCACCCCCGCCGCGGGAGCGCCCGAACACCTCGAGCGGGTCGCGGACCAGGCCGGCTCCTGGCGGGCGCGGGTCTTTGACCCCACGGGCGGCACGAGCGCCGCGGCCGGCCAGCTCGCCATCCAGGTCCGGAACCAGCCGCCGCCCACGGCCACCCGCACCGCCACGCGGACGCCAACCCGCACCCCCACTGGCGCGCCCACGGAGACGCGCACCCCCACGGCCACGGCCACCCGGCCCGGGGAACCCAGCCGGCGGCTCTTCCTGCCGCTCCTGCTGAGAGAGCACTGGCGGCCGCGCCCGGAGGACTGCACCGAGTTGCTGGTTAACGGCGACTTGGAGACAGGCGTCCTCTCGCCCTGGGGCCACATCGGCGATGCGGGCCTCGGCTCGGGCCGCGAGAGCGCCCACGGCGGCCAGTTGGGCGGGCGCAACGACGCCAGCGGCGAGCTGTGGCAATGGGTCACGATCCCGACGGACGCCGACGCCGTGCCCTGGGAGACCTGGTGGAAGGCCGAGGCGGCCAGCGCACAGCCGGACGACGTCCTGCTGGTGCGGCTGGAGGCGGACGGCGACGAGCCGGTCTTCCTCACCCTCCGCCCCGAGGCGCCGCTGAACGTCTGGCGCCGGGCCACGGTGGACCTGAGCCCCTGGGCGGGGCGGACCGTCTTGGCGGGCTACCTGGTGCACACCGATGGGAGCGTGCCCACGACCTTCCGCGTGGACGACGTCACGCTGCGCGCCTGCCGCCGCCCGTAAAGCCAGGGGAGCGGCTCCTGCCGCGGGCCGCGAGCGGGCCGCCGGCGACCCGGGCGCGGCCCCGCTCCGCCCGGAACGCGCACCGGCGGCCATAGCCGAGACGAACTGGGCGTCGCGACGCAGGCGCGGGGGCCCAGCGACACGATCGCCTACAAGCACACCGACGGAGAGGAGTGCAGCGCATTCCTCGCCTCGGCGCAATTACAGCCTGAGGAGGCTTGATGAACGACCATACCGACCGTTGGCGAGAGCTTTTGGAGCAATGCCGCACGGGCGACGTCTCCGTGGATGACGCGCTGGCCGAGCTGCGCCACCTGCCCTATGAGGACCTGGGCTTTGCCCGATTGGACCACCATCGCGCCTTTCGGCGCGGCTTTCCCGAGGTGATCTTTTGCCAGGGCAAGACGCCCGACCATTCGGCGCGGATCGCCCAGGCGCTGGCGGCGCGCAGCAACCGGGTGCTGGCCACCCGCGCCAACGCCGAGACCGCCGCCGCCATCCGGGCGGTGCTGCCCCACGCCGTCTATCACCCCCTGGGCCGCATCGTCACCATCACCCAAGGGCCGATCCCCGAGCCCGCGCCGGACCAGCCATTGGTGCTGGTGGTGGCGGCGGGGACTTCGGACCTCCCCGTGGCCGAGGAGGCGGTGCTCACCGCGCGGATCATGGGCAGCCGCGTGGAGCAGCTCACCGACGTGGGCGTGGCCGGGCTGCACCGCATCCTCGCCGTCCGCGACAAGCTGGAGGAAGCGCGGGTGATCATCGTCGTGGCGGGGATGGAGGGCGCGCTGACCACCGTGGTGGGCGGGCTGGTGAGCTGCCCGGTCATCGCCGTGCCCACCAGCGTGGGCTATGGCGCCAGCTTTGGCGGGCTGGCGGCGCTGCTGGCCATGCTCAATTCGTGCGTGCCCGGCGTCACCGTGGTCAATATCGACAACGGCTTTGGCGCGGCCTATGCCGCCCACCTCATCGCCAACGGGGACCGGAAATGAAGCTTGCTTATGTCGAGGCGCTGCGGCGGGTGGACGGCGAGATGCTGTTGGGCGCGCTCTGCGATGCCGGGCTGGACCCCGCCGACCTGGCCGCCGACCTGGCCGGGCTGGCCGTGCGCGTCGAGGCCGAGCGCCTCCCCGGCCCCGCCACCCGCGTGCGGGTGATCGCCGAGGAATCCCCCCTTCCCCCCCTTACCAAGGGGGGCAAAGACAAGAGCGACGACGCAACGCCATCCTCTCCGGCCCCCCTTACCAAGGGGGGCGCAGGGGGGATCGCCCTCCAGCGCATCCTCGACCGCTACCACGCGGCTTGCGCTCCGCGATCCGCGATAAGCGATCTGCCCTCCGCGCTCATCGCCGGGTTTTGCGCCGGGCTGCGCCGCCTCGGCATCGAGCAGGTGGCCATCTCGCCATTGCCGGTGGGGTTGGGCGCCCCCGCCGAGCCCGACGCCTTTGCCACCGCCGCGCTGCTGCAGGGCTACCCCGTGCGCGGCGTGGACGTGCCAGGGCTCGCGGTGACGCCGGTAGCGGCCGCCATCCTCACGGGGCTGGCGGACCAGGCGGGCCCGCTGCCCGCCATGACGTTGGAGCGGGTCGGCCACGGCGCGGCGCGGGAAGGCGACGACCTGGTGCGGCTGTGGATCGGCCAGGCCGGGAGCGCCGGCTCGCAGGCCGGCGGCGCCGGCTTGCAGGTACGCGCGCTGAACCTGGTCGAGACCAACATCGACGACATGGACCCCGAGTTCTACGACCACCTCATGGCGCGGCTCTTTGCCGCCGGCGCGCTGGACGTGACGCTGGCGCCGATGCAGATGAAAAAGAACCGCCCGGCGACGCTGCTGCGCGCGCTCTGCCCGCCGGAGCGGCTGGCCGCGGTGCGCGACCTGATCCTGCGCGAGACGACGACGCTGGGGGTGCGGGTGCAAGAGGTGCTGCGCTATGCCCTGCCCCGCCGCATGGCCGAGGTGCAGACGCCCTGGGGCCCGGTGCGCGTCAAGGTCGCCGAGCTGCCGGATGGGCTGGCGCGGCCCATCCCCGAGTACGAGGATTGCCGCCGCCTGGCCGAGTCCAGCGGCGCGCCGCTCTGGCAGGTCTACGCCGCCGCCCAGGCGCTGGCGGGGGAGAG
>JAAYEA010000464.1 GCA_012689325.1 Chloroflexota bacterium
ACCGGGGCCGCGATCACGGCGGGCACGCTCCAGGAGACCGTTGGCGGCGTCACGTCCACGGCGAAGGTCTTGGCGGCCACGACGCTGGTGCGCCCGCAGCCGTCCACGGCGCGCGCCATCAGGAGGACCTGGGTCGCGCCACTGGCGATGCTGATGTCGGCCGACCAGGCCAGCGTGCCGACGGCCGTCTGCCAGCCGCCGCCGTTGGCCGAGATCTCGACGCGGACCACGCCCGAGCCGGCGCCGTCGCTGGCCGTGCCGGTGAAGGTATGCGCGCCCGCGGCGACGGCCGAGCCGGGGATGGCGTCGATGGACACGATAGGCGCGTCCCCATCCACGCGGTGGGCGACGGTGGCCACGGTCTCGCCGGTGAGCGAGGCGCTGCCCGCCGCCAGGGTGATGGTGCTCGTCACCGCCTCCAGGCCGGTCAAGCTGGCGGCGGTCTGGGCCGCCACGATCACCTGCGCCGTGGCCCCCGCGGCGATGGTGGGCACGCTCAGGGTCCAGGCCGCGCCGCCCACGGAGCCGCTGGTCCGCGTGGCGCCGGTCACGGTCTGGTAGCCCAGGCCGCTCGTCGCCGCCAGGGCCAGCGTCAGGCCCGAGAGCTCGCTGGCCTCGGGGTTCTCGATAGCGATGTGGTACTCCAGGGTGCTATTGGGGCACCAGGCCGCGCCGGGGGCCTGCGGCGTGCTGACGGAGTAGCGCACCGTCCGCGCGCTCGGCTGGCCGTCGTTCATGTTGTTGACGTTGGGCGTGTTCCAGATATAGACCTCGACCGGGGGCGCGTCCAACGGGTTGGTGTTGGGGAAGATGGCCCAGGGCTGGCCGGTGTCGTCGGCAGCGGCCAGCTCCACGCCGCTGGACTTGGGCGAAAGCGCCGTCAGGCCCAGCTCGGCGGCGCTCAGCGGTAGCGCGAACGCCACCAGCTTGACGGTCTGGCTGGCGGACAAGGCGTAGGCGACCCGCGCCTCGGTGTCGCCGCTGGGGCCGTGGGCAAAGTTGAGCGCCGTGCCCGAGAGAGCCCAGGCGCTGCCGCTCCAGGTATACAGGGAGCCGGTCTCCGGGCCATCCACCACCACCGCCAGGTCGGCGGCGAAGGGGAGCGTCTGCGCCCCGCCGACCGAACGCGTGCTGCCGCCGGTCGCCACGTCGAGGTAGGCCCACATGGAGCCATCCAGGGTCCACCAGGCGCCGCTCCAGCCCAGGTAGATCGCTTGCCCGTCCCAGGTGGCGTACAGTTGCTGGGTCTCCAGTCCCTGGGTGTCCGAGCCCAGCAGGTCGGTATCCAGCCACTCGTCATCCGCCAGGTCAACGAGCCCGTCGATGACGATGGACTGGCGCCGGGCGGTGAAGGCGGCATTGGCCATGTCGCGCACGTGCCAGGGGCCGTAGTGATAGGTGATCCGGTTGCCCTTGGCGTCCTGCGCGGCCAGGTGGACGTACCAGTCGCCCACCGCATTCAGCGTGGCGGTGGAGCTGGTGCCGCTGGCCACGGCGCTGGGCGCCGTGTTGGTGACCTGGTCCACGGCCAGAAGGACCTGGACAGGCCCGCCGGCGTCCTGCGGCGCGTTCCAGGCGATGGAGAGGCTGGCGCCCAGTGGCAGGTGCTGCCCCTCCGGCTCGCCAAAGGCGACCGGCGGGAGCCCCGTGGGCGGCACGCCGTCCACCGCCACTGGCCGGGAGACCGTGGTGACCTGGCCGGCGGCGTCGATGGCCCGGACGCGCGCCGGATAGGTGACATAATCCTGCTGCGCGCCCAGGTCCCAGTTCAGGGACCAGTTGCCGCCGCCGAGAGTGGCCCGTCGCCAGGTGTAGCCGCCGTCCACCGAGACCTCGACCCGCGCCAGGCCGCTGCCGGCGTCCGAGGCCGTGCCCGCGAAGGCGACGGTCTGGGTGACGCAGGCGCTGGCCGCCGGGGTCGTGACGGCCAGGGTGGGCGCCGTCGTGTCCAGGGTCAGGCTGGTGGCGGACGCCGAGCCAGCCGCGCCGCCCAGGTTGGGGGTGGCGGTGAGCGTCTTGGACCCGTCGCCCGCCGTCAGGGTGATCGCCGCCGACCAGGCGCTGAACCGCGCGCCCGGCGTCTCCAGCGTCGCTTGCACGGTGGAGGCGCCGCCGGTGATCGCCACCTGGCCCGCGCCTGCCGCGGTAAAGCGGACATAGCCGCGCAAGGTTACGGCCGTCCCGTCCACGGCGCTGCCGCTGGGTGGCTCGCTGATGGTGGCCACGTGGTTGCTGGCGCTCACGGCCACGGTGGCGGTGGTCTGGGCCTGGTTGCCCGCCTCGTCCACGGCCACGGCGCTGATGGTATAGCTGCCGGTGGCGGGGAAGGGGATCCAGGCGCGGAAGGTGCTGCCGCTGCGCTCCGCGGGGTAGGTGACCGTCCCGCCGGGGCCAGCAGCGGAAAAGTAGACCTGCTTGATGTCGTCGCGCGTCCCGGAGGCGGTGGCGACGGTGCCCGTGACCTGCGCCACGGCCAGGGCCGCCGCCGCGCTGGTGCTGCCGGGCAGCGCCGGCGTGCCCCAGCTCACCGAGGGCGCGGTGGTATCGATGACGAAATCGCCCTCGTACCAGTCGAGCTGGTCGGCTTCGGCGTTCCCGGCGACGTCCGTCGCCCGGCTATAGGCGCGGTAGAGCCCCGCGGCGCTCTTGGTCACGCTCTGCGTCCAGCGGTAGAGCGGCTGGCCGCTGGTGGACGGGGTCAGCGTCGACCAGGTCGCGGGCAGGGTGGCCGTGACGGGCTGGCTCGGATCGCTCACCAGCACCGTGCCGACCTCGATCTTGGCCACGCCCGAGTTGCCGGTGACCGTCGAGTCGATCTGCGGGCCGACGATCAGCGTCAGGGGGCTGGCGATCAGCTCTTTATAGCCCAGGTCGGCGCGCAGGCCGCCCGCCAGGGGCGCCTCGGCCAGCGGGTCCGCCGCGTCCAGCGCGGGGGAGGTGGCCGACGGGATATAGTGGCCAGTGGCCGCAAAGGCCGGGTCGGCCGTGAGGGTATGCGCCCCCGCCGTGACGCCCGAGACGTTGGCCGTGTTGTCCAGCAGGTTATAGTCGTTGCGGATCAACGCGCCGGAGGCGGCTTGCAGGCCGGTTCCGTTGGCGTCCAGGATGTTGTTGCGGACGTTGGCCCAGGCGCCGGAGCCGGTCGCATAGACGCCCGCGCCGGCGTTGCCGACGATGGTGTTGAACGCGATCGCGGCGGACGATGCCCCGGCGAGGCTCACGCCCGCGCCGCCGCCGTTGCGGATGACGTTCCGCTGGATGGCGATCCGGCTGGCGCCGTTCTTGAGCTCGATCCCCGCGCCCGCCGCGTTGGCGCCCTGCAGGGTGAATCCGGAGACCTCCACGTCGGTCACGGCGTCCAGGGTCACGGCGCTGCCGCCGCTCCCCGCGTCGATGATGCTGACCGCGGCGCCGGAGCCGACCAGCCGCACGTGGCTGGGGACGGTGACCCGTTCGGCATAGGTGCCGTCGTCCACGCCCACGCTGTAGCCGCCCTCGGGCGCGGCCCCCAGGTTGCGCAGCGCCGATCCCGCGGCGTCCAGGGCCGCCTGGATGGTGGTAAAGGCGTCCACGCCCCAGGTGAGGCCGTCGTTCAGGGACGTGGCGGAGTAGCTCGGGCTGACGTAGAACCCCGCCGCATTGTACTCGGCGTAGCCCATGTCCACCCGGGTGCCGGTGCCTGGCGGCGTGGGGTCGCCGGGCGCGCCCATGTCGATCAGGCGCGAGCCGGCGGCCAGGCGCAGGTCGTTCGCCGCCAGGTTGCGGAAGGCGGGGTCGCGGAAGAGCTTGCCGCCACCCACGTCCACCGGGTCCATGTCGGCGCCGTTGGCCCAAAAGTCGTTATAGGTGTTGGCGAGGCTGGAGCTGGCGCCCCGCTTGAGGCCGGTGCCCGTGTGATAGGCCAGGATGGTGTTGCGCACGTTTACCGGGTTGGTCCCCTCGGCGACGATGCCGTCGCCGTTGCGCACAAAGGTGTTGTTCACAAGCTCCACCGCGCTGCTGCCGCGCAGGAGCACGCCGGTGCCCAGGTCGCGGACGATGTTGCGCGCGAACTTGAGGCCCACGGCCCCGCCCTCGGCGAGAAAGCCGGTCCAGCCGGAAGCGCCGGCCAGCGTGACCCGCGAGAGCGAGCTGCTGGCCACGCCCTCCGCGGTGACCAGGGTCGCGGCTGTGCCCGCGGGCGGCTCGATGATCGTCGTCTCGGCGCCGGAGCCAACCACCTGCACGCCCGAGACGAGGTAGAAGGTCTGGGCGTAGCGTCCGGGATGGACCAGGACGCGGGCCGCGCCGGATTCCACCGCCTCGCGGACGGTGGCAAAGGCATCCACGCCCCAGGTGAGCGTGCTGCCGCACTCGGTGCAGGCGGCGGGCGAGGAAAAGACGTGCGCCACCGCCTTGTAGCTATGATAACCGGCGGTCAAGGTCGAGCTGGCGCCGAGGCGATGGAGGCCGGTGCTCGGCGAGACAAAGGCCGCCTGTGTCGAAGTGAGCTTGGTCGCGCCGGTGGGCAGCGCCGGGGACCAGCCCACGGAGGTGGTCTGGGCGACCCAGGCGTTGGTCGTGTCGATGTCGGTCAGGAAGCGATAGGTCCCCGCCGCCGCGCTGAGGTTGGTCCAGGCGTAGCTCGAGGCCGTGTTCGGCGAGACAAAGGCCGTCCGCTCCACCGCCAAGCGCAGGTCGGACATGCCGACCTTGCCGTAGCGGAAGAGGTTGGTGGTGGCGCCAGCGCCGGGCGTGGTGTAGGTGTAGAGGTAACTGCCCACCCGCGCCAGGGCCGGGCCGCGCGAGACCGTAAAGGCCACGCCGGGATCCGGCAGGGTGTCCCAGGTGTTGGCGCTCAGGCGATAGCGACGGATGGATTTGGTCCCGTCGCCCAGCAGCGCATAGATGGCATCCGCGCCGTCCCACGACCAGGAAAAGCCCGCGGCCGCGGCGCCCGAGGCCAGCGGCGGCGCCGCCATCTCGCTCCAGCTATTGCCGGTGGGGTCGTAGCGCCACATGCGCCAGGCGCCCGTGGAGAGCTGCCCGGCGGCGTAGAGCTGCCCATTGGCATAGACCAGGTGCTTCAGGTGGGCGGTGGCGCTGGGGCTGGCCTTGGCCGCCCAGGCGTTGGTCGCCGCGTCGAAGCGATAGAGCACGCCGGTGGCATAGCTGCCCCACACGGCATAGAGGTTGCCGCTGCCGTCGCCCGTCACCGCCGTGGGCGCGGTCCAGCCGCTGCCCGTGGGCGGGTAGGCCTGGGTCGCCCAGCTCCCGCTGGGCACGGCGCGCTTGTGCATCCCGGCGATGGCCCAGCGGCTCAGGGCCGCCCAGCTATGGTCCGGGTCGGCCACGCCGCCGCCATAGTGGACGGCCGCGTTCGTGGCGGCGTAAAGCTGGCCCTTGGCGTCCAGGTCCAGGTCCTCGATCCAAACCGAGGAGACGCTCACGCCAGGGGCGTCGCGACCGACCTCCACAAAGCCAGTCGTCCCCGCGCGCTGGACGTGCAGTTGCGAGCCGACATAGCCCGCGCTCTCGTACGTCCCGGCGTAGACGTTGCCTTCGGAATCAGCCGCGAGGGCGACGGGACGGTTGCTGTCATAGTCCACGCCGCTGACCTGGGCCCAGGCGCTGCCGTTCCAGCGGCGCACCGACTCGGTCGAGTAGGAGCAGGTGTAGAGGTAGTTGGTCAATGGATCCACGGTCAGGTCGATCACGTCCCCGGTCAGGCCGGCGCCTAGCGCCGTCCACCACGCGCCGGAGGGCCGGGTGGTGTTCCAGGCTGCCACATGGCTGGCCGCCAGCTCCTTGAGGGAGCCGGGCCCGCCCACGGTGAAGGTGCCGCCCACGTAGAGCGTCTTGGCGGTATACGAGGCCCCGGCGCTCAGGGCAAAGCTGTGCACCGGCCCGTTGGTGCCCGTGGTGGAGGCATAGCAGACCGAGCTGGAGGAAAAGGTGCAATACTTGGTGCGGATCTTGAAAAAGTTGGGACTGGCCACCCCGGTCCCGCCGCCGCCCGCGGTGCCCCATTCCACGATGTCGCTAAAGCTGCCGCCGACGTAGAGGCCGTCATAGTTGGACGTGGTGTCGTAGATCAGGGCGTAGACTGGCCCGTCCGTGCCGTTGCCGGCGCGGCCCGTGGACATCTCGATAGGGTTGCCCAGGGCGAACCAGGTGGAAGTGTTGGTGTTCCAGCCGGCCAGGTTGCCCACGGGGAGGTTGCCGGCGCGGGTGAACTCGCCGCCGACATAGAGGTTGCCCGCGTCGTCAAAGGCCAGCGCCCGGACGGTCCCGTTGGTGCCGTTCGCCAGGCCGGAGCCCAGCGGGTGGAACGACGTGCCGTCCCAGCGCACGATATTGTAGGCATCCATGCCGGCGGCTTGGCTAAAGCTACCGCCGATGTAGACATCGCCGTTGACCGGCGAGACCGCCACGGCGTAGGCAAAGGTGGTCAGGTTGTGGCCGTAGGCCAGGGTGCCGCCGAGCCACGGCCAGAGCGTGTTCGTCTGCAGTTGGTACAGGCTGGAACCGCTGGAAACCATCTGGCTCACCGCGTTCTGGCCCGTGATCTGGCTATGGCCCGTACCGTAGGGGAGGTCGTGCTTGAGCGTAAAGCCGGCGCTCCAGTTGCCCAGCGAGCCGTCCGTCCCCGGCGTGGCGGTGTACACCTGCGGGCTCTTGCCGCCGGGCAGGGCATAAAGGGCCGTCCCGCCGCCGACCAGCGCGCCGCTGGTGGTGATGGGCTGCATCGTCGCGATGGCGGGCTGCGCCACCGCCCGATCGGCGGCCCAGGTGTGCAGGCCGGCCGCGCTCGGGTCCACATAGACCATCGCGTGGGTACCGTTGCCGACCACCGTGCTGTCGCGCACGGTGAGGGCCGCGCCCTGGCTGATGTTGATGGGATACTGGGCCGAGTGGATCAGCACGCCGTCCACCGTCGTTTCGGCGCCGCCGCCCACGGGCGACTCGCCGGCGCCGTCCTGCAGCACGATGCCGCTGGAGGCGTTCCGCACGGTCAGGTCGACCAGGCGGACGCCATCCGCCGCGACCTGGATGGCGTTGGACGCCGCGCCGTCCACAAAGACGGCGTCGGCGCTCACGCCCTGCACGGTCAAATAGTCATAGTTGGCGCCCGCGGGCACGCTAAAGGCGGCATAGGCGCCGGGGTACACCGTGATGGTGTCTCCGCCGCCATCGCAGGCGTTCACCGCCAGTTGGATGGTGGTGTAGCAGGGGGTATTGCCGCCGCACCCGCCGTCGTCGTCCACGTAGCGGTTGTCGGGGCCGGTGGAGAGGAGGCCAGCGCCGCCCTTGGCGATGGGCTGGCCGTCGCCGATCGCCGACGAGGCCCCGCGGGGGAGATCCTTGGGCGAGATATAGCCGGAGGCGAAATTGGGCGCGTCAAAGCCGCGCGCCTCCGCCGCCGCCTGGCTGGGGATGAGCAGCAGCTCGGCCGAGCCGTCCGCGTTGAGGTCGGCGCCAGCGGCATAGGGCGCGTTGGCCGCGCCGCCCACGCCGCTGATGGTGGCGAAGGACTCGGGCGACTCGCCGGCCTGCTGGCGGACCAGCGTCGCCACGCCGCTCGCATCGGCCAGCAGGATGTCGGCGCGGCCGTCGCCGTCCACGTCGCCGGGGGAGGCGAAAAAGCCGCCGTAGCCGCTAAAGGTGTGCGGGGTTCCGCCGCTGCCATAGACCATGACGCGGCTCGTCCCGTTGGCGTAGAGCCAGTCGGCCTTGCCGTCGCCGTCCACGTCGCCCAGGGCCACCACGCGCGGCGTCGGGTCGGCGGTGGCGGTGGTGGAGACGGTCGCCGCCGCGCCGCTGGCGGTGTTCCAGCCGCGCAGCACGATCTGGCCGGAGGCCATGGTCACCCACTCGCCGAGCTGGTCGCCGTCCACGTCGCCGACGCCGACGGCGCCGGTGGTGCTGCCAAAGGTGGCGGCGGCCTCCGCGGCCACGTCCACCGTCTCGGTCCAGGCGCTGCCGATGCGCCCAAAGAGGAGGTAGGTCGTCCCGCCCGCGCGGATCAGGAGGTCAGCGTAGCCATCGCCGTTGGCGTCGCCCGCCGAGGCGAGGCTCTGGATCGTCGCTGGGGCCTGGAGGAGGACGCGATAGCTGCTCTGCCCGCCGTCCAGGGCGATGTCGCCCAGCGTTCTGGGCTTGCCAAAGATCAGGAAGGCGCGCGTCGAGGCGCGCTCGCCGATCAAGAGGTCGGAGAGGTTGTCGCCGTTGGCGTCGCCCGCGGCAGCCAAGATGCTGCCCAGCCGCGCGCCGCTCGCGCCGAGGTAACGCGTCGGGCTATCCGCCAGCATCTCCAGGTCGGGTGCAACCGGCCAGCCGCCCGCGCGTCCATAGAGGATGGATACGGAGCCGCCGTCGCCATCGGGGCCGGGGAGGCCCACCGCCAGGTCGGCCAGGCGGTCGGCGTTGAAATCGCCGGCCCAGGCCGCCAGCACGCCGCCGTCGTTCTCGCGGATGCTGGAGAGCCCCAGCCAGATGGCGCTATCGCCAAAGGCGTCCATGCCCGCGCGGAAATCCGCCGCGACCGCCGGGAGCGGGAGATGCCCGCCCTCGTCGGCGACGCCGGCCAGGTTAAAGGCGGTGTTCGCCTTGAACGTGGGCGGGACGTCGGGGTCGGCGCCGCCGTTCACGTCGCTGGAGGGCGCCACCCGGTCCACTACGATCTCTTGGCTGACGATGTCGCTGGCGTTGCCGCTGCGGTCATAGGCGCGCACCTTGACCTGGTGCTTGCCCTGCGCGCTCTCGCCCACAGTCCAGTCATAGGACCAGTTCGCGCCGCTGGGGGCCACGTTGCGCCAGGGCTGGCCGTCGATCTCGAGCTGCACCCACTGGATGCCGGAGAGGTTATCGGTGGCCGTGCCCCTCAGCTCGACCGCGCTATCTCCCATGGTATAGTTCAGGGTGACGGCGGGCGGGGTGTTGTCCACGGTGACGTTGACAACGCTGGTCGTGCCCGTGTGCCCCATGGCGTCGGTGGCGCGCGCCTGCAAGGAATAGACGCCGTCCGACGGCAGCGTCCAGGTATGGGCCCAGGGGCTGAGCGTGCCCGTGAGGGCCTGGAAGCTGGCCGCGCTGCCCTGCGGGACGATGCTCAGCTCGGCGCCGGTCACCCAGGTGGTCCGGTCGGTGGCCGAGCCGCCGATCACATAGCTGGAGCCGCGCAGGTAGGCGCCATTGGCGGGCGCCACGATGGACACGCTGGGGTTATCGCCGTCGACGACGGCATTGATGCTCTCCCGCAGCGACGTGCCGCCGAAGGGGAGGGTCAGGGCGATGTCATAGCTCGCCGACGTGGCGCTGACCCGCGCCGTGACGGTGGTGGAGACCGCCTCGTAGACCTGGAGCGTGTTGGCGCCGGTAAAGGCCCAGGTGAGGCTGTTGCCGCTCTTGACCATGGCCGGGGAGCGGTCCCCCGCCATGGTGGTGGCGCTCACGCTATAGAGCCACGAGGGCAAGTCGAGCGTGAGGGTCGTCGTCACGGCCTGGGGGGAGCCGTTGGCGAGCTGGATGGAGAACGAGACCTGCTCGTTGGTCGTCCAATAGGTGCCCGCGCGCCCGCTGGGGATGCCACGGATCGGCGAGGCGGTCAGGTTCAGCACCGGTATGGGGCTGTTCGCCGCGTAGGGGCTCAGGCCATTGGCCTTTTCCTCCGCATCGTTCAGGTCGTCGCCGTCGGCGTCGTCCAGCTTGGGGTCGGAGGAAACCCAAAAGGCGCCACCGCCGGGGATGGTGACCTGCCAGCCGCCCTGCATGGCGCTGCCGTCATAGTAGCGCACCTCCTCGCCGTCGGCCAGCCCGTCGCCGTCGGTATCGGCCACGTTGATCAAGGTGCCGACGCGCAGCTCCAGGCCGTCGTTCAGCCCGTCGCCGTCGGTATCGGCCAGCAGCGGGTCGGCGCCGTGCTCGGCGTAGGTCTCCCATTCGTACTTGTCCGAGAGCCCATCGCCATCGGTGTCCCACAGGCTCGCGCTGGTGCCCAGCGCGGCCTCTTGGTCGTTGAGCAGGCCGTCGCCGTCGAGGTCATGATTGGTGAGCGCCGACCAGCTCCACAGGCCCTCCAGCGTCGAGGGCACCACGTCCAGCGGCATGGTGTTCGGGGCGAGCAGCGGCGCCTCCTCGGGGAGGACCATCTCCTCGGTGTGGGTGGCCCAGCGCCAGGCCCCGTACATGCCGTATTCGGCCCAGACGTACTGATAGTTGAACCGTCCGGCCACGCTGACCACGCCGTTGATCTTGGGGGTGAGGGCGTAGCCCAGCCGGGCGGTGTTGCTGCAATAGAGTTTGCCGCTGATGACGTCGCAGTCGCGCGCGTCGCTCATGTCCTGCCCCCAGAACATCTGGGTCAGGTCATAATAGGGGTAGAACCAGGTGAGCTGCCCCTCGATATAGCTGTCCCGGAGGTCATCGTCGTCGCCGTCGCCGGTCTTTTCGATGGTGCCGCTGGCCGGGGCGGAGAGCTTGAGCGTGTTCCCGGCCACCAGCCCCAGGGTGGGGTCGGCGAGGGAGGTGCTGAACTCGCCGAACTCGGCCTCCTCCAGCGCGGTCAGGGTCTCGGCGTCATAGAACAGGTTCAGGATCGCGATGGCGATGGTGTACGTTTCGTCCGCGAAAAGGCCGGTAAACAGGGAGAGGATCATGTCGATGAGCGACAGGATGGCGGTGATGATCTGCCCGACGATGGGGATGCAGTTGAGGGCAAAGATGACGATCAGGTAGACGGTGGTGACGATGGCCTGCGCCAGCGCCACGCGCCAGACCACCGGATCGCTCAGCCCGCCAAAGGCCAGCGTCAGGGCAAAACTGACCCAGGTCACGGCGACGCCGACGACCAGGCCGACGACCTGCACCCCGATCGCCACGTTGGAGAGGGCCTCCAGGGTGCCCTTGACCGCCTGGATCGTCAGGTCCACCAGGGCCTGCGCCTGGCCGATGATGGCCAGCGAGTTGATGACGATATTGGCGATCTCGAGCGCCTGCTCGTTACGGCAGACGGCCAGCTCGGACCCGGAGTCGCAGATGGCGTTGATGATGCCCATGATCATGGAGGCGCCGGTGGCCACGGCGGAGAGGCCCACGCCGACGCCGTTCCAGCCTCGGCTCCCCGTGCCCATGCTGGCCCATTTCCCGATCAGCGAGGCGGCGTCGTTGAGCGCCCACCCCACATAGGTGGAGCCGCCGATGGCCAGGGCCTGGACGATCTTGGTGCCCATGCCCCAATAGTCCACGGCGGTCTCGACCTCGGCCTCCAACGCCGCGTCCAGGGCGCGATTGGCCGCCAGCTCGGCCTCGTTGGCCAGCGCCTCCACCAAGGGCTGCCCATCCGCCGCGATCGGCGTGTAGGACGGGCCGGTGGCCCAGAGGTAGGCGG
This sequence comes from Chloroflexota bacterium, assembly GCA_012689325.1. Classification (GTDB taxonomy): domain Bacteria; phylum Chloroflexota; class Anaerolineae; order JAAYEA01; family JAAYEA01; genus JAAYEA01. Next base: position 11,369 of record JAAYEA010000464.1, read on the forward strand.
CATAGGCGACGAAGCGCACGTCGCTGACCTCCAGGCCGGGGTAGAGGTCGCGCATGGCGGTGTCATAGATGCCTTTATAGCGCTGCTCGATCAACTCGAGCATGCGGGCCGCCGTGGTCATCTGCCAGCCGCTGGCGTCCTGCTCGTACATGCGCATTTGGACGCCGCGGGTGGTGAGCAGGGGGATGTCGGCGAGGTTGACGCTCAACTGGGCGAGGTCGACCGCGCCGGAGCCGGTGCGCGGCAGGTCGTTCAGGTCGCGGACGCCCAGCTTTTGCTCATAGGCGACGATGATGCTGGCGCAACTGACGGCCGCGCCGTCGGCGCCGGTGCAGCGATCGAGCCCGTAATAGTCGTCCCAGTCGTCCAAAAAGCCGGGCACCAGGTCCGCGCCCAGGCCAGCGACGCCGGCGTCGAGCTGGTTGTACTGCACCGGGCCGCTCATGGCGACCGAGCTGCGCGCCACGCCAAAGGTGTGGACGAGATCGGCGGTGCTGCCGGCGGCGAAGCGCGAGGCGATCTCTTGCAGCGCCGTCTCGCCGGCCGCTTGCCCCTCCAACTGGACGTGGGACTTGAAGGTGTCGTTCAGCCCCAGCAACAGGCGGAAGAGGTTGAGGTCGTCGCTATCGGCCGGGGTGCCCAAGACCGCCGCCTCGTAGCTCTGGTCCTTGGTGATTTCCAGGCCGGTGATGCGGAAGCTGTCCTTGTACTGGTGCAGCGTGGTGCTTTCCGGGGTGATGACCCAGCTCGCCGAGGTGTCGTTCTGCATCTGGGCCATCCAGACCAGCTCGGCATCCCACTGGATGTCGGCGGTCTGCCCGGGGGCGTAGGCCACCTTGCCGTAAAAGCTGTGCACGGCGCCGCCGTTCTGCGTCGCCACCAGGGGGACCAGCATGATGATCTGCCCGTCGCTATCCACCCAGGAGCGGAACCCGTACTTGTCCGACAGGCTCTGCTCCGGCGCCACGTTGGTCTTGACCAGCAGGAAGGGGGTCAGGCGCAGGTCCTCGGCCGAGTCATCCAGGTCCTTGACGTTCCCTTCCGAATCCCACGGCCAGTCCAGCGGCGTGGTCGAATAGCGCAGGTGGCTCATGTCCTGGGGCTGCGCCTGGATCTCGATGAACTGGTAGCCGCTAAAGTCGCCGCCCGCGGTGCTCAACTGGGCCGAGGAGGCGTAGCCTGTCACGGCAAAGGGCGAGATGTCCTGCTCGTCCGGCACGCCGTCGCCGTCGTCGTCATCGTCCCACAGGTTGGGGACGCCGTCGCCGTCGAGGTCCGCCGAGGCCGCCTGCCCGCTCGGCGTCTGCGCGCTGGCCCACTCTAGCGTGTCCAACACGCCATCGCCGTTCGAGTCGGCCCGCTTGGGGTCCGAGTCCCAATGCTTGCCGCCCAGGTCAAAGCCGTCCGTCTCCACCTTGTCTGGGATGCCGTCATAGTCGCTATCGGCGAGGTAGGCGCTGGTGCCCAGGCACAACTCCACCGTGTCGTTCAGCCCGTCGCCATCGGTATCGACGCCGGGCGTCCCATCGCCGCAGCGCTCCCGGTCCGTGTCCGGCGGGTCGGCCTGCAGCGCGGCCCCACTGTGGAGGTTTGCCCTGGCTTGCGCAACCCCGCTCGCCGAGACGGCCCGGCCGTTTCCGGCGTGCTGGGCGGCGGGAGTCGCCTCGACCGCCTGCACGCCCAGCGCCTCCAAGAGCGCGGGCGTCGCGGCCGCAGCCGCTTCGGCGGCCTGCGCGCGCTGATCCACAAAGCGGACCACCTCGCCCGCCTGCAAGAGCGGGGAAAAGACGAGGATGGGGAGCAACAGCGCGGCGATCAGCGCATAGGCGCGGCGCCGATCGCGGCGGTAGGTGCGGATCATGATGAGGCCCAGCGAGGCCAGCACAAAGAGGATGCCGGTCGAGATGGGGATGCGCACGGGCACGCGCGAGGCGTGGGCCTCCGCGGCCAGCTCCTCGGCGAGGGCCATCGGCAGCGGGGAGGTGGCCGTCGCCCCGGTGATCGAGGCTGCTGGCGCGGCGCTGGACCGGCTGGGCGCGTCGATGGTCCCCTCCAGCCGCCAGGAGCCGTCCGCCCCCTGCGCCGCCCGGGGCAGCGCCCGCACCTGGCCATAGCCCGAGAGGTCCACCACCATGCGCACCTGGGCGTCATAGCTCTCGTTCACCGCGGGGATCGCGAGATCCACCGCCTGGCGGACGGGGAGCCCGTTGGCGTCCACCCACAGCTCGCCGCGGCCGCTCAATTGCTTCAGCGCTGGCGAGGGCCGGAGCGTCAGGTTATCCGGCGCGCCGGGCTGGGCCCGCAAGGCGGCCTCGGATTGCTGCCGCACGTAGGCCTCAAAGCGCGCGCCGCTCACGTCAAAAGTGTAGCGCGCCAGCTCAGGGTGCCCCTCCGGCGACCCGGCGGCGGCGACGTTCTCCGCTGCGGCGAGGTAGCCCAGCACGTCGTTGCTGGAGGAGGCCACGCTCAGGACGTCCTCCACCGGTGTGATCTCGCCATCGCGCAGCATAAAGGATGCGCCGCCCTGGCGCAAGAGCGCCACCGACTGGCCGCGGTCGCCGCCGGAGACCCGCAGGTCGACATAGGCCCGGTCGGGGAGGAGGACGGCGCCATCCAGGGCCAGGTGGATCGCCGACTCGCGCTGGCCGATCATCTGCGGGATCGGGCGCGGGACCAGCGTCTGGTCGATGTCCGAGATGAAGCG
>JAAYEA010000465.1 GCA_012689325.1 Chloroflexota bacterium
CCGATCAACCCAACCTTGATTGTCATGGGGTGTGACTCCTCCTCATCATGGCGCGGGGCTCTCAGGCAACCCCGCCGGCCTGGAACAGCTTGTCCATGTAATGGTTGGCGAGCTTGGCCGCCTCCAAGGGATCCTTGATGGCGTTGATCCGCGCGCTGAAAGGCTCGGGCGTCACGGGGCCATCGTACCACATGCGGGCCAGCTTGCGCATAAAGCCGGGCAGGTCGATCACGCCCGTCTCCATGGGCAGGGCGCGGATGTTGTCGATCTGGTCATCCACGGCGATGCCCTTGGGCGCGTCGTTGACGTGCACCACGGCGACATCCTGGGCGGCGATCTTGTCCAGGTCGTCCACGCTGCCGCCGGAGGAGTACAGGTGCCAGGCGTCGAGCAGCAGCCCCACGTTCCCCGTCCCGATGGAATAAGCCAGCTCCATCATGCCTTCCAGGGTATAGATAAACTCGTACTTGCCCTGGATCCGGGAGGTCTTGGGGCCGATGAACTCGATGCCAAAGCTGCACCCGTGGTCCGCGAGCACCCGGGCGATGGGGCGAAACCGGGCCACATGCCAGAGGAAGTTCTGCGCAAAGGGCCGCACGTCCGAGAACGCCGGGCACCAGGTGGAGGTGCGCGTGCAGCCCAGCTTGCGCCCCAGCTCGGCCAGGGCGGGCAGCTTTTTGAGTTCGTCCTGCCAGACGTCATCGTTGCGCCAGTTGACCGGCGGGTTCCAGTGGCCGGGGCGGATGTTGGCGCTGGCAAACAGGTCGCGGACGTACTCCAGGCCATGCTGCGCGACCAGGTCCGCCGCCTCCTGGATGCTGAAGGCGACCCCCTGGAAGCCCGATTGGCGGGCCAGGGTGATCGAGTCCGCCAGCGAGAGGCCGCGAATGCCGATGGCGCCAGGGCTCAGGTTCTTGTACATACAAATCGTCTCCTTTGGACAAGATATGATGCCGATACTCTGCGGAAGGGAATCAACGGTGGTAAGGGTCGGCGGCGTCGCGCATCCCGTCGCCCATAAAGTTGAAGGCCATTACGGTCAGGATCACCCACACGGCGGGAGCCAATAACCAAGGGTTCATCGTGACCGTGCGCACGTTCTGCGCCAGTTGCAGCAGCACGCCCCAGCTCACCACGGGCGGGCGCAACCCCAGGCCCAGGAAGCTCAAGGAGGTCTCGCCGAGGATCATCTGGGGAATGGCCAGCGTCATCTCTACGATGAGATAGCTGATCGTGGCGGGCAAGAGATGGCGCAACAAGATGCGCCAATCGCTGGCCCCGGAGAGGCGCGCCGCCATGACGAAATCCTCCTCCTTCACCTGCAGCAGCTTGCCTCGCACCACCCGGCCCAGGCCGGTCCAGGCGCGCAAGGAGAGGATGATGGTGATGGCAAAATAGACCTGGATGGCGTTCCAGTTCTTGGGGACGGCAGCGCTCAGGGCCATCCATAGCGGGATCGTGGGGATAGAGGTCAGGAACTCGATGATCCTCTGGATGATCACATCGATCGCGCCGCCATAGAGCCCGGAGATGCCCCCGAGAAGGCAGCCCAAGATAAAGCTGGTAAAGACGCCCACCAGGCCGATGGACAGCGAGATCACCGACCCAGCCAGGATGCGGGTAAAAACGTCTCGGCCCAGGATGTCGGTCCCCAGGAGAAAGACGGTCCCGCCCTTGTCCACGCCAAAGAGATGCAGATCGGTCTTGATCAGGCCCAGGAGCTTGTACTCGATGCCATGGACGAAGAAGCGCAGCGGATAGCGGGTGGTCTTGTCCACCTCAAAGATGCGGCGAAAGGTGACCGGGTCAGGCTTGGGGACCAGGGCATAGACAAAGGGGGCTTGAAGCTTGCCATCCGCGTAGAAACGGACCGCCTGGGGCGGCGCATAGATATGCTGGGCGAACCGTTCGAGTGACCCATAGGGAGCCAGAAAACCAGACAGCAGGGCCATGAGGTACAGGCAAATGGCGACCACGGTGCCGACGAGGGCGAGCTTGTGGCGCCGAAAGCGATACCACATGAGCTGCCACTGCGTGGCGACATAGATGCGCTCCTCGGAGCTCGTTTTTGTGGTCGTCTCAGGTGCCGACTCTAGATCCATGACGCCTCCGATACCTACCTGAACAGGCCAATACAACACCAGGGGATGGGCGCGCGGCCTCGGACCGCCAGGCGCGGAACGAGGCGGGCAGGCCAGCGCCCCTTTAGCTCTACGTATAGGTGATCCGCGGGTCCAGCCAGGCCAGCAGCATGTCGGATAGGAACATCCCCACCACGGTCAGCGATGTGGTGATCATGATGGCGCTGGCGGCCAGGAACATGTCTTCCGACATGAGCGCCTGGTACAACAGCGGCCCGATAGTCGGCAAGTCGAGCACGATAGAGACGATGGTCTGCCCGGAAAACACGGCGGGCAGCGCCCAGCCGATGGTGCTGGCGATGGGGTTCAGCGCGATGCGCACGGGATACTTGAACAAGAGCTTGCGCTCCGTCAGCCCCTTGGCGCGGGCCGTGGTCACGTAGGGCTTGTTCAGTTCGTCCAGGAGCATCCCCCGCATGATGCGCATGATGGACGCCGTGCCAGAGAGGCCGATGACGAGCAAGGGAATCGGCAGGTGCTTCAGGAGGTCCACGGCCTTGGCGGCGCTCCATGGCTCGGCCTTGAACTCGACGGAGAAGAGGCCGCCGATGGAGAGCCCCAGGGTTTTATTGAGGGCGATCATGAGGATCAGGGCCAGCAGGAAATTGGGCACGGACATCCCTATAAAGGCGATAAAGGTGAAGAAATAGTCGCCCCCAGAATATTGATGGGTCGCCGAATAGATGCCGACGGGCACGGCGATCAGGTACGTGACCAAGAGCGCGGCCACGGAGACCAGGATCGTCATCCCCAGCCGCTCGCCGATCAACTCGCTGACCGGCCTGCTCCAGTTGAAAGACATGCCCAGATCGCCACGGATAAAGTTCGTGACCCATTTGTAGTACTGGACATACATGGGCCGGTCCAGCCCATAGAGGTGGCGGAGCGACTCCAGCTCTTGCTCCGAAATGTCGCCCTGCGCCCGCAGTTGGTTGGCATAGGCAGTGAGAAAGTCGCCGGGAGGCAGCACGATCACCATGAAAGCGACAAGAGAGGTGAGCGCAAGCAGCATCAGCATATACAAGAACCTGCGCACGATATAGCTGGTCATGTCGTTCCTTCCTGGCCCCTCAGCGGGCGCCACCTCGCTGGCGCGAGATGGCGCCGGTCCGCGCAACGTGGACCCGGGGAGCCTGGCCGGTTATCGCCAGGCTCCCCTCTGGTACCGATGGCGCGCCAACGATCGGACGCGCCGATCCGGCTCGCCGCTAGGACTTGAAGAACCACGTCATCGGGTACTGCGGCGCGGTCCACATGCTGTCATAGGCCCAGACGCCGTCCTCGGGCACGTTCATGAGGGTGTCGCGCACGATCACGGGCTGGGGCGCGTCGCAGACAGTGCCGATGCTCCAGAGGTTGTCCGCCTGCGATTGCAGGATCTTGCCAATCAGCGCCGGGTCCAAGGTCGACTTGAAGTCCTCGAACCACTTGGCTTTCTCCATCCACCAATCCGGCGGCTGCTCGCCCGCCTTGCCGCCGCCCTCGTACCACTGCGACCAGAGCGGGCACATGCAGCAGTCGTCGCGATACGCGCCGATGAACCAGCGCGTGTCGCGCGGGATCAGGTGGTCAGAGACCATGTCGCCGTGCCACAGCCCCATGGGCTCCTCGTTGGCCGTGACCTTGGGAGTCAGCAGGGTGCGCGTGATGGACTTGACGTTAATCTCGACGCCGATGGCCTGCCAGTACTCTTTCACCAGCTCGGTGATCGGGCCCTTGGGCGTCTCCAGCTC
>JAAYEA010000466.1 GCA_012689325.1 Chloroflexota bacterium
ACCCCGATCTTGTGCGAGAGAGCCTTCTGCGTTCGCCTGGGTGGCGGCCCCTATTCGGGCAGGCCGGTGCTGCCCAAGGCCATCTGCGCAACCACGGGGTGGGGCCCGGCGACCTCTTCCTGTTCTTTGGGCTCTTCCGCCAGGTCGAGTTGGTTGGGGGTGCCTATGCCTGGGCCAAGGGGTTGCGGCCCTGCCATGTCCTCTGGGGGTGGTTGCAGATTGGCGAAGTCTTGGAGTTGGGCACCTTCACCCCGGCGGGATACGAATGGGCGGCATACCATCCCCACTTTCGTCGCGGCAGGGGTCCGAGCGCGGTCTATGTCGCCTCTCGAGAGCTGACCGTAAGGGCTATCGCCGCCCAAGGGATTCCCGGGGCCGGAGTCTTCGCGCGCTTCTCCCCACGCTTGAGGTTGACTGCAGCCCTGGCGCAACACCCGAGCAGTTGGGATCTGCCGTCCTGGTTCTACCCAAGCGGGAACCGGACGCCCCTGACCTACCACGCAGACCCGAAGAGGTGGCGGATGCTCGGCCAGCGAACCGAGCTCCGCGCCGCCGCCAGGGGGCAGGAGTTCATTCTCGACGGCGACGAGTACCCCGAGGCAGTTCGTTGGGCCTGTGATCTGCTGGAGACAGAAGAGCGAAGATCCTAGCGGAGTGGCGCTCCTGGCGGGTATGAGGCTGCCGCTTGGGCTGGAGTGCTGTCGGCAGAGCCAGAATCTTCTCCGAACTTTTCTCCGAACTGGCCGGTTCCTCCGAACCCTCGATCTCTTCTTGGTGAACCGTGGCCGCGAACAGACAACCCTACTACCTATACATCACTCTCGACGTGTCCAGCCGGGATGTGGTGAGATGGATGATTGGCACAGGCGAAGCGGCAGCGCTGGCCGAGCACCTGATCGCCGAGACGTGCGCCAAGCGACAAGTCCCGCCAGGGCCGCTGGCAATACGGCGCGTGCAGCAGGTCCGCCGCCTAACGTACGGCAACGAGAGCGGCATCCGGCGCTCCTGCAGGCCCTGGCATTGCCTGATTCGCCATTCCGCACTAGAATGGGGCTGTTTTGCCGGCGCCAGCGCATCACCAGGGGCTACCCTGATCCCTGGCCCTTGTGCCGGCTGGGGCGAGGGAGGGGCGCGCGATCCTTCCCCCAGAGAGGAGAGCCATGCTCGCCGACCTGATCACCACGCTCAGCCGCGAGTTCTCCGGCGTCGCCGCGAAGGACTATGTGGCGCACATCATCCGGCACCATCGCATCCGCAACAGCCCCGGCTTTCGCGACGCGGCACAGTATGTGCTGGACGCGCTGGCCCAGGCGGGCGTCGCCGCCGAGATCATCTCCGTGCCGATGAGGGATGGCCTCCGCTACTGGGGGCAGACCGGCTTCCAGGGATGGGAAGCGTCCGCTGGCACGCTGGACATCGTGCAGCCGGTGGAGGCCCAAACCAGGCTCTGCGACTACCGCGAGAGCAAGTTTGCCCTGATCCAGCGCAGCGGCCCCACCGCCCCCGTGGAGGCGGAAGTCGTCGTGCTGGGCGACGGCACGGAGCTCAGCGAGTATGCGGGCCTCGACCTCGCCGACAAGCTCGTGCTCACCCGGGGGGATGTCGGGCGCGTGCGCGAGCTGGCCGTCGAGCGCTATGGGGCCCTGGGCCTCATCTTTGACGGCATGCAAGACTGGCTGCCGGTGCGGCAGCCGCTGGACCTGCCCGACGCGCGCCAGTACACCCAGTTCTCGTGGCGGGGCAGCGAAAAGCGCTGCTTTGGCTTTGTCCTCTCTCCCCGGCAGGGCGCAGCGCTCCGGCAGCTCGTGCAGACGCGGGGCCAAGAGGGAAAATCGCCGGTCAAGGTGCGCGCCGCGGTCCAGAGCCGCTTCCATGATGGCGCGACCGAGATCGTCTCCGCCCGCATCCCCGGCGAGACCGACGAAGAGATCATCGTCGTCGCCCACCTCTGCCACCCGGAGCCGTCGGCCAACGACAACGCCTCGGGCTGTGGCGCGGCCCTGGAAGCGGCGCGCGCCCTGCAGGCGTTGATCGAGGCTGGCAAGCTGGCCAGGCCCCGGCGGACCATCCATTTTCTGTGGCTGGCGGAGATCAGCGGCACCTATGCCTATCTGGCGACCCACCCGGATCGCCTCCCGCGGATGATCGCCGGCCTCAACCTCGACATGGTCGGGGAAGATCAGGAGCAGTGCGGGAGCGTCTGGCTCGTCGAATATCCGCCCGAGGCGATGTCCTCCTTCGCGGGGGACCTGATGGCTCGCGTCCAGGAAGAGCTGGCCGGCGACCTGAAGAACCTGGCGGGCAACGAAAGCTATGCCTTTTTCCGGTATGGCGTATCGCGTTTTTCCGGCGGCAGCGACCACATCGTCCTCTCCGATCCCAGCGTCGGCATCCCCACGCCCATGCTCATCCAATGGCCCGACCGGTTCTACCACACCTCGGAGGACACGCTGGACAAGGTCAGCCCGGCCA
>JAAYEA010000467.1 GCA_012689325.1 Chloroflexota bacterium
ATCAGCCGCGCGTTGCCCACCACCTGTTGCGCCGCTTCCGAGATCTGCCCCTCGGTCATGCCTAGCTCGCGCAGGCGCATGGGGATGCCCACGTCCTCTTTGAGCTGTTGCACCGCGTCCACCGCCAGCTCGGCGGCCTCGCGCTCCACCAAGCCGTCGACGTCCTCGCCCAGCGCCGCGGCGACCTCGGCCAACTCGCGCATCCGCGTCGGTAGGTTGTAGCGCATGACGTAGGGCAGGAGCAAGGCATTGCCCGCGCCGTGGGTGCAGGAGGTCATCACGCCAATGGGATACTCGAGCGCGTGGACCAACGCCACCGCCGCGTTGGAAAAGGCCATCCCCGCCAGCAGGCTGGCCAAGTGCATCTTTTCCCGCGCCTCCAGGTTGCGGCCCTGATGCACCGCCAGCCGGATGTTCCCGCCGATCAGGCGGATCGCCTCCAGCGCCAGGCAATCGGTGAGAGGCGTCCTGCCACTATAAAAGGTGAGTTGGTCAGCGGGCGCGTCCATATACCGGAAGTCGATGGCCAGATAGGCCTCGATGGCGTGGGTGAGCGCGTCCATGCCAGCGTCCGCCGTCACCTTGGGCGGGCAGGTGAGGGTCAAGAGCGGGTCCACCAGCGCCAGCAGCGGCCGCAAAAAGTTGCTGAGGATCGCGCCGCGGACGTTCTGCTCCTTATCGGCCAGCACCGACGCCCCCGAGACCTCCGAACCAGTTCCGGCCGTGGTTGGCACGGCCACCAGCGGCCAGATGGGGCCGGGGACCTTGTCCTCGCCGAGGTACTTGCGCGCCGAGCCGCCGTGCTTGAGCAGCACCGACGCCGCCTTGGCCAGGTCGATGTTGCTGCCGCCTCCCAAACCCACCAGGACCTGCGCGCCGGCCTCCTTGGCTTGCTTCACGCACAGGTTCACCGCCGAGAGCGACGGCTCGGGCTCGCCGCCATCAAAGACCTCCGCCGCCACGCCAGCATCCACCAGCGAGCTGATGACCTGAGACAGCAGGCCCGCTTGGACGATGGCCTTGTCCGTCACCACCAACGCGCGCTCCAGGCCCATCTGCTGCACCAGCTTGCCCAGACGCGCCACCGCGCCGCGGCCAAAGACGATATTCCCGGCAGTGTGAAACGACCAAGCTCTCTCCATGGGTTCACGCCCTCCTTGGCGAATGGTCCGGCCACGGCGCTGCCATGGCCGCTCGGCTTGTTCGACGCGGGCGCTCCGATAGCTTGGAGCGTCAAGCCCTCTGGGCTCCGTCCGGGCTCAGTTGCCCTCCGAGGGTAGGTGCAACACCTGTCGCGCCCGGGCCAGCAGATACGTGGGATCGAATGGCTTGGTGAGGTATTCGTTCGCGCCAACCTGGAGGCCGCGCAACTTGTCCGCATTGCGCCCCCGCGCCGTAAGCATGATCACATAGGTCTCGGTGAGGCCTAGGTCCGCACGCAACCGCTGGCATACCTCGTACCCATCGAGGCGTGGCATCATCACGTCCAGAATGACCAAGTCCGGCCTCTCCGTCCGCGCGATCTCGAGCGCCTCCGGGCCATCCTTGGCCACCACCAGGCGCACGTCGGCCTCACCCAGCCGGCTAAGGGTGTCCTCCAGCAAGATTCTGATGAATCGTTCATCGTCGGCAAGCAGGATTGTCTTTCCCATCACCCCTCATCCTCTCTGCGGCTGCACGCGTCAAGCCGGAGTTGACTCGCCCTATTATATGATGGGGAAGGGCTGGGGTCAAGTCGCAATCTCGCGCCGTCGCGGCATTTGACAGAGGCTCCCGTTCGACTATAATTATGTGAAATCGCACTATACGAAAGAGACTGCCACATGGCTTACGAGCAGCCTGCCCTGTTCGATCCCGACGCCATCGCCGCCCAGCCCAAGGCCCCCCTCACCACGGAATCCGCGCCACTGACGGCCAGCAGTTCGGTCACCGCCGCCCTGGCGCCTTTCGAGCAGCACATGATCCAGCGGGGCTTTACCCAACACACCATCAACGCCTTCCTGGGCGACCTGAAGCTCTTTGTGCGGCGCTGGGGCAAGCGCACCTCTCTTGGCGCGCTGACCACCCACGACCTGAACGATCTCTTGCGCTGGCTGGACCAGGAGCGCGGGGTGCCATGCAGCCCCAAGTCCTACGCCCGCCGCGTGACCACCCTCAAGGTCTTTTTCGCCTGGCTCAAGGAAGCGCAGGTGTTGCCCGCCGATCTCTCCGAGACGGTGGTGCAGGTCCCCGCTGCCTCGCCTTTGCCGCTCATCCTCTACGAGAGCCAGATCGAGGACGTGCTGGCCATCACCCGCGGCCTGATGAGCGCGGAGAAACCCGACGCGCGCCCGCATCTGTTGGTCACGCTGGTGCTCCATACCGGCATCAAAAAGGGCGAGTGCATGGCCATCGAGTTCAGCCACCTCGACTTGTCCGATCCCAAGGCGCCGGTCCTGTTCGTTCGCTACGAGGACCCGCGCAATCGGCTCAAGGAGCGGCGCCTGCGGCTGCCCGAGGAGTGGCCGGCCGCGCTGGCCGCCTATCGCGCCCAATACACCCTCAAGGAGCGCCTCTTCCCCTGCACGCCGCGCAATTTGGAGTACGTGCTGCGGGATGTGGCGCAATTGGCCAACCTGCCCAACGGCCTCTCCTTCGAGATGCTGCGCTGGACCTGCGCTGTTCGCGATTTCGCCGCCGGCATGGATGAAGACCATTTGCGCCGCAAACTGGGCCTGTCGCCCATCAGTTGGCGCGATACCCTGGAAAAGGTGCGCAAGCTGGCCGAGCCGCCCCTCTAGCTCGGGTGACGATCCTTCTATCGCCATCGGACCGATCCAACGCCGACCCTGGCTCTCTGGAGGTATTATGGCCCGCCCATCCCGTCCCGCCCTGAGAACGACCCGCCCTGCGAGCAGGCCGCAGGCGCGCCGGGCTGCCGCGCCCGCCCAGCGCGACCCGGCCGCCCGGTCACGCTGGCTCGAGCGTCTGGCCGCCCTGGCCCTCTGCCTGCTGGCCGCCGCCATGACGCTGCGCGGCCTCGGCGAAAAGAGTCTCTGGATCGATGAGGTGTTCAGCGTGCTCGCCTCCCGGAACTGGGGTGAGCTCTGGAGCACCTACGCCAAGAGCGAGTCCAACATGCTCCTCTACTTCGGGCTGCTCCACCTCTGGCTCAAGCTCGGACAGGCCGAGTTCCTGGTCCGCGCCCTCTCCGCCGTCTCGGCCATCCTCACCGTCCCCGCCATCTATGTGACGGGCAAGCGCCTCTTCGGGCCGTGGGCCGGGCTGCTGGCAGCGTTGCTCTTGAGCGTCAACCTCTTTTTCGTCCGTTACGCCCAAGAGGCGCGCTCCTATGCGCTCCTGCTGCTGCTGACCACCCTCTCCACCTACTGGTTCCTGCGCGCCCTGCAGAACCGCGCCCGGCGGGATTGGATCGCCTGGGTCCTGGTAAGCACCCTGAGCGTCTATGCGCATCTTTTCGCCTTGCTGGTGCTCGCCGCCCAGGCACTCTCGCTGCTGGCTCGGAATCTCCGTGACCTGCCCTGGCGGCCGCTGATCATCTCGGCCTTGGCCATGGGAGCGCTGGCCTTGCCCACCCTGGTGCTGCAGCCCCTGGACGCCCACCAGCTCGACTGGGTGCAAGCGCCCACCGGCGAGAGCGTCCGGGCCCTGATCCGAGACCTTGCCGGCGGGCAGAAGGGGCTCTTGTGGGGCTATCTGCTATTGTGGATGGCGGGGCTCTCTGTGGGCGCCACCAAGGCGGCAGTCTTGCGCCAGCGCTTGGGCCTCTGGCCGTACGTGCTGGCCGTGATCTGGCTGTTCGCGCCGATCGCGCTGGCTTACGTCTACTCTTTGACCGTCCACCCCGTGTTCGTCGATCGCTATTTCATCGTCTGCCTTTCGCCGCTGATCTTGCTCGCCGCCGAGGGCTTGGCGGGGGTCGCCCGCTGGCGCGGCCCCACGCGCTGGCTGGCGGTGGCGGCCCTGGTTCTCGTGATGGTCGGCTCCTGGCGTTCCATCTCCACCTGGTATGACACGCGCAGCGGCGAGGCCTGGCGGGAGGTCACGGCCTACGTGGTGGGCGAGGCCAAGCCTGGCGACGCGGCCGTCTTTTACGCCTGGTTCGTGGACCAGCCCTTCCTCTACTATCGGGACAAGCTGGGCTCTCCGGCTTACCCCGAGCTGCCCAAGCTGGCCACGGGCAGCTACCCCGCCGGCGGCGGATCCCGCCTGCCCGATCCTGATCCGGCGCAGTTGGCCAGCTTGCGCGACCGCTACCGGCGCGTCTGGCTGGTGCTGAGCCACGATAGCCTCCGCCACCTGGGCCGAGATGTGCAGAGCCGCAACCTGCGCGAGGCGCTGCAGCGGCAGTATGGCGCGCCCAAGGAGGTGGCCTTCCCCGGCGTGCGCGTCCTCCTCTACGGCAACTGACCCGCCCTCCGACACGCCCGGCATAAAACGGGGCGGCTGGCGCGCCAGCCGCCCCGTTTTATGCTATATGGCGGCCACTCCAGTCTCGGAATTCGTCCCAAAGCGTTGACTTTTCGCCCGAGTTGTAGTAAAATAGCTGTGTGAGTTGCCCCCGAAAACGACCTCCTTCGTCACAAGTTGGCCATGTTCTCTCTAGTGTCCCTCCTGAGGGAAAGGAGCCATAAGATGAAGCCGAGATTCCTCATCGCCGCCCTCGCCCTTGCCCTGACTCTGATCGTGTTGCTGGGCGGGAGCGCCACCCTCGCGCAAGGGGCCGACCCACCCCAACTCGCCGCTCCCCTGACCCCGATCATTGGCATCACCCGCACCCTCTATGCCGACCGCGACACCTTTGTCGGCAACCTGGTCCCCACCAACAACTATGGCACCCAGGCCCAGCTCACCGTGGGCCGCGACGCCTGCATCGGGGCCGAGTTCCCCGAGTGGGGCCGCGCCCTGATCCATTTCGACCTTTCACCCATCCCCGCCGGACAGGTGATCATCAGCGCCAAGCTCAAGCTCTACCTGCGCTACTATCGCACCTCCACCGCCAACGTCATCGGCGCGCACCGCGTCACCGCGAGCTGGACCGAGACGGGCGCCACCTGGAACAACCAGCCCTCTAACAGTGCCACCGCCGCAGCCACCACCAGCGTCGGCTCTGCCACCGGCTCCTGGTACGAGTGGACCGTCACCGACCTGGTCAAGTCGTGGTACGCGGGCACGTATACCAACCACGGCTTCAAGATGATCGTCTCCGGCGAGCCCACCTGCTTCCAGCGAACCTTTGACAGCCGCGAGAACCTCTCCGGCAACGACCCGCAACTGGTGATCGTCTACAGCGCGCCGACGCCCACGCGCACCGCGACTCGCACGGCCACGCGGACGGCCACGGTGACCCGGACCCCCACGCTGACCTACACCCCCACCGTCACGCCGCGTCCGGGCGGCTTCCTCTACATCTATCGGGAGGACCGGGCCACGGGCGAAGCTTTCCAAAAGTTCTTTGGCGACCGCGGCTACCGGCTGGACCTGGTGGCCATGGCGGAACTGCTCAAGGTGGACCTGCGGCCCTACCGGACCATCATCGTCGGCTACGACACCGGTGACACGACCACCTGGGGCGACACGCGGTTGGTCAATTTCCTGATCGAGTCGCAAAAGCCCATCGTCGGCGTCGGCGAGGGCGGCTATGCCTTCTTTGGCAAGCTCGCCCTGGACATCGGCTACCCCAATGGCGGGCACGGCTCGGAAACGCGCAGCCTGGTGCTGGACCGTAACCAGTCCATCTACAAGACGCCCTTCCCGATCTC
>JAAYEA010000468.1 GCA_012689325.1 Chloroflexota bacterium
ACATCCGCGCCATGGAAAAGGTCGAGTTCTCCGTCTGCCACGACTATGTGCTGACGCCGACGGCACGCTATTGCGACGTCGTTTTCCCCGCCACCACCTATCTGGAGCGGGACGACGTGGTCTTTCCCGCGGGCAACTATCTTTTCTACTCGCATCAGGTGGTCATGCCGCAGCACCAGGCCCGGCACGATTACGACATCCTGGCCGAGCTGGCCGACCGGCTGGGCTTTGGCGCCGCCTTTACCGAGGGGCGCAGCGCCGGCCAGTGGCTGGAGCAAGTCCTGGCGGCGTCCGAGATCCCCGACGTGGCCGAGTTCAAGCGCACGGGGATCTATCTGGGCCGGGAGCAAAAGCGCTTCGCGCTGGCCGATTTCGTGGCCGACCCCGTCGCCCACCCGCTGAGCACCCCCTCCGGGCGCATCGAGATCGCCTCCGCGGCCTATGCCGCGCGCACCGGCTGGCCCGCCATCCCCGTCTGCCGCGAGATGGATCCCGAGCCGGGGTATACGCTGCGGCTGGTGACGCCGCACCCGCGCCACCGCACCCACTCGCAATACGACCACCTCCCGTGGTTCCGCGAGCGGGAGCCGCACGCGCTGTGGATCTACCCCGGCGACGCCGCGGCGCGCGGGATCGCCGACGGGGCGCGGGCGCGGGTGCGCAGCCCCCAGGGCGAGTTGAGCGTGCCCGTGCGCGTCACCGAGGAGATCATGCCCGGCGTGGTCTCGCTATTGGAGGGGGTCTGGCCGGATGTGGGCGCGGACGGCGTGGACCAGGCCGGCTCGCCCAACTGGCTGACCAGCACCGCGCCCACCGAGCCGAGCCTGGGGGCGCGCACCCACTCGGTCTGGGTGGAGGCCGTGGCGGAGCCGTTGTAGGGGCAAAAGGAGGATCGTTCCATGTGGGGGCAAAGCAAGACCATAGGCATCATCCTGATCGCGGTGGGGCTGCTGATCGCCTTGGGCGCGGCGCTGTGCATGCTGCCCAGCCTGCTGGAGGATAGCGGGCTGCGCCTCTCCGGCTATGCGCTGGGGCTGACCCTGGCCGTCGTCTTTGTCAGCCTGCCGCTCTTGGCCGTGGGCATCTATCTGATCGTCCACGGGCAGGCGGAAAGCAAGCTGATGGCCGAGGTCGCCAAGGAGAAAAAGCTGCTGAACATGGTCCAGACCCAGGGCAAGGTGGTGGTCGCCGACGCCGCCGTGGAGCTGGACGTGCCGCTAGAGACCATCAAGGCCTACATCTATGACCTGGTGGGCAAGGGGCTCTTTACCGGCTATATCAACTGGGGCGAGGGCGTGCTCTACGCCAAGCAGGCCTCCGAGATGCGCACCACGCGCTGCCCGCATTGCGGCGGCCAGCGCGAGCTGGCGGGCAAGGGCCTGGTGAAGTGCCCCTATTGCGGGTCCGAGCTCTTTTTGTAGCGCCCGGCTGAGATGACATACTCTCCTGCCGTCCGGTTGGCCTATTTCGTCCTCGTTGGGTGGTGGGCCAGCGCGGCCTGGATCCTGGGCGTGTGGCTGGCCATGCTGACGCCGCCGGGGCTCGCCGCTGGCACGCGGATGATCAACCGGCTGCCGCAGGCGCTGCTCTTGGGGGGCCACAAGCCCGCGCGCGCGCCCACCATCTCCCTGACCCCGACGGCGGGGCAAGCCGACTGGCGCTGGCGGGCGCTGTACGCCGTGGGGCTGGGCTGGTGGCTGAGCCTGCTCTGGGCGGCGCTGGCCTGGCTGGCCTGCATCACCTTGCTGGGGCTGCCGCTGGCGCTGGTGATGCTCAGCTTTTTGCCCACCATCGCCAACCTGCAAAGGACCGAATGACGATGACCATCTATGTGGACGTTTCGGCGGCGGCGCACAGCCGCGCGGGGCTGGGACGCTACGCCGGCACGCTGGCGCAGGCGCTGGACCAGCGCTACCCCGGCCGGATCGCCCTCTTTTACAACCGCGGCGGCGACGCGCAGGCGCCGCCAGGGCTGGCGCACCTGCCGCAGCGGACGGTGCGCGCCCGGTACAAGCCCTGGCGCATGGCCGTCTGGCTAGGGCAATTGGCCGGTCTCTCCTTCCGGCGGCTTGTGCCCGATGCCACGCTCTACCACGCCACCGAGCACCTGCTCATGCCGCTGCCGGGCTGCCCCACCGTGCTGACGGTCCACGACCTGATCTTCAAGCTCTTTCCGCAGCACCACAAGCGGCTCAACTATTGGTACCTCAACGCCGCCATGCCCCTCTTTGTGCGCCGGGCGGGGGCGATCATCACCATCTCGGAGGCCACCAAGCGGGACGTGATCCGGCATTACCGCGTCCCCGCGGACAAGATCCACGTGATCTATGAGGCCGCCGCGCCGGGCTTTGCCCCGGCCACGCCGGAGGCGGTGAGCCGGGCCCGCGCGCGATACGGGCTGCCGGAGCGCTATCTCCTCTCCGTGGGGACCATCGAGCCGCGCAAGAACCTGCCGCGGGTGCTGCAGGCGCTGGAGCAGGTGCGCGCCCGGGGCGTGGAGGTCGGCTGGGTGATCGTGGGGAGCAAGGGGTGGC
This sequence comes from Chloroflexota bacterium, assembly GCA_012689325.1. GTDB lineage: Bacteria > Chloroflexota > Anaerolineae > JAAYEA01 > JAAYEA01 > JAAYEA01. The sequence continues at coordinate 2,535 of JAAYEA010000468.1, forward strand.
TCTACGAGGGGTTCCTGGCCCAGTTGGAGGGCTCGCCGGCCCGCGCGGCGGTGCGGCTGCCCGGCTATGTGCCCGACGCCGACCTCCCCGCCGTCTATGGCGGCGCGGAGGCGCTGGTGATGGCCTCGGTCTATGAGGGCTTTGGCCTGCCGATCCTCGAGGCGATGGCCTGCGGGACGCCGGTGGTCAGCAGCAACGCCTCCAGCCTGCCCGAGCTGGGCGGCGACGCGGCGCGCTACTTTGACCCCTGCCGCGCGGACGAGCTGGCCGAGGCCATCGCGGCGGTGGCGCAGGACCGCGCGCTGCGCGACGAGATGAGCCACAGGGGCCTGGCGCAGGCGGCGCGCTTTTCCTGGGCCACCGCCGCCGAGCAGACCATGGCGCTGTATGCAAGCCTGCTGGCCAGTTGACGCAGGGCTTGTGCCGAGTCGGCAGTCGGCTTGGCGTGCCGTCCGCACGGCGATCAATCGCCGTGCTACACCACCGCGCCCGATGAAATCGGGCTTCTGGAGACTCAGCGGCACGGAACGAAGCCTGATTCCATCACGCGCAGCCCCGGCATTCCATGCCGCCTTAGCCCGGCGTCGGCATTCCATGCCGCATTGATCGCCGAGCGACTTGGCACAAGCCCTCCCAATTGACACCGCGGGCCGCCCGCCTATAATATCCGCCATCGCATAAAAAGGGAGGTCTGCATGAAGCTGTACGACTTGGGCGCCGTCTCGTGGCAAGATTCGCAGTTGATCTACCACACCTTGCCGCGGCTGGGCCACCACGGCCTGATCCTGCTCCGGCCCTCCACACCCTACTTTTGCATCGGCTACCACCAGGACGTGGAGCAAGAGGTGGATGTGGCCTATTGCCGGGAGCATCACATCCCCATCTTTCGCCGGGAGGTGGGCGGCGGCGCGGTCTACTTGGACGGCCAGCAGCTCTTTTTCCAGCTCATCCTGCCGCGCGAGCATCCCCTGGCGGCGCAGACCAAGGAGCGCTTTTACCAGCAACTCTTGGAGCCGGTGGTGCAGACCTACAAGGCGATGGGCATCGACTGCCGCTATAAACCCGTGAACGACGTGATCACCACGCAAGGGCGCAAGATCTCGGGCACCGGCGCGGCCGAGATCGCCGGCCACGTGATCTTGGTGGGCAACCTCATCGCCGACTTCAATTACGAGATGATGACCCGCATCCTGCGCGTGCCGGACGAAAAGTACCGGGACAAGGTCTTCAAGAGCATGACGGAGAACCTCTCCACCATCAAGCGCGAGCTGGGCGCGGTCCCGACGTGGGAGGAGATGTCGGCGCTGCTGGCGAGCGAGTTCGCCAAGGTGCTGGGCCCGCTGGAGCCATCGGCGCTGCCGGAGGGCGTGCAGGCCAAGCGCGACGAGCTCTGGGCCCAGTTCTCCACCGACGAATGGCTCTACAAGCGGGGCCGCCGCCAGGCCGAGCGCGCCGTCAAGATCGCGGCGGGCACCGAGGTGCGCCAGCGCATGTTCAAGGCGCCGGGCGGGCTGATCCGCGCGCTGTTCGTGGTCAAGGAGAATAAGCTAGGCTCGGTGTCGCTCTCGGGCGATTTCTTTATCTATCCGGCGGACAAGCTGGGCGAGCTGGAGGCGGCGCTGGAGGGCGTGGCGCTGGAGCAGGCCGAGGCGGCCATCGACGCCTTTTACGCGGCCAACCGGATCGATTCGCCCGGGCTGACCCCCGCCGACCTGGCCAAGGTGCTGGTGGCCTAGCATGGAGATTCGCGTCAGCGCGGTGCAGGCGCGTTACCTGGGCGACCAGCGCGCCGAGGTGACGGCGACGGAGCGGAGCTTTGTGGTGGACCAACGCGCCAACACCGGGCAGGAAGGGGCCAAGTTCTGCCCCATCGAGCTGGTGGCGGCCAGCCTGGCCTCCTGAATGGTCCTCACCATGTCGGCGGTCGCCGAACACAAGCAGATCAAAGTCGCCAAGCTCGAGGTCCACGTCGAGCCGCGCGTGGAGGAGGACCACGGCGAGATGCGCAGCCACTTTGTCAGCCGGGTCGACCTGGGGCCGGGACTGGACAAGCGGGAGCGCACCATCCTCTTTAACGCGGCGCGGCGCTGCGAGGTGCACAAGCTGCTGAGCGGGCCGATCAGCTTTGACTTTACGTTGGCCGAGGAGGCCGGAGCGGCTTAGCGCGCCCCGCCCATCGGCCACCAAAAGAAACGGGGAGCCACCGATGGCTCCCCGTTTTCGCGCCGATCGGGCAATGCGGCGCTACCAGATGGCGCAGGGCGGCTCCGCCCGCTTGAAGGCGCTCACCCGCAGCCGCCGCAACACCCGTTGCACCAGCTCGGGGGCAAAGCCGGCGGCCACGATGCGGCCCTCGTCATAGCCCCGGTCCACGTGCAGAAAGAGGATCTGGTCGGCCTCGTCGTAGGTAAAGCCGAGCTCGCCCTCGTCGGTCTGGTCCTCCCAGAGGTCGGCGGAGGGGGCCT
>JAAYEA010000469.1 GCA_012689325.1 Chloroflexota bacterium
CGCGAAGGAGAGGATGGCCAGACGCAGTTCTTCTGGGGAAATGAGCATCTGACCGGCATCTCGGGACAGGAGAGCGATGCAGGAGGCAAAGTGGGGCATGTGGTCAAGCTGCGCTTCCATCTGCACAGAGCTACTCTCTATGGCTTCCAGATTGGTGCGGAGAAGGCTATGCCTGACTTCGCTTGACTCTGCGATCCATTCGCCCCGGCCCTACAGTTGGCAGCCAAGTGGCATGAACTCGTCAGGAGAGGGCCCGGCGCGGGTTGGGGCGATGCTTGCCTTTACCGCGGACCTGTCGGGACCTGTTGCTCTTTGGGGGGAGGCGCGTCTCGAACTCGACGTCGCCAGAACCGATCCGGAGGCCGCGATCGGCGCAGAATACCTTGTCAATGTATGGCTCGGAACGTTCTTTAGCATACTGCTGGGCGTCATGACCGTCTGTCTCTTCATGCCGCTTTCCGAGTTCTGCAGCGATCTGGCGGTCTCTATGGCCTCGGTCGTGCCGCCAACTGCTTGGACCCAGATCAGATGGATCGGCGTCTTTTTCGCAGGGGCTCTCAACATGAGCTGTCTCATCATCATGTGAGACAACTCGGAAAGAGGGCCCCCAGGAGCTGCCGTTAGAAGGTTGGCTGGATGTCTGCGGAGCCCCCCGCATGAGGCTGACGAGGCCAATGGATCTGGGGCGCAGCCCGCGAGTGCCTCAGCAGCCAGCATAGCATGCTGGCTGCCCGCCAGCTAGAAGGAGCGCACCATGACTAAGAGCCTAAAGCTGACACGCACGATCCCGGTCATTGCGGACGTCGATGTGCTCGTCGTTGGTGGAGGGATCGCGGGCTGCACGGCTGCGGTGACCGCCGCCAGGAACGGCGCCAAGGTGATGCTCATAGAGCGCTTCGGCTCTCTTGGGGGCAACATGGGCCCCGGCATGTTCTCCGGAGCACCAAGCCTTGAGTATCCCAAGTCTATGCCGAATGGGCTGGAGGGGATTCCGGGAGAACTCGTACGGCGATGTGAGGCGATAACCAACGCGCCCCTGCTCTCGCACTACTTTCGCGATTCTCAGGTGGTGTCCTATGTCTGGCTCACCATGATGCAGGAGGACGGGGTACAGCTCCTGCTGAACACATACGCAGCCGACCCCATCATGGATGGTGATAGAGTCGTGGGCCTTGTTGTAGAGAACAAATCAGGTGCACAGGCTATACACGCCAAGCTGACGATCGATGCAACAGGTGACGCTGATGTCGCAGCCAGGGCAGGCGCGCCCATTGACGATGGTAACGGCTATTCCCATCCTGGGATGTACTTCGCGATGGACAACGTGGACATCGGGAAGTTCCAGGGTGAGGTTGCTGCACAGGACGCTGAACCCGGCGATCTGGAGTGGGCTGAGGATCTCTTTGCGAGGGAATTCGGTGTGGCAAGGTGGGCATCTGGCCGACTGCGGCCACTCATTCGCTACTTCAGGCCGGCTTGGGAGATGGGGGAGTATCGGATCGTGCAGCGCATCGGGGATCTCGGCTTTGTACTCATCGATCATGGTATCTATGTTGGCCCGTCCAACACGACCAACCCAATACCCGGTCAGAGGAGCTATGGTATCCTCGGTGCACAGGTGGGTGTGCATGGCCCCGGTCTGCTCAGCGGAGATGCGTCGATCATGACCCAACTGGAAATCGGAGCCCGAATGTACATCTTCGAGACCGCGCGGTTCCTGCGTCGCCGCGTGCCCGGTTTCGAAGATGCGTACCTGCACGTGATTGCACCATACTTCCACTCTCGCGGGGGCCGGAGCATCATCAGTGAGCACCCTATTACCCCGGAGGAGGCCAAACAAGGGCGCCGATTCGACGATGTGGTGTTCCTTTGCTACGAGAGGGAGACAGGACTGAACATGGAGAACGGATTCGACTTCCCCTATCGTCAGCTCCTTCCCCAGCGTATTGACGCACTCCTCGTCACGGGTCGAGCAGCAATCATACAACCGCCGGTCAACAGGTCTCGCTGGAAGGTGTTTCTCATGGGACAAGCGACCGGCGCTGCCGCAGCACTGGCTATTCGGGACGGAGTCCTTCCGCGGTCACTGGAGGTAAGGAAGCTGCAGCGCCTGTTATATGACAGTTACCATGTACCCTTTGGGGACCAGGAGCGACTGCAGGAGCTAGGGCTGGTCTAGCATTTGCCGTGTTTCCAACCGCTGCGCCTGTTGTACACAATGCATGGCCGGAACTCGCTCAACAGCTCAGATCCCTCTCTTGCCTCACGCACCGCTTGGATATCCAAGTCTGCCAGCATCATACATTCGCGGTTAGCCACGCCAGGCGGAGGACTGGCGACAACCTGACCCTTGTAGTCGATAATGGCCCCTCCACCACACCAGCGGGCCTCTTGGTCCTCTCCGTCACCACATTCGAAGGAGCCCGCGTTGTTGACGCCAACGATATAGACACAGGCATCCCGAGCGAAGAGGGGCCACCGTTCCAAGCGCCAGTCTAGCCAGCCCTGTGCATTGTGTCCGTAGGGATGCAACGTGTTCGCGTGTGGCGCCAAGATTACCTCAGCGCCACGCAACGACAGAATGTGCAGGGTCTCGAAGCGGGTGGCATCAGCGCAGATCGCGATGCCCACGGAGCAATACCCTAGATCGAACACGGGGAAATCACGTCCGGGCCTGTAATAGGCAGCCTCCTGCCTGACCAGATTGACTTTGCGCATCGTGCCGTATTGCCCTTGTGGGCCGATCAGTATCGCAGTGTTGAAAAGGTTGCCAGCCCGCTTCTCTATGAAGCCGGTCGCTATAAACGTGTCGTGGCGGCTGGCCCAAGCTTTCAGTTGCTGTATCGGAGCGGAGGTGAGTGTAAGGGCCTCCTTCCTCTGGTGTACCCACCCGGTAAGCGCGAACTCCGGGAAACAGACGATGCGGGCCTCTGCCGATGCTGCTCGCTCCAGCCACTTGAGGTGACGCTCAAGATTGGCCCCAACTGCAGACTCGGTGTGTTTCATGGACACAGCAGCGACACGGAGAAACCTGTGATCGGTCATGGTCACCTCGAGTGGAGCTGATCTCAAGCCTTGTCAGTATGGGGGATAGTGTATCTTAGTGCTCGGCCATCTCCCTGTCAAGTTGGGTGGCCATACCGCACGGCAATCGCATCAAAAGTAGAGAGAGGCAGAAGAGGGCCATTCTGTTTGTGAGGAAGGCCATGGCAGCGGACTCGACCGCGGGATTGGGAGCGTACATTGGCGTGTTGGAAGACCCACGCATGGATCGCACGAAGCGGCACAAGCGGATGGATATCATCATTGCGATCTGGGGCGTGATCCGTAGCGCGGACTCGGGTAGGGATAGATCGGTTCCGCCAGGCGAAGCCATCGCGGCCAAAGCGCTTTCTGGACCTGGACAATGGCACTCCTCCACATGACACTTTTGGACGGGTGTCTGCAGCGCTGGACCCGGAGCGGCTCCAAGCCTGCTTCACTGGCTATTGACCCAGCTCCGCCGCGGCGGGCCTTCGGGAAGTGGAATAAGCTGGCACGCGTCGCCACGTGACGTGGCTGTATCTGGCTCCGGGAGGTGCCGTATGAGCGAGCAGGATCGGTCTCGCCTGACGCGCCACGGCGATGCCCGATTGGGTATGGGCGGCCCTGGCGTAGCGGGGGCTGGTGGAGCGCTACCGAGAGCGGCCGGCGTCCCAGCAGAACGATCCCCTGAGTCGGATCACGTGCGCCAAGCGCGAGGAGACCAGCACAAGCGCCTGGCGCAGATGCTGGACGAACTGGAGCGCGGGGATGCGCACATGAAGATGCCGAATCGGGCGGGAGGCGCCAAGTGACCGTCACCATGATGAAGTGCCACAACTCCGCCCGGCCCCGGTGGTTCTCCGGAATCCGCCGCGTGCTGGAGGCGGGGCTGGGCGACGCCTATCTGCGCATCGAGCACGTGGGCAGCACCTCCATCCCCGGCGTGATCGCCAAGCCCATCATCGACATCTACGTGATGATCGCGGTCGGGGCCTTCGAGACGGCCAAGGAGCGGCTGGTGCAGGTCGGCTACGCTCATGAAGGCGACAAGGGCATCCCGACTCGGGAGGCTTTCGATCTGCTGGGCAGGGAACTGAAGGTGCGCCTGCCCAAGCACCACCTCTACGCCTGCGCGGACGACAGCCCCGAGTTGGCGCGCCATATCGCCTTTCGTGAGGTCATGAAGCGCCCCTCCGAGTATAAGGAGCGCTTGGGCCAGCCCAAGTGGGCGCTGGCGGAGCAGCACGACAACGACAAGTACCCTTGTATGGACGGCAAAGCGGCGCTGGTGCGCAAGATCGCCGAGCTGGCGCTACAGGACACTCGCGGCGGGCCGGCATGAGCCTGCTGAAATCACCGGGGAGGCGTGAGATGGAGGCGGTTAACGTAACCGATTACCTGGCCCACGGGTATGTGCGCGATGGCTCGGTGAGCTATCAGGCCGAGCTACAGCAGGCCATCGACGCGGCGGAGGAGGGGCGCATGGTCTTGTTCCCTCCGATGCGCTACCGGCTGGACGAGAACGGGCTGCGCGTGCACTCGCACCTTACGCTCTGGATGTACGGGGCCACCTTTCAGCTCGCAAGAGACTGCGCCGCCGACGGGCAGGCCTTTCTCGGCCAGGGCATAGCGGACGTCCGGTTCCTTGGCGGCGAGATCGTCGGCCGGAACGACCTCTGGCCGCTGGGCGCGAATATCCGGGGCATCTACCTCACCGGCTCGACGCGAGACGTCCGGATCTGCGACATGCACATCCATGCTATAACCAGCAACGCGGTGGGCGTCTTTGGCAAGGCGGACGACCCTGCTCACGACATCTGGATCACGGATTGCGTGCTGGAGGATGGCTGCAATTGGTACGGTGACTATCTCAGCCAGCGACCTGGACCGGAGCCGGGCAGCGTTCGCCAGGATCAGGGGCTGATCGCCCTTTACCACGTTCAGGATTTCGTGGTTCGTGGCTGTCGCCTGGAGCGGTCGCGCTCCGACGCCACGCACTTTTACCGCTGCCGGCGGGGTGAGTTCGTTGATAACAAGGTCTATGGCGCGCAGATGGGCGGCTACTTTCTGGAGACCTGCGCCGAGGTCACGGCGTCGGACAATATCGTTCGCGACAACGGCTCCCGCGGCGTGACCATCGAGCGCGGCTCGCAGAGCTGCATCCTACAGGGAAACCTGGTGGCCAGCAGCGGGCGCGAGGGGCTGTGGGCGCCCGACTGCACCGGACTGGTGATCACTGGCAACATCTTCGACCGGAATGGGCGCAAGCCCAACGGCAATCAACCCGGCCAGATCTGGAATGCCAACATCACCATCGACGACGCGCGCCACGATCCCACCCACTCTCCCACCCAGGATTACCTCGTGGCGAACAATATCCTCTACACAGCCGCGGACCAGGTCGCAGCGATCCGCATTGATGCCGGCGTGTCCAGAGACATCATCGTCAGGGGCAATCTGCTGCGCGGAGAGAACCGACGCATCCTGGTGGAAGGAGACAGCCCGGAGGCACTGAGCGGCAACGACATCCAGCAAACGCCATGAGGCTGCTGATCTGGGATTTCGACGGGACGCTGGGCTATCGCGAGGGCGACATGTGGAGCGGCAGCGTGTGCGAGGTAGCACAGCGCGTCGCGCCGGAGCGCGGGCCAAGCGAGGATGAGATACGCCCGCATTTGCAGGTGGGCTTTCCCTGGCAGACGCCGGAGCTGCCGCATCCCGAGCTAGGCGATCCCGAGCACTGGTGGCAAGCGGCCAACCTCACCCTGACCGCGGCGTTGCGAGCCGTCGGGTTCGGCGATCAGCCTGATCCATCTGTCTGCCGGCTTCGTCGGCATCACCGGTCTCCCCGCGGACAACCCGCGCGAGAAGGCGCGCCTGGATCTGGCGCGGCACTTCGGCTGCGACATGGTCATCGAGGTGGGGAAGCAGGATGTCGAGGACGAGATCAAGACGCGATTCCCCAAGGGCGTTGATCGCGTCATTGTCGGCTCGCCGCCGCAGAGCATGCTGGACGGCCTCAAGATCATCCGCTTTGGCGGTACCATCACCTTTTTCGGCCTGCACTTTGGCGGCAAGAGCGTCATCTCGCTGGACGTCAACGACACGATCTTTCGCAAAATCACATTCCGACCCACCTATGCCGAGCCGGCTATCAACTTCACCATCTCCAACCGGCTGCTGCGCGAGGGCCTGATCGACGCAAAGGCGTTGGTGACGCACACCTTCCCTTGGGGCGAGGAGAAGGAGACTCCGGGCGCCATCATCGACGGCAGCGAGCCGATCATCAAGGCAGTCATGCTGCCGAACAGGTAGAGATCTGGGGGGCAGAGGGGGGAAGCCTAATCCCCGGTTGCACCGCGCATCGTATTTCGGCATAGGGACACGATGCGAAAGGTATTTTTCACCCCCTACGGCTGGACCTGCAGGGCAGTTCGCCGAAATCAGAGCTATGAAAGGACGGATAGGAATGGCTGACCACTCGCTGCACTCATTTCTCCCAGGGGGGGTTATTCCTCCACTGGTCACTCCACTGGACGTGTCGGGGGAACTGGATGGGGATTCGCTCTGCAATCTAGTGAGGTATGTCATCGCCGCTGGCGTTCATGGCATCTTCGTCCTTGGCTCGACTGGCGAATCACCCGCTCTCTCTGACCAACAGCGGCTGGAGGTGATGCGAACGGCGATTCGGTCCGCTGCTGGCCAGGTGCCTGTCTTGGTCGGGATCCTGGACTGCAGCGTACGTCACGCCATCGAGTTCGGTCGTGCAGCCGAAGAGGCGGGAGCTGATGCGCTGGTGGTTGTACCTCCCTTTTACTTCGTGCACACCCAAAACGAGATCCTGCGGTACTTCCGCATACTGCGCGCGGCACTACAGCTCCCAATATCTGCCTATAACGCACCTACTGCAACGAAGGTGCATCTAGCTCCCCAAACAGTCGATGCGTTGGCACAGGAGCGCCTTATCGTGGCACTTAAGGACTCGAGTGCAGACCTATCCGCTTTCCGGCAGATCCTGCTGCAACAACGCAGTAACGATCAGTTGCACATCCTAACGGGGCGGCAGGACCTCATCGACATGGAGTTGTTCATGGGTGCGCATGGCATGGTGCCAGGATTGGCCAACGAGGCCCCCCAGCTCTTTGTGCGGCTCTATGAGGCTGCACAAGCCAAGAGGTGGGAAGAGGCACGGGCTGTCCAGGAGAGTGTGCTGCCGCTTCTTGATGTGCGCCTATTCAGCAGTGATCGTGTCTCCAGGCCTGCCGCAGCTGTAGGCGCGCACAAGACCTGCCTGAAGCTGCTTGGCGTGATTGCGACCAATACGATGGCCGCCCCTTGGGATTCTTTGGGCCCAGAAGCGGAGGAGGGGATCGCAGCCCTCTTGCGCGAACACGGGATCCTGTAGGCCGTGGTCGGTTCTTGTGCTGAGCAGCCCAGGGTCTCGCCGCAACGCACTCTTACATCCTTGTCTCGGGTTCTACCGAGTGCGCCGTGCACGACTGACGCAGTTACATGGGTCTCGACCTGGAGCCTGTGCTGCGGCGAGCGGCCACGCATCTGATGGCACGACGGATTGTGGCTTGTGCCGTTTCGCCTTGAAACGTGCGCTCGATAGGCGGTAGAGGTCGTGCCCGAAGCGTTCGAACTGCCGCGCAATCCTGACGCAGGCCAGGCGCGGGATCACGGCGCGCGGAAAAACGCGGACACAGCCGAGGTATCGACTTCAAGGAGGCATATAGCTTCGGGCGGGATTGGGATTTCTCCTGAAGCGATCGAGTCTGTTCGAAAAGGGAGATAGCGACGACCAGAGGGCAGTAGCGGCGTCGCGCCCCTGAGCAGCAGGGGGCACCAGCCGACCTGACCCCATCGCCTCCTCAGACGTTGGATGCTGCAATGGCATTGGCGCCTTGGATGAGCGAGCGATTCGGGCGTTCGGCGAGCCAATGAACACTGCCGTGCGAAAGGAGCCCTCTGGCATACCGAGTGGGCGCTGGATCTCCCTCTATGCCACGGTACATTTGGGCATGGAAAGAGCTTGGCACACCGTGTCTGGGGCACTCCTAAGATTGATGGGCGGCACCAGCAAATGTGTGTTGCCCAGAGGCCCGACAGCTAGCAGCGGCGGAGGCTAGACTCCAGCCCGGCAACATGTGCAGGGGGGAATGCTATGATGAACCAGCCAGAGAGAAAAAGGTGCACGGAAATGCTGGATCTGCATCAGAAGACTGCTGACATCGTGGCAGGAAGACGTACTTTTGAGCCATCCTATCCCTACATCACGCCGGATTACCAGGTGCCCTTCCTGCATATTGGGACTGAGAAACAGCTTTTCCTGGACAACTATATCCTGGATCACTTGGACGACACGAACCGGGTGATAGTCAAGCCGCACCGGCCCGACGAGCCAGTGCTTACGGTGGGGGATCTGCCCTGGGAGCGCGAGCGTGGGGCTATTCTCAGTGCAGTGCTCGATGATCCCGAGACTGGCCAACTGAAGCTATGGTACGTGCAGCACCTTAGCAGCGACTGTAACGATCGGAATATGGTGCTCTGTTATGCCGAATCTACGGACGCTATACACTGGGAGAAGCCTCTACGTACGACTTGCATACCGTATCAGAAGCATGAAGCCACCAACATCGTGTTGGCCGACTCCGGGCAGCATATTGGGCTGGTTCTGAACCATGACCAGAGTGATCCAAGCCGGAGATACTTAATGGTGTACAATCCCGCTGGCAAGGCCAGGGAGCGCGGCGAACGGACGATGTCCAGTATGGCGATCTCGCCAGATGGCGTGGGCTGGACGGTGTTGAACGAGGACACGCCGCTCCGCCATCACCACTTCCAGCGCATCATATGGGACGAGGCCATTCAGAAATGGGTCGCATACAGCCAGTACTCGCATCACTGGAATCCGTTACAGCGGAAGCGTCAGGTTGGGCGTCAGGAGAGCATCGACTTTGTACACTGGTCGCCAAAGGAAGTGATGCTCTCCGTCGAATGGGACGCAAATCTGCCACCAGATCTGGAATTCCACGACATGTCAGTGCGCAAGGTAGGAGGGCTATACATCGGCATAACGGGCGAGTTCATGGCGGAACCCGTATGGTGTGTCCGCGATGGCGCAAATTGGCGTGACTTCGCGTACTCAAGACTAGGTCTGTACACTAGCCGCGATGGGAAGCGTTGGCAGCGAGTTGGTGGTGCGGAGCCGTGGCTGGACAACGGCGATCCAGGGAGCCTCGACTATGGCTTTGCCTCCACTACAGCCGCTGGGCAGATCATCCGCAGCGGACATACGTTCATATACTATAGTGCGCGTGCGGAAAAGCAGCACTGGTACGGGCGTGGCGCCCCCCCAACCCCCCTTGTGCCAGAGGAAGAGGCCAAAAGGAGGAATCGCCGCTGGGAGGATCTGCAGCGGGCGATGGGGGGACACCTGCGCCGGGATTGCACGGTCGGCGTGCTGAGCCTCCGTGAGGACGGGTGGGCGAAACTTGTCCCCAAGTACGAGCACGGCCTAGTGTACACGAGGCAGTTTGTTTTCGAGGGAGCGACTCTCGAGATCAATGCGGACTGCTCTGGTGGGTACGTGCAGGTTGGTGCTCTGGATCCCTATTTCAGACCGTATCCTGGGTTCTCGGCAGAGGAGTGCGATCCAGTCTTCAATGAGAGCCAGGCGCAGATCTGGCATACCGTACGTTGGCATGGCAATTCCGACGTGAGGTCCCTGTGGAACAAACCCGTACGCCTCTGCTTGCACCTCCATCAGGCCAGCGCATATGGTTTCCAGTTCCAGCACACGAGTCAGAGGGTAGATCCAGAGTGAGCGCAGTCAAACATGAGACAACACACAACCACCTACGCTTCGCAGACGTTTCTCGGGGCACCCATACTCCAAAGGCGAACAAGGGGTAATCGCTTGCCGCCTAAGCCGAGCGGTACACAATATCGCATGCTCAATGCAGTTTCTCGCAGGCCGGGGTTCCGCCTCGTGCCGACAAGGGGGTGGTAGCGATGAATAGCCGCGGCACCGTGCAGGTGAAGGTGCAGAGGAGCCGTTCCCATGACGTAGTCGTCGTGGGTGGCGGAACAACAGGTTTTGCTGCTGCACTGGCATCAGCAAGAAACGGCGCGGATACCGCGCTGGTTGAGTACAACAGCTTCGTAGGAGGGAATGCGGCCAACGGCCTCCCGTTCCTGGGATCGCACAACCAGCAGAAGCAGCTGGTCGTTAAGGGGACCGCGCTCGAGTTGATTCGGCGTTTGCAGTCCGTCGATGCAGCCAGCGACTACTACTGGGATCCGATCACCTCGGACCTCGTTTGGATAAATCCAGACTGGCTCAAGGTCATGGCGATGACGATGCTAGACGAAGCCGGGGTGCATTTATACTTGCGAAGCTTGGCATCCGGCGTCGATGCAACAGCAGGCCATCTCAACGGCTTGTTCATCTCGAACAAGGAAGGCTGTCAGAGGCTGGTAGCGCGAGCCTTCGTTGATGCGACTGACACAGCAGATATTGCCGTACTAGGAGGGGCAGACTATATCAGAGGACGAGCCAGAGATGGTCGGGTCCAAGCTGCATCCCTGTGCGTACGGGTCGGCAGTATCGACTTCACTGAGCTGCTGCAGTACTATGACGCACATCCAGACGAGATCCGACCTTGGCCCCTGCCCAGGGAGGTCATTGATCAGCTGCTCAAGCAGATGCACTCCGCACCATTCGTTATAGGCGGTCTCCGCAGTTTGGTCGCCCAAGCGGTCGCAGAAGGCCTGGAGTTCCCTCGTGATCAAGTCAATGGGGTCTGCCATCCCCTCTTGGGCGAGGCGATTCTGGTGGCGAGTCGAGTTGAGGATGTTGATCCGAACAACGTGCTGAGCTACACGGCATCGGAGAGGACTGGCCAGTTGCAGGTTGCTGGAATCTTGGAGTTTGTTCGCCGCTACATGCCCGGCGGGTGCAGAGCCCGGTTGATCGGAACTGGCCACCAGATTGGCGTTCGTGAGACACGTCATGTGCTGGGAGGCTATACGCTGACAGTCGACGACCTTCTCCAAGGGCGACGATTTGAAGACACCGTCGCCCTCGGCGCCTACCATGTTGACATCCACTCTCCGGATCACAAAGGACTCGCCGAGTTTGTTCAACCACCTACTTATGGCATCCCTTATCGCTCTTTGCTGCCGCAGAATATGGACAACCTCTTGGTAGCGGGACGGTGCATATCGGCCACCCACGAGGCACAAGCCTCGACCCGGGTGATCCCCATCTGCATGGCCATCGGCCAGGCAGCAGGCACAGCGGCAGCCCTTTCGGTAAGGCTTGGTGTCACGCCAAGGATCTTGGACGTCACGAAGCTTCAGAGATCTCTGGGAAAACAGGGGGCTGAACTGGGTGATACCCTCTGACGGGTGGGGCCCATAGGCGCTAATGTGATAGCCGTAAGGACATCCACGGCACCTTCTACTTTCCGGCTCTGGTAATGGGCAAGCGGAAAAGGGGTTCCGTTGGTGGGGAGTATGCGGACCTATTGGGTTGGACATCGCTGCCATTTTCGCCGAGGAAGAGGTCCTCGCGGCAAGCTAGACGGGAGGAAGAGAGCATGCGCACTGAACCGGAGGCGATCTCCAGGGAGATCGCACGTGCAGAACTGAACACTGACTTGGTCGTGGTGGGGGGTGGGTTGGCGGGTGTCTGCTGCGCCATCACCGCGGCGCGGGCGGGCATCAGGGTGGTCTTGGTCCAGGACCGGCCCGTGCTGGGCGGCAATGCCTCCAGCGAGGTGCGACTGTGGGTGGTGGGGTCCGCTGCGCGCATGCGCAGCAACAATCGCTGGGCGCGGGAAGGCGGAGTGGTCAACGAGATCCTTGTGGAGAACGTATACCGCAATCCCGACGGGAACCCAGTGATCTTTGACACCATCCTGCTGGAAAAGGTGCGGGAAGAGCCGAACATCACTTTGCTGCTGAACACGGCGGCAGACGCGGTGGTCAAAGCCGGGCAGGATCGGATTGTCGCGGCGCGCGCCTATTGCAGGCAGGATGAGACGGCCTACGAGGTCAGTGCGCCTCTCTTTTGTGATGCCTCCGGCGATGGGACCGTGGGCTATCTGGCGGGGGCGGTTTATCGCGCGGGCGCGGAGAGCATGGCCGAGTTTGGCGAGCGCTTGGCCCCCGACCCCGTCGAGTACGGCGAGTTACTCGGCCACTCGATCTTTTTCGTCAGCAAGGACGCGGGCCATCCGGTCCGCTACATTCCGCCCAGCTACGCCCTGCGAGACATTGCGGCAATCCCCCGCTACGGCGATTTCAACGCCCGCGACAGCGGCGGCCAATACTGGTGGATCGAGTATGGCGGGCGGCTGGACACGGTGCATGACACCGAGGCCATCAAGTGGGAGCTGTGGAAGGTGGTCTACGGGGTGTGGGATCACATCAAGAACTCGGGGCGTTTCCCAGAAGCGGAGAACCTGACGTTGGAATGGGTAGGGACGGTCCCCGGAAAAAGGGAGGGCCGTCGCTTCGAGGGGGACTATCTTCTCACGCAACAGGATATCGTCGAGCAGCGCGCCCATGCTGACGACGTCTCCCACGGTGGGTGGCCCATCGACTTGCACCCGGCGGAAGGGATCTATAGCCCGAAGCCCGGCTGCACTCACTGGTATGCGCGGGGTGTGTATGGCATCCCCTACCGCTGCTTGTACAGCCGCAACATCCGCAACCTTTTTCTTGCGGGTCGGATTATCAGTGCTACCCATGTCGCTTTTGGGTCCACGCGGGTGATGGGGCCGTGCGCCGCGGTCGGCCAGGCAGTGGGCATGGCTGCGGCCATCTGCCGCCGTGACGGTCTGTTGCCGGCGGAGTTGGTGGAGACGAACAGGATGCGCATGCTGCAGAGAGAACTGATTCGCGCTGGGCAATGCATCCCCGGCGTGGCGCTGCACGACCCCGAGGATCTGGTGCGCCGCGCGGCGATCACGGCCAGCAGCTGCTTTCGCCTGCGCGAATTGCCGCCCAACGGGCCGGTGGTGCCTCTGAGCCAGTCCTGGGCGCAGATGCTGCCTCTGGCGGCCGGGCGGGTGCCACGCATGGCCGTCTGGGTCGACGTAGCCCGCTCTACGGCCCTGTGCGTTGAGCTGCGCACCAGCGACCGGGCGGACAACTACACGCCTGACGTGGTGCTGGATCGGCGTGAGATTTCTCTGGGCGCCGGGACCTGCCAGCGCGTCGACCTGGACTGGGGAGGAAGCGTGGCGGAGGCCAGATACGTCTTCTTGTGTCTGCTGCAAAACCCGGATGTCTCGGTGCGGTGCGCAGAGCAGCGCGTTACCGGACTGCTTTCGGTACGGCATATACGCACCCAAGCTCCAGGAGCGGACATCGGGGTGGAGACGCTCGAGTTCTGGCCTCCGGAGCGTCGGCCTGGAGGACACAACCTGGCGGTGGCGGTAGAGCCGGCGCTGGATGCGTGGAGGCCAGAGAACGTGATCAACGGCTGGCAGCGGCCCACCAATGCGCCTAACGCCTGGGCCGCTGATCTCTGCGATCCGCTGCCAGCGCTGACGGTGACCTGGGACGCTCCGCAGTCCATCGGGCGCATCGTGCTGGCCTTCGACACGGACTGGGATCATCCCATGGAGACGATAGGGCTGCCACACCCGGAGTCGGTCATGCCTTTCTGCGTGCGGCACTATCGTCTACGCGACGATGGGGGGCAGATCATCGCCGAATGCATGGACAACCACCAGACGCGGAAGGAGATCGCGCTGGCCACGCCGGTGCACTTGACGCGACTGACCGTGGAGCTGTTGGAGGGCCACGGGCTAATCCCCGCGGCGCTGTTCGAGCTTCGCTGCTACGAACGCTAGAGAATGCGAGGACGGGGGGCAAGCAAAGACCCTCGGAGGTTGGTGCGTCTGGGGGACTCGATGCTTCGCTGATGTCCAACACCTTGGTCTCGGACAGAGCTTGCCGCGTCTCATAGCATCTCTCCGTCCCTCGGCTCGCGTCCACGATCCCGGCGCTGCCCCCGACCATGGGGTAGAGATGGGCAAGCGGCCCCTTGTCGGCCTGGACGTGCGGAGGCCCGGCGGGAGAGCGAGTAGCTCGCCGAGGGGATGAAGGCACCGGTCCGTGTCCGGGCCGAACGGGGCAAGCCCCTGAGGTCATCAGGCCGTGCCGCGAGACGGGAGCGACGAGATCAGGAGGCTGTGGCCGAGCTCGCCCGCTCAGGATGCCTGGCAGGGAGGGGCAGCATAGTGCATATGGGTAGCCAGAAACTTGCGCCGAGGTTCTGGCTACCCGAAATCAGCAGACACAAGCGTCGAGGTCTTCCAGCAGGCCGGGGTCCGCCGCGGCCTCGCTTGACGACGATCCGAGGCCATGTCGCAGGCCTTGCTTGACTCGGGTCGCCCCCAGGCCACGCGGCAGGGCCCGGAAGAACGCGATCAGATCGTCATCCTTGTCGGGATAGAGGTAGAGCTTGACCTGCACCACCTTGACGTTCGCTGCCCGCACCTGGCCATGCTATTCCCGCCTCCGCCCCAGGGACAGCAGGTACTTGTACAGCCCCCTGGCGGTGGCGATGATGGGGTCATCGGGGATAAAAGCCCTGTCCCGAAAGCGTCTCAGCAGCGCCTCCCGCAAGAGTTGGGCGCCGCCGCCGACCATGACCACCTGCGCAAACCGACGGTGGCTGTCACCCCAGGTGCGTTCGACAAAACCGATCACTTCGCTCTGCCAAATCGGCAAGGCCTGCCGGACGTCCAGGCTGCCCGCCCTCAGTTGGGCATCCCGTTCGGCCAGGGAATAGGCGCCACCCTGAGCGACCAAGGCCAGGAGGCGCCGTACGCCGAGGGGTGTTCTTGTCAATGGTCTAGAGGGAGCACCCGCCGGGTTGGATCGGCTGCTGTACAAATCGCGGCTCGGTTGTATCTCGTGTAGATTGGGTTGGGTTTGCAGAAAAGGGGCTCTGAAACCATCCTGTATGTTGAACAGACAAAGCAGGTAGATGGCAGAGCCCATGAACATCATAGAGCGAGGTCACGAATCCGTCCAATGGCTGAGAGAACTGGGCCAACGGCCGCCGTGGTCATGGCGGCGGTGCCCGCATTGCGCGAGTATGAGAACCAGCAAGAACGGGAGCTACGTGCGGAGGCCCTGGGTGCTGCAGAGGCGAGAGCGATGGCGCATCCAGCGGTACTGGTGCCATGCTTGCCACAAGAGCTACGCGGAGGGATCACCGGCTGTTTTTGATAAACTAAACGGGGCTCTTCCGCACTTTTCGTGATCGGGTGATGTACAATCACTGTTACCCAGTTTTTGGGCGTGGATCTGTCGCTCAAAGTCCGAAAAGGCGTTGCTTTCCTAGGTTTCGGGTGTAGATTCTCCGGCTTTCACGGAATTTGCGGATGAACCTGTTTTCGATGATCAAGCGGCGGGGCCTTGATTGGCAGGCGCTTGCTGACGCCCAGCCGGGCCGCCTCAAGGATAAAGTCTTGGGGGGGCGAGGTAGTGCTCGCCCCCCACGCACATCAGGATGTCGGCGGCCTCGATCATCGGGTCGCCTCCTCGATCAGCTTCAACTCGGCAATGGCATTGGCAGCACATTGGCGAATGCTGCGGCGCAGCTCGCGGCTCATGGATTGGGGGCGGACGAGGGCGGACTGGGAGACCTCCAGCACCTGGGCTTGGATCTCCCTGATGACCTGGTAGGCGCGGACGTGCTCGGGGGTATCTCCTGCCTCGTAGAAGCGCTGATCATAGGGACTTTCCCGTTTTTCCGTGGCGTCGGCGGGCGGCGCCTTGGCCGTGGCCGCTGCCGGCGGTGTCCTCTCGGTGGCTGCTACGGCCTGGCGCTGGCGCGCCTCGCTTTGCCTTGTCGGCGCACGGTCGCCCTGCCGCTGCCGGACTGCGTACTGCACCGCCGCGATGGTCACCTTGCTACGGCCGCGCAGGTCATTGGCGATCCTCACCTGATCGGCCTGCTCCAGCCCGGCCCCGGCGATTTCCTCGGCATGGCTGGCAGGCAAGGTGCCGTCAGCCACCAACTCCAGGACGGGCTCTGCCAGGCTCAGGAGCGCCAGCCTGCGCGATACCGTGGCCTGGGAGATGCCCAGGGCCTCTGAGAGCCTTCCCTGATGCCCCCCGATCTCGGGCGCGTGCAGCAGCTCCTCGTACAGCCGCGCCTCTTCCAGGGGGTTGAGCGCCTTACGGGCGAGGTTTTCCCTGGCCTGGGTGAGACGGGGATTCGCCGGCCGGCGCGGTTGCACCAGGACGTGCAGTTGTGCCTTGCCCAAAAGGACGGCGGCAGCGAGTCGCCGCTGGCCTACCACCAGCTCGTAGCCCCCGTCCCCGGTCTCCACGACCACGGGCGGCTGGGTGGGCTCCCCGTTCTCGAACGTCTCAGCGAGCGCGTGGAGGTCGCCGAGGTCGGTGCGGATATTGCCGGCGTTACTGATCTGCGTTACCTCGACGAGCTCCACCCGGGGCGCGTGGCCGTTGTCTTTGCCCATGTTCGACTCTCCTTCATTTCCCACTAACTAGCACAAAACGCCACACGCAGGGACAAAAGCGTTTGCTATACCTGTGCATGGGGGGTGATGTGAATAAGTATAGCATAGAGATTCGGGCTTGCCAAGCAGAATCAGGAACCTGTCTGTCCGCATGGCAAGAGCGGGGCGGCGCCGCGGGCGCCAGGGGTCAGCGTCGCCGGGTGGCGAGCTCGAACATGGCGTCTCGGGGGGCCTCGGCCTGCAGGTGGTAATGGCGATAGAGGATGCGGCACGCGGCGCCGTGGAGTTGCGCCAGGTCAGGGTCGGCCGGGACCTCGATGCCAGGGAGACGGTCGGCCTCATCCACCTGGTCCCCCCGTGGAGCCCATGACCAGATCGAGGGCGGCGTCCCGGCGCGCCAGCCAGCCGTCGCACAAGGTAGTGGTGCGGTGGAAGGCGACGCCGGCCAGGCACCCCAGGGCGATGGCGACCGTGCCATAGAGGAGGGGGCTATGAGCGACGATGAAATCGCGGTAGTCGAGGAGCAGGCCCACGCCCAGGGCCAGCAGGCAGAGGAAGAACGTCAGCCTGACCGCCGCGATCATGCGGTCATCGCCCAGGGACACCGCCGCGCTGGGGGGGGGAACGCCCTCCGCCGGGCGGGCCGCCTCAATCGTCCGCAACAGGTCTTGGCGCTTGACGTGCACTCTCCGCCTCTTTCAGCTCGCGCTCGAACCGCTCGCCCTCGGCCAGCCAGCGCTGATACCGCCGCTCCTGCTCGCGCTCCCGCCGCGCCTCGGCCTTGCGACGCTTTACCTCAGCGCGGCACTCGGGCGAGACGCTGGCCGGGCAATAGCGGGTCAACGGGTGGCCAATGAGCATCCGCCCGCAGATCTCGCACTGGACCAGCTTGCCCCAGACGATGATCTGTTCCTCGGGGATGTCCACGATGGAGCGCACGCCCGAGAGGAAGGTGACGCCCGTGGGCACCTTGCCCTGCCAGCGGCGGAACGCGACGGCGAACGCCTTGCTGACCGGTATCTTGCCGTTCTCGATCATGTGGATGGTGCTGCGCCGGTACGGGTGCTTGGCCAGGGGCTCGCCGTGCAGCCACCCCACCCGGCATCGCCCCACCTCGCGCCCGAACTGGGCGCCGTTCAGGTTGGCGGCGATCCGGGCCTCCCGGACCTCCGCCGCCGTGGGCAAGGCAATCTCTACCCGCCACAGGATGTCCTCAACGGGCCGCTTTTCCTCGAAAAGCGGGTTGTCATACTCGGATACACGGTTCATCGTGGCCCCCTCGCCTAACCCACTCCTAACGGCCTGTAGGCGGGAAAAGGGCCTTTTCAGGCCATTTCCAGCACCAGCTCGCGTTCCTCCGAGCCCTGGGCGATCTCGTCCAAACGGACGCCAACGTGCGCGAGCAGGGCGTCCACGTCCGCCTCGGGCATGGGGGGCAGCTCCCCCTTGGTTAGCAGATACCCGCGGACCTCCAGCGCCACGTCGCGCCGGCCGCCCATCTCTAGCAGGCACTCCACGCAGTAGCCTTGGCGGTGCCGGACCTCCTCCAACAGGATGCCGCAGCGGGCGCACCGGGGCGCTTCGACAGCGGTGTAGAGGCCGCGATGGCGACGCACGGGCTGGAGCATGGGCAGCCCCAGCCGCAGAAAGGCCATCCGCCAGACGTGGCGGCTCTTGCCCGTTTCCTCGGCCAGCGCCGTGATGTTGGGGTTCTCGGCGTAACGGCGATAGACCTCCCGGACCTCTTCCTCGGTCAACCCGGCAGGGAAGGTCTCGGTCTGACAATAGGGCTGAATGTGCTCCGCCGTCCAGACCTCGCTCCTGCCGTACCGCTTGGCCAGCCGCACCCAGCCCCAGCCCTGGTTGTCGTGCA
>JAAYEA010000470.1 GCA_012689325.1 Chloroflexota bacterium
CCGGCGAGGAACGGGGGTCAGCAACCGGCTGATCCTGGACAACCTGGCCCGGCTGGTCCAGGGCCGCGCCGAGGTCTGGGTGCGCATCCCCATCATCCCAGGCTATAACGACGACCCCGCCGAGCTGGCGGCCATCGCCGACTTGCTGCATGGGCTGAAGGGCCTGTGGCGCATCGAGCTGCTGCCGTTCCATCATCTGGGCGCGGGCAAGTACGAGAGCCTGGGGCTGGAATATGCCTGCGCGGGGCTCTCCATCCCCTCGCCGGATTTCATGCAGGACGCGGCGCAATCTTTTGCCGACCGCGGCCTGCCCGTGCATGCCAAGCGCTGATCGCGCAGGAGGAATGCGTGGCTGATCCATCTGGGACGATCTTTCGCGAGCGGGTCGAGGCGCTATCCGTGACCAAGGCGGCCTTCAACAAGGCCAAGTTGGAGCGCAACGGCTTTCACGATACCGACGACCACGGCGACATCCCCTGGCCGGAGCCGATCTCCTTCGAGCGGGTCAGCAACCATCCCAATGGGGGCAGCTATGGGGCGGCCTGCATCGGCGAGAATTTCCGGCGCTGGCTGGAGGTTCACCCCGTCTATATCCACCCACAGAGCGCGCTGGCGGGCTGTTGGGCGGGCACGATCCCTGGCATGGGCGGCTGGCGGCCCGAGGACCGCGCGGCGCACCTCCTGCCCACCTTTGCAAAGTACCACGTCCTGATGCCCGGCATCGGCGCCATGAACCATCTGGGCCCGGACATGCGCATCGGGTTGGACCTGGGGTGGGGCGGCCTGCTGGACAAGATTCGCCGCTACCGCGCTCTGAACCGTCCCGTCGACACCTCATTCTATGACGCCGAGGAGAACCTGGTGCTGGGCGTGCAATCCTGGATCCGGCGGCATGTGGAGCGGGCGCGCGAGCTGGCGCGGGCGGAGAACGACCCCGCGCTGCGCGACAACTATGCGGCCATCGCCGAGATGAACGAGTGGCTGATCGACGGCGCGCCGCGCACGCTGCGCGAGGCCTGCCAGTTCCTGGCCTGGTTCCAGTCCATCGACCGCATGTGGCACCTCGGCGGCGCGTTGGGCCAGCTCGACGAGCTGCTCCGCCCCTATTACGAGGCCGACCTGGCCGCGGGGCTTCTCAGCGACGAGGAGGCGATCTGGTACCTCGCCAGCCTCTTTTTCAACGACACCCACTACTCCCAGGTCGGCGGGCCGGCCCCCGACGGCCACGACCTGACCAGCCCCCTCTCGTTCCTGATCCTGGAGGCGGCGCATCGCATCCGCATCCCCTCCAACCTGGCCGTGCGCGTGCATGAGCGGCTGGATCCCGCGTTGCTGCGGCGGGCGCTGGAGATCCATCTGGAGGATGGCACGGGGCCGAGCTTTTCCTGCTCCGGCGGCCTGGATCGCGGCTATGCCCGCAACGGCTTTCCCATCGAGCTGGCGCGGATGCGCGCCAAGGTGGGCTGCAACTGGACCGCGCTGCCCGGCATCGAGTATTGCCAGCAGGACGTGAAGCGGCAATGCCTGGTGCAGCCCTTCCTGTACGCCTTTTACGAGATGGTGGATGATCCGCAGGCCGAAAAGAGCCTGGAGGCGCTGTGGGCGCGCTATATGGAGCACCTATGCATCTCCACCGACGCCCTCAAGGAGGGCATCGACTGGCACATGGCCCATCAGTCCGACAATGCCATCGAGATCGTGCTGAACCTCTTTTGCCACGGGCCCATCGAACGCGGCCTCGACTCCTCCGATGGCGGGGTGGACATCTATAACATCGCCTGCGATGGGCTGGGGCTGGCCACGGTGGCCGATTCCTTCGCCGCCATCGAGCAGCGCGTGGTGGCGGAGCAGCGGCTGACCTGGGCGGAGCTGGCCCAACACCTGCGCAACGACTGGCAGGGGGCCGAGCAGGTCCGGCTGATGTGCAAGAATATCCCGCGCTTTGGCGTGGGCGGGTCGCGCGCCGATGCCTGGGCGCAGCGCCTCGCCGCGGCCTATGCCGAGATGGTCAGGGGGACGCCCACCCCCAATGGCTATGTGGTCAATCCTGGCCTCTTTTCCCATGGCGGCATCGCGCGGATGGGGAGCGACCTGGGGGCGACGCCCAACGGCCGCCATGCCGGCGATTCCATCTCGCACAGCGCCAACCCCGACCCGGGCTTTGCGCAGAACGCCATCTCGGCGCCCACGGCCAAGGCCAGCGCCGTGGCGGCGGTGCAGCCCGGCTGGGGCAACTCGGCGCCGCTGCAGCTCGATATCGACCCGCAGTTGCTGCGCGAGCGGGGCGGGCTGGAGGCGCTGGAGACGCTGATCAAGGTGCACGACGCCCAGGGCGGGACGCTGATCAACCTGAACGTGATCTCCAAGCAAGAGGTCCTGGAGGCGCACGCCGATCCCGCCACGCACCCGGACCTGATGGTGCGGGTGACGGGCTATAGCGCCTATTTCCACTCGCTTTCGCCGGCCTATCGCCAGCAAATCGTGGATCGCATCTTGGCCGAATGAGGCCCCAATCTGGAACCCAGGAGGTTGCCCCGTGAGCGTCGAAGCTGCCGCTAATCGCGCGTACAAAAAGATCGTGAATGCCTGGTGCATGTATGACTGGGCCAATTCCGCCTTTGCCACCACCATCATGGCCGCCGTGCTGCCGACCTTTTATGCCTCGGTGGCCGCCAGCCACCTGCCGGGCAACGTGGCCTCGGCCTATTGGGGCTACACCTCTTCCCTGGCGCTGCTCATCGCCGCGTTTCTCAACCCGGTCCTGGGGGCCATGGCTGACCACAGCGGCTCCAAGAAAAAGTACTTGGCCTTCTTTACGGCGCTGGGCATCGTCTTTACCGTCCTGCTCTTCACGGTGCGGGAGGGGGCCTGGCTGCTTTGCTCGGCGCTCTATCTCGTCGCCGAGATCGGCTTTTCCGGGGCCATCGTCTTTTACGACTCGCTCTTGCCCCACGTGGCCAAGCCGGAGGACATGGACCAGGTCTCCACCAAGGGGTACGCCCTGGGCTATCTGGGCGGCGGCCTGCTGCTGGCGATCAACCTGGGCATGATCATGTCCCCCGCGACCTTTTTCCTGCCCAGCACCGATGTCGCGGTGCGGCTCTCCTTCGTGTCGGTGGGGCTCTGGTGGGCGATCTTTTCGGCGCCGCTCTTTCGGCGCGTGGCCGAGCCCCCGGCCGCGCCCATCGCCGGCGAGCCGGCGAATCCGGTTCGCGCGGGCTTTGCCCGCCTTCAGCACACGCTGAAGGACATCCGCCGCTATCGCGAGCTTTCCAAGTTCCTCGTCGCCTTTTGGATCTATAACGATGGCATCGGCACGATCATCAAGATGGCCACGATCTATGGATCCGAGATCGGCATCGGGCAGACCGACCTCATCGGGGCGCTGCTATTGACCCAGTTCGTGGGGATCCCCTTCTCGCTGGCCTTCGGGCAACTGGCCAAGCGGCTGGGGCGCAAGCCGTCCATCTATTTGGCGTTGGGCGTCTATACCCTGATCTCTATCGGGGGCTATTTCATGTCCGAGGCCTGGCACTTTTGGGTGCTGGCGGGCATGGTGGGGTTGGTGCAGGGCGGCAGCCAGGCGCTCAGCCGCTCCATGTATGGGGCGATGGCTCCCAAGGCCAAAACCGGCGAGTTCTTTGGCTTCTATGACATGAGCAGCAAGTTCGCCGGCATCGTTGGCCCGTTGGTCTTTGGCCTGGTGGGCCAATTGACCGGCTCCAGCCGTCTGAGCATCGTCTCCATCGTCATCTTTTTCATCGTCGGCGGGCTCTTGCTCACCACCGTGAACGAGCAAGACGGCATCCGTGTGGCGCAGGAAGAGAACGCCGCGGCGCTGCTGCAGTCCTAGCGTCGCGAGTCCCGCAGAGTCGACACGACGGGGCGCGCCCCGCCGTGTTGTTGCACCTGCTGCCGGACCTGCCGCAGGCATGCGTCGAGGTCGTCCAGTTCCTGGGGGCCGAAGCGCAGCAGCGACCATCCCCTGGCCGCGAGAATAGTCGGCCAGGGCGCGCCGGCGACGGAGGGGGGCGCCTCTGCCTCGCATTCGATGCCCACGCTGCCGCGCTGACAGATGACTGCCAGGTCCAGCCGATAGCTGGCCCGCCCCTCGCGCAGCTCGTAGCCCCGCTCGGCCTCGATGCCCGCCGCTTGCAGCGCCTCCCATAGCATGCGCGCCGAGGGCGGCCCTTCCCATAGGTCGCTGATGTCCTGAGCCCGCAGCAGCCGCCCCAGCGTGGTGGGGATAAAGGTGATCCGGCGCAGCTTGGCGCTGGGCACCGGTTTGGGCAGCCGGTGCAGCGGCCCCACCTCGATCTTGTAGTAGGTGTCGCCCGCGCGGGGGTGGTCGGCTTCGTTGGGCAACAGGTCGACGCGCCGGACGATCTGGTAACGCTGGACGGGCGCGTAATAGGCGATGGTCCAGCGCTCCTCGGGAAAGGCGCGGGTCTGGTAAAAGGCCAGGAAATCGGCGGCAAGCTGGCGCGGCGCCCGGGCCACGGGGATGCGGTACCAACCCTGGCCCTGCAGCAGGGCGAAATCGCGCGGGCTGTTCATGATCACCACCAGCACGCGCTGCTCGTTTTCCTCTTGCGGCGCCCAGTCTGCCACGTTCCCGACCTCGCATCGACGGATAGGCGCATTATACGCCAGGGCAACATGGGAGGAAAAGCGAGGTCGGGCCGCGGGCTTTGTGCCGAAGCGCCAGTGGGTGTATACTAGCGTCCGCTGGAAAAAGTTGATCCGGCGCGGAATGCCCCATTGTGGATTCACCCGGCGCCGCCACAGGCGGACCGCCGGCGATTTCTGAGGGAGTCATGAGACGTTCGCTCGTTGTGTGCTTGCTGGTGCTGCTATTGGGATCGTGGAGCGCGCAGGCTGCCTGGGCGCGGCCGCTGGCGCAGGCTACCGTGAGCATGTCGCTGCAGCCCACGGTCCTGACGCTCGAGTACGGCCAAGAGTTCGAGCTGCTGGTGGTGATCGAGAGCGGCGCCACGCCCGTCGATGGCGCGCAGGTGACGCTGGGCTTTGACCCAGACCACGTGCGGGTGCTCGAGATCATCGCTCGGAATGACCTCAGCGACCTGCTGCCCGCGCCGTCGAACCTGCCTGATCGCTTTAGCAACAGCGAGGGGCGGATCAGCTATGCGGCGGGCAAGCTTTTCGGCACGCCGCCCAGCGGCGCCATCGAGGTCTTTCTCGTGCGTTTCCAGGCTGTGGACATCACGCCGGGGACCGCGATCGAGTTCGTGGAGGATGACCGCTTTTTCAGCAACAAGGTCACCAGCAGCGGGCAAATCCTGGGCCTGAGCCTGCTGGGCTGCGCCGTGGCCATCGAGGGCAACACGCCCACGCCCACCTCCACCGGCGCGGCGACGGCGACCCCCACCGCCACGCGCACCGAGACCCCGGTCCCTCCGCCGACCGATGACTCTGAGGCCTATCCTGGAATCACCGAGGAGCCTTCGTTCACGCCGTCGCCGACGCCCACGCCGACCCTGACGCCCACCTGGACGCCGAGCCCGAGCGCAACGCTGGCGCCTCGCATACCGACGAATACGCCGCTGCCGCGCCGCGACGAAACCGCGACCCCCACCAATGCGGCTGTTCCGACCCAACCCGCGACGGCGGCGCCACGCACCGGTGAGCCCCCGGCGGCGCCAACCGAGACGTCCACGCCGCCGCAGACGGCGACGCTGCCGTCCACGGCACCGCAGACGGCGGTGCCGCCGCCGTCCACCACGCCGTCCGAGGGAGCTGCCGCGCCCACCGGGGCCCCGCCGCCCTCCGATACCCCGCCAGCCGCTCCCGAGGCGCTGGGCGCTCCGAATGCAGCCGCGCTGGAGCCGGAATCCGCCGCCGCGCCGGAGGAGCAAGCCTCCTTGGGTGCCTTTGTCAAAAAGAACATCGGCTCGCTGGTGGCGATCCTGGTGATCGCTATCTCGGCGTTGGGGTTCGCGCTGGTCCGCCGGCAGATGTCGGCAGAGTAGACCCAAAACGAAAGCGCTCCGGGATCCGCTGGACCCCGGAGCGCTTTTGGTTAGGCTTCCTTCTTCGGCAGCCGCCCGTAGATGCGGGCCATGTCGCCAAGCTGGCGGCCGATCTCGTCGGTGAGCATCTCGGGGCGATAGCGCCAGGTCCAGTTACCGCCAGGCCGCCCCGGCATGTTCATGCGCGCCTCGCCGCCCAGTCGCAGCACGTCCTGCAGCGGCGCGATGGCCGTCTCGGCCACGGAGCCATAGGCCAGCCGGATCAGGTCCCAGGCGATGTCGTGCCCGTCGCGCGCGAGGTATTCCTGGATGGCCCGCTTTTCCTCGGGCGGGCGCGTGGCGAACCAGCCGATGGTGGTGTCGTTGTCGTGCGTGCCGGTGTAGACCACGCAGTTCGGCTCATAATTGTGGGGCAGATACTCGTGGTCGGGGTCGCCGCCAAAGGCGAAGTGCAGCACCTTCATCCCCGGCAGTTGGAAGCGGTGGCGCAGCGCCGTGACCTCGGGCGTGATCAGCCCCAGGTCCTCGGCGATGATGGGCAGGTGGCCCAGGGCGCGCTCCACCGCCTCGAAGAGCGCCGCGCCTGGCCCCTTCACCCATCGCCCGTTGATGGCGGTCGGCTCCCCGGCGGGCACCTCCCAATAGGCCTCAAACCCCCGGAAATGGTCCAGCCGCACGATATCCACCATCGTCAGCATCATGCGAAAGCGGTCGATCCACCAGCCAAAGCCGCGCTGCGCGATCAGGTCCCAGCGATACAGGGGGTTGCCCCAAAGCTGGCCGGTGGGGCTGAAATAGTCCGGCGGCACCCCGGCGACGTGCGTGGAGGAGCCCTGGGCGTCGAAATAGAACATGTCGGGATGCGCCCAGGCATCGGCGCTATCATAGGCCACAAAGATGGGTATATCGCCGATGATGCGCAAGCCTCTGTCGTTGGCGTAGCGCTTGAGGGCCCGCCACTGCTGGAAAAAGAGGAACTGGTTGTACTTTTCCCGGTCGATGGCCTCGCGCAGGGTCGCGGTCCAATAGGCGATTGCCCCCGGCTGGCGGGTGGCGATGTCCGGCGCCCAGGTGTTCCAGACGGCGCCGCCGTGGTATTTCTTGAGGGCCATAAAGAGGGCGAAATCATCCAGCCAGCCCGCCTGCTCGCGGCAAAATCCGTCGTAGGCGTGGCGCTGCCCTTCCGTGGCCCGGCCCTGGAAGCAGGCGAAGGAGCGCTCGAGGAGCGTAGCTTTGTACCCGATCACCGGCCCATAGTCCACCCGGTCCGTGGGAAACGCGGGGACATCCTGTAGATCCGCCTGGGAGAGGTAGCCATCCTCGACGAGCTTGTCCGGGCTAACGAGGAGCGGATTGCCCGCCAGGGCGGAGAAGCATTGGTAGGGCGAATCGCCATAGCCGGTCGGCCCCAAGGGCATGACCTGCCAGAGGGACTGCCCGGCGCGGGCGAGCCAATCGGCGAACCGGTACGCCGCCGCGCCCAGGTCGCCGATGCCAAAGCGCCCCGGCAGCGAGGTGGGGTGCAAAAGGAGGCCACAGGATCTTGGAAAGCGCATGGACTCTCTCCTCAGCGAGGGTATCTGGCCCATTCTAGCACAAGCCCCGCAAAAGCGGAAAAGCGATATTGACAGGAACGCGAAACTATGGTATAGTAGCGACAAATCCGAAAAGGATACAGCAGATGTTTTACAGCCTGATTCTCAACGCGGCGCTTATTAGCCTCTTGTTGGTTACGCTCCTCATTATTGAGGGGCCATGCGCGGTTGGGAGTCAGGTTCGGGCCTAAGGCCAGAGAAGGCCCAGGTATATGCAGACAAAGCCTCCCAACCGGGAGGCTTTTTTGATACTTGCGGGCGGGAGGGCTGCCCGTGGGGCCTGGGACACGACCCATATACGGGATCTCGGATGATCCCGCTGACTGCAAGATCATCTGCGGCCAGGAGGAGGCCGGGGGCCAAGGCCCGAGGCCAAATCGAGCGCAATGACGCCTTTGCACGCGAGCACCTGTCGCGCGTTCAGAGGCGTGTGTTTTTTCGGGGGCCTATCACGCTCAGGAGGGGCAGAGGTGGACAAGATGAGAAGCGATGCTGTCAAGCGCGGTGTGGAACGGGCGCCCCATCGTTCGCTGTTGCGGGCGTTGGGTTTGACCGAAGCGGAAATGGACCGGCCCTTTATCGGGGTGGTCAATTCGTACAATGAGACGATCCCCGGGCACATGCACCTGAACAAGGTCGCCGAGGCGGTCAAGGCCGGCATCCGCATCGCGGGTGGCACGCCCTTCGAGTGCTCCACCATCGGCGTGTGCGACGGCATCGCCATGAACCACCCCGGCATGAAGTACTCGCTGGCCAGCCGCGAGCTGATCGCGGACTCGGTCGAGATCGTTGCCGAGGCGCACGCCTTTGATGCCCTGGTCCTGATCCCCAACTGCGACAAGATCATCCCCGGCATGCTCATGGCCGCGGCGCGGCTCAATGTCCCCACCATCGTCGTCAGCGGCGGGCCGATGCTCGCCGGCAACATGGGCGGCAAGGTGGTGGACCTGAACAGCGTTTTTGAGGCGGTGGGCGCGGTCAAGGCGGGCAAGATGACCGACGAAGAGCTGGCCGAGGTGGAATGTCAGGCCTGCCCCGGGTGCGGCTCCTGCTCGGGCCTCTTTACCGCCAATACCATGAACTGCCTCTCCGAGGTGCTGGGCATGGCCCTCCCGGGCAACGGCACCATTCCCGCCGTGGATGCGGGCCGCTTGCGGCTGGCCAAGCAAGCCGGCATGCAGATCATGGAGCTGTTGCGCCGGAATATCCGTCCCAGCGATATCCTGACCCCGGCGGCTTTTCATAACGCCATGGTGGTGGATATGGCCCTGGGCGGCTCCACCAACTCGGTGCTGCACTGCCTGGCCATCGCCCACGAGGCCGGCGTCGCCATGTCCCTCTCCGAGCTGAACGAGATCAGCAACCGCACGCCGCACCTCTGCAAGATCAGCCCGTCGGGCGCGCACCACCTCGAAGACCTGCACGTGGCCGGCGGCATCCCCGCCGTGATGCACGAGGTCGCGGGCCTGGGGCTGTTGGAGGGGAGCGCCATGACCGTCACCGGCCAGACCGCGGCGGAAAACTATGCGCAGGCGCGGGTGGTGGACCGCAACGTGATCCACTCGCCACAGCAACCCTACTCGGCCACCGGCGGGCTGGCGATCCTTTTTGGCAACCTGGCCCCCGAAGGCGCCGTGGTCAAACGCGGCGCGGTCCATCCGGATATGCTGGTGCATTCCGGACCGGCGCGGGTGTTCGATAACGAGGAGTTGGCCACCCAGGCCATCATGGCCGGGCAGTTCCAGCCGGGCGACGTGCTGGTCATCCGCTATGAAGGGCCGCGCGGTGGCCCGGGCATGCGCGAGATGCTGACGCCCACCTCGCTGCTGGCGGGGATGGGCATGGATTCCGCCGTGGCGCTGCTCACCGATGGGCGCTTTTCCGGGGCGACCCGCGGTGCGGCCATCGGCCACATCTCGCCCGAGGCGGCCTCCCGCGGCCCCATCGCCGCCGTGCAAAATGGCGACATCATTCACATCGATATCCCCCACTATAAACTGAGCCTGGACGTGCCCGAGGCCGAGATCGCGCGCCGGCTGGCGGCCTTGCCGCCTTTCCGCAGCCAGATCACCCGCGGCTACCTCAAGCGCTATGCCAAGATGGTGACCTCCGCCAGCACGGGCGCGGTGTTCACCGATGACTGATCCAGCGCGGATGACCTTGGGCCGCGACCAGAAGAGAGGAGCGACACCGTGAAGCTGGATGGAGCGAGCATCGTGTGGGCCAGCCTGGTGAAAGAGGGGGTCACGGTCACCTTTGGCATCTCGGGCGGCAAGGTGATCCATCTCTTCCACCGGCTGACCGAGTACCCGATCCACAACGTGCTGACCCGCCACGAGCAGGGCGCGGCCCACGCCGCCGACGGCTATGCGCGGGCCACGGGCAAGGTCGGTGTCTGCATCGCCACCTCTGGGCCCGGCGCCACCAACTTGGTGACCGGCCTGGCCACGGCCTATATGGACTCATCGCCGGTTGTGGCCATCACCGGTCAGGTCGCCACCCCCGATATCGGGCGCGACAGCTTTCAGGAGACGGATATCACTGGCATCACGCTGCCCATCACCAAGCACAACTATTTGGTGACCGACGTGCGGGACCTGGCCGAGGCCATCAAGGAGGCTTTCCACATCGCGCGGACGGGGCGGCCCGGTCCGGTGCTGATCGACATCCCCGCCGACGTCCAGGTGGCGCAGACCGAGTACGTGTATCCCGAGGAGGTCCACTTCCCCGGATACCGCCCCACCTTGCGGGGCCATGATCGGCAGGTCCGGATGGCGACCCAACTCATCGACCAGGCCGAGCGCCCGATTCTCATCGCCGGGCACGGTGTGACCATCGCCAGGGGCGAGGCCGAGCTGATGGAGCTGGCGGTCAAGGCCGATATCCCCGTGGTCACCACGCTGCTGGGCAAGAGCTGTTTCCCCGAGGATCACCCGCTCTCCCTGGGCATGATCGGCATGCACGGGCAGCCTTACGCCAACCAGGCGGTGCAGGATGCGGACCTGATCGTGGTGATAGGCATGCGCTTTAGCGATCGGGACACGGGCTCCATCTCGACCTTTGCCCCGCGGGCCAAGGTGATCCACATCGATATCGACCCTGCCGAGATCGGCAAGAACGTGCGCGTGGACGTGCCGGTGGTGGGCGACGCCCGGAACGTGCTGGAGACCATGGTTCGCCTGGCCCAGCCGACCAATCACCCCGAGTGGCTGGCGCGCATCGCCCATTGGCGCGCCGATGCGGCGGGCCACGACATCCTCTCCCGCGAGTCTGACGCCCTCTTCCCGCAATATGTGGTCCGCGCCAT
Source organism: Chloroflexota bacterium (assembly GCA_012689325.1). Lineage (GTDB taxonomy): Bacteria > Chloroflexota > Anaerolineae > JAAYEA01 > JAAYEA01 > JAAYEA01. The sequence continues at coordinate 10,893 of JAAYEA010000470.1, forward strand.
CTCGGAACAGACGGAAGGCAACGCCCTCATCGTCAGCGACGTGGGCCAGAACCAGATGTGGGAGGCGCAGTACTATGTCCATCGCCGCAACAACACGCTGCTGACCTCCGGCGGCCTGGGGACCATGGGCTTTGCCTTGCCCGCGGCCATGGGCGCCAAGATCGGCCGCCCCGATGACCCCGTTTGGGTGATCGCCGGCGACGGCGGCATCCAGATGAACATCCAGGAGCTGGCTACGATCACCCAGGAGAAGCTCAACATCAAGATCGCGATCCTGAACAACGGCTACCTGGGCATGGTGCGCCAATGGCAGCAGTTCTTCTTCGAGGGGCGCTATTCCGGCACGCCGCTCTCCGGCCCCGATTTTGTCAAGCTCGCCGAGGCCTACGGCATCCTGGGCCTGCGCGTGACGGAAAAAGCCGAGGCGGCCCCCGCCATCCGCCAGGCGCTGGAGCACCCCGGCCCGGCCCTGATCGACTTTCGGGTGGTGCAAGAGGAGAACGTGTATCCCATGGTGAGGCCTGGCGACTCGATCTCGCAGATGATGCGCCGGCCCAAGCCTGCGCTCCAGGACGGCGCTCCTGAGGAGGTGCAAGCATGAGACACACCCTGGTGACCCTGGTCGAGGACAAGCCGGGCGTCCTGACCCGCGTGGCGGGCCTCTTCCGCCGCCGCAATTTCAACATCGAAAGCCTCACCGTCGGGCATTCCGAGACCCCCGAGATCTCGCGCATGACCATCGTCGTGAATTGCGACGACGCGGTCCTGGAGCAGGTGATCAAGCAACTCTACAAGCTGGTCAACGTCACCAAGATCACCGACGTGACCGACGAGCAGACGGTGATCCGCGAGCTGGCGCTGATCAAGGTGCAGGCCAATGCCTCCACCCGCGCCGAGATCATCCAGTTTGCCGAGGTCTTTGAGGCCAAGATCGTGGACCTGACCCGCGAATCGGTGACCATCGAGATCACGGGCACCGAGGACAAGGTGGATGCGCTCTGCCGGCTGCTGCGGCCCTTTGGCATCAAAGAGATGGTGCGCACGGGGCGGGTGGCCATGCTGCGCGGCGTCAGCGGCAACGGCGCGGAGAAAGGGTAGTAACCAAGCAGCCCAATCCGAGCTGCTTGCGACACATAACCGCGAGGCAATTCACGCCCCGATCACGAGAGGAGAAGTCAAGATGAAGATGTACTATGATGCGGATGCCGACCTCAAGCTGTTGGCGAAAAAGCAGATCGCCGTTATCGGGTACGGCAGCCAGGGCCACGCTCACGCGCTGAACCTCAAGGACAGCGGCTGCAACGTGGTGGTGGGCCTGCGTCCGGGCGGCAAGTCCTGGGATCAGGCCAAGGCGGCGGGCCTCAAGGTCATGCCCGTCAAGGAAGCGGCGGCGACCTCGGATATCATCATGATCTTGCTGCCCGACCATGTGCAGCCCGTCGTGTATCGCGACGAGATCGCGCCGGGGCTCAAGGCTGGCAAGATGCTCATGTTCGCCCACGGTTTCAACATCCTCTATAGCCAGATCGTGCCTCCGGCGGATGTGGACGTCACCATGATCGCGCCCAAGGGGCCGGGCCATCGCGTCCGCGAGGTCTATGTGGAAGGCGGCGGCGTGCCCTCCTTGCTGGCGGTCTATCAGGACGTCACCGGCCACGCCAAGGACCTGGCGCTGGCCTATGCTCGGGGCATCGGCGGTACCCGCGCGGGCGTCATCGAGACCACCTTTGCCGAAGAGACCGAGACCGACCTCTTTGGCGAGCAGGCCGTGCTTTGCGGCGGCGCGACGGCGCTGATCAAGGCCGGGTTCGACACGTTGGTCGAGGCTGGCTACCAGCCCGAGATCGCCTACTTTGAGTGCCTGCACGAGCTCAAGCTCATCGTGGACCTCATCCAGCAGGGCGGCCTCTCCTATATGCGCTTCTCGGTCAGCGACACCGCCGAGCATGGCGACTATACCGGCGGCCCGCGCATCATCACCGACGCCACCCGCGCCGAGATGCGCAAGATGCTCAAAGAGATCCAGGAGGGCACCTACGCCAACAAGTGGATCCTGGAGAACATGGCGGGGCGGCCCAGCTTTAACCTCATGCACCGCCGCGAGCGCGAGTTGCTCATCGAAAAGGTGGGCGCCAAGCTGCGCGCCATGATGCCTTGGCTGAACCCCAAGACGGTTGACTAGGTTGGATCACGTCATATCTGGCCACGCAGCCCGTATAACCGGGCTGCGTGGCGATATCTGGGTCGAAGGGGGTGGTGGTCGTGACAGAGGATGGCCTTGCCGAGCTTGATCGTCGAAGCGAAGCGTTGCGTTCTCGAAGGCAAGACAGGAGTGAGATAGGAGACCCATGGACAAGGTACAAATCTTTGACACCACCCTGCGCGATGGGGAGCAATCTCCCGGCGCCGCGCTGACCATTCACGAAAAGGTGACCATTGCCCGCGCCCTGGAGCGTTTGGGCGTGGACATTATCGAGGCTGGCTTTCCCATTTCCTCCCCCGGCGATCTCAAGGCGGTGCAACTGATCTCGCAAGAGATCCGCAACTGCACCATCTGCGGGCTGACCCGCGCGCGCAAGGAGGATATCGATGCGGCGGCGGAGGCGCTCAAGGGCGCCGCGCGACCGCGCATCCATACGGGCCTGGGCGTCTCCGAGTCGCACCTCCAGTACAAGCTGCGCATGACGCGCGAGCAGGCCCTGGAGCGCGCCGTCTGGGCCGTCAAGTACGCCAAGCAGTTTGTGGAGGATGTGCAGTATTACGCCGAGGACGCGGGGCGGGCCGATCCCCTTTATCTCTTTCAGGTGTTGGAGGCGGTCATTGCCGCGGGAGCCACGGTGGTGAACATCCCCGATACCACCGGCTACACCTCGCCGCAGGAATGGGGCGCGTTGATCAAGGGGATCAAGGAAAACGTGCGCGGCATCGAGAAGGCGACTATCTCGGTGCATTGCCACAACGACCTGGGCATGGCCACCGCCAACTCGCTGGCCGGGGTGGTCAACGGGGCGCGCCAGATCGAGTGCACGGTGAATGGCATTGGCGAGCGCGCGGGCAACACCGCCATGGAAGAGACGGTGATGGCGCTCCGCACACGCAAGGACTTTTACGGGGTCGAGGCGACCGTCGACACCACCCAGATCTATGCCCTGAGCCGCCTGGTCAGCGAGCTGACCAGCATCCCCGTGCAGCCGAACAAGGCCATCGTCGGCGCCAACGCCTTTGCCCATTCCTCCGGCATCCACCAGGATGGCGTGCTCAAGGAGCGCACCACCTACGAGATCATCAACCCGCGCGACATCGGCGTGCCCGATTCCGAGATCATCCTTTCGGCGCGCTCCGGCCGCCACGGGCTGCGCCATCGCCTGGAGCAGCTCGGCTATCTGTTGACCGAGGAGGGGCAGTTCGAGGAGATCTATAAGCGCTTCCTGGACGTGGCCGACAAGAAAAAGACCATCAACGACCGCGATCTGGAAGCCATCGTCGCCGACGAGATGAAGCTTTTCAAGCCCACCTACACCCTCGAGTACCTTCAGGTGACTTGCGGCGATCACGCCATCCCCACGGCCACGGTCCAGTTGCGCCGGGACGACGGGGTGGTGCTTTGCGACGCCGATCACGGCGATGGCCCGGTGGACGCCATGTACAAGGCGATCAACCGCATCGTGAATGTGCCCAACAAGCTCGCCGAGTTCTCCATCGACGCCATCTCGGAGGGCATGGATGCCGTGGGCAAGACGGCGGTACGCATCCAGGCCGACTGGACGGGCGTCGAGGCCAAGTCGCTGCCCACCGTGTTTAGCGGCTATGGCGCTGACACCGATATCGTGGTCTCGGCGGCCAAGGCCTATATGCACGCCCTGAACAAGCTGCTCTGGATCCGCAAAGAGGCGCTGGGCAACGGGCGCAACGGGAACGGGGCGCCGACAGCATAGACATCGCGCCGCAGCGCCAATCCTGCGGCTAGAAGGAGCCAAACATGGGCGAAACCATGTCGGAAAAGATCCTCTCCAAACATGCGGGACAAAAGCTCAAGGCGGGCCAGCTCGCGCAGATCCCGGTGGACCTGGTGCTGGCCAACGACATCACGGCCCCCATCTCGCTCCGCGAGTTCAAGCGGCTGGGCGTCGAGAAGGTCTTTGACCCCGAGAAGGTGGTCCTGGTGCCGGACCATTTCGCGCCGAACAAGGATATCAAGTCGGCGGAACAGTGCAAGCAGATGCGCGAGTTCGCGCGCAGCCAAGAGCTCGCTCACTATTTCGAGGTGGGGCGGATGGGCATCGAGCATGCGCTGCTGCCGGAGCAGGGCCTGGTGCGTCCCGGCGAGGTGGTGGTGGGCGCCGATTCGCACACCTGCACCTATGGCGCGCTGGGCGCCTTTGCCACGGGCATGGGCTCCACCGATATCGCCGTGGCCATGGCCACCGGCCAGATCTGGATGAAGGTCCCGCAGACGATCAAGTTCGTCTATAAGGGGCGGCTGCCCAAGTGGGTCGGCGGCAAAGACCTCATTTTGCACACCATCGGCGACATCGGCGTGGAAGGCGCGCTCTATATGGCGATGGAGTTCACCGGCGAGGCCGTGGGCCAGCTCTCCGTCGATGGCCGCCTGACCATGTCCAACATGGCCATCGAGGCCGGCGGCAAGGCGGGGCTGTTCAACGTGGACGACAAGACGGTGCAATACCTCAAGGGGCGCACCGACCAGCCCTACACCATCTATCGCAGCGACCCCGATGCTGCCTATGCGCGGGTCATCGAGTACGACGTGACCAAGCTGGAGCCGCAGGTCGCCTTCCCGCACCTGCCCAGCAACGCGCGGCCGCTGAGCCAGGTGGGCCAGGTGCCCATCGACCAGGCGGTGATCGGCAGTTGCACCAATGGCCGCCTGGAGGACCTGGAGGTCGCCGCCATGTTGCTCAATGGCCGACAGGTGGCGCGCGATGTGCGCTGCATCATCATCCCCGCCACGCAGCAGATCTATTTGCAGGCCGTGCGCAACGGCTGGGCCGAGATCTTTGTCCAGGCGGGCGCGGTCTTGAGCACGCCCACCTGCGGCCCCTGCCTGGGCGGCCACATGGGCATCCTGGCGGCGGGCGAGCGCTGCGTCTCCACCACGAACCGCAACTTTGTGGGCCGCATGGGGCATCCCCAAAGCGAGGTCTATCTGGCGGGGCCTGCGGTGGCCGCGGCCAGCGCGGTTTTGGGGCGCATCGGCGGGCCGGACGAGTTATAGGACAGGAGCGAGGCAGATGAAGCTAAAAGGGCGAGTTTGGAAGTACGGCGATAACGTGGATACCGACGCCATCATCCCGGCGCGCTACCTGAACATGTCCACCGCCGCCGAGTTGGCAGAGCATTGCATGGAGGACATCGACCTCAGTTTTGTCCAAGAGGTCAAGCCTGGGGATATCGTGGTGGGGGGCAACAACTTTGGCTGCGGCTCTTCGCGAGAGCACGCGCCCCTGGCGCTCAAGGGCGCCCAGGTGAGCTGTGTGGTCGCCAAGAGCTTTGCGCGCATCTTTTTCCGCAACGCCATCAACATCGGCCTGCCGATCCTCGAATGCCCCGCCGCGGTGGATGGCACCCAAGCCGGGCAGACTCTGGAGGTCGAGCTGGAGACCGGCACGATCCGCAACGTGGATACCGGCGCCGTCTTTCATGCGGAGGCTTTTCCGCCATTCATGCTCGATCTCATCCGCGCGGGCGGGCTGGTCGAGTACACCAAAGAGCAGTTGAAGGAGAGAAAATGAGCTACCAGATCACGCTGCTGCCGGGCGACGGCATCGGCCCCGAGATCGTCAAGACCGCCGTGGACGTGCTGGGCCAGGTAGCCACGACCTTTGGCCACAGTTTCGCCTATCAAGAGGCCCATATCGGCGGCGCGGCCATCGACGCCGAGGGCACAGCCCTCTCCAAGGAGACCCTCGCGCTCTGCAAGGCCAGCGATGCGGTGCTTTTGGGCGCGGTGGGCGGCCCCAAGTGGGACGATCCCCGCGCCAAGGTGCGCCCGGAGCAGGGGTTGCTGGCCTTGCGCAAGGGGCTGGACCTTTACGCCAACCTGCGCCCGGTCAAGTGCTGGCCCGAGCTGTATCACGTCTCGCCGCTGCGCGCCGAGCTGCTGCAGGGCGTCGATCTGCTGGTGGTCCGCGAACTGACCAGCGACATCTATTTCGGCAAGCCTCGCTTCCGCCGGACCTATAGCTATGGCGAGCGGGCCGTGGATACCATGTCCTATACCACCCCCGAGATCGACCGGGTGGTGCAGTGGGCCTTCCGGCTGGCGGCTCAGCGGCGCAAAAAGGTCACCTCCGTGGACAAGGCCAACGTGCTCGAGTGCAGCCGCCTTTGGCGCGAAACCGCCCAGCGGGTGGCCGATCAGCACCCCGAGATCCAGTACGAGGTCATCCTGGTGGACGCCTGCGCCATGTATCTGATGAAGCAGCCCGCCAGCTTTGACGTGCTGGTCATGGGCAACATGTTTGGCGATATCCTGACCGACGAGGCTTCCATGCTGGCGGGCTCCATGGGCATGCTCCCCTCCGCCTCCCTGGGCAGCGGGACGTTGGGGCTCTACGAACCGATCCACGGCTCCGCGCCCAAGTATGCGGGGCAGGACGTGGCCAACCCCATCGCCACGATCCTCAGCGCGGCCATGATGCTGCGGTACTCGCTGGGGCTGGAGAAGGAAGCGGTCGCCGTGGAAGGGGCCGTGGCCCAATACCTGGCCGACGGCTATCGCACCCGCGATGTCATGTCCGAGGGCATGAAGCTAACCGGCACGCGCCGGACGGGCGAGCTGATCGCCGAGCGCATCCGGGCGGCGTGACCGCTCTGACAAGCCTGCACTCGCAGCCAGTCTCGCCAGGGACTGGCTGCGTTCCTTTTCAGGGCTTGTGCAAAGTCGCGCTCGGCGATGAACTCGCCGAGCTACGGCGGCATGGAATGCCGGGGCTGCGCCTGATGAAGTCAGGCTTCGGATTCCACGCCGCGGAGGCCCCAGAAGCCCGATTCCATCGGGCGCGGTGGTGTAGCACGGCGACTTTATCGCCGTGCGGGGCGGTGCGCCAAGGTGCTTTCTGACTTTGCACAAGCCGTGGTTCCTTTTTCGGTTACATTGACATTGGGGCGGATTCGTGGTATAGTCGTACAGTCTGTGATGCTCCTAGTCGGCTGGCGAGATGAACAGGAGGTGGGCAGGTAGAGAGCCTGGGTACAACCTGTCGAGCAACGACGCCTCTCTAGCACGGGGTCTGTGCAAGTCATGCTGTGCAAATCGGTCACTCGTCTTTTTCAGGATCGAATCTGAGGAGGAGATATCCCATGAGCAGGAGATTGGCGCTGCCTATCATCTTGATGCTTGTTGTGGCGATGCTGCTGGCATCCTGCAACACGCAGACCCCGACCGCAGCCCCGGCGGCTACGCCACAAGCGCAGGCCCAGCCCACTACCGCCCCCGCCCAACCCACCGCAGCCCCGACCACGGCGGACAAGGTCAAAGCGGCCTTCGTCTACGTGGCCCCCGCGGGCGACATGGGCTGGACTTATGAGCACGATCGCGGCCGCAAGATGCTGGAAGCAGAATTGGGCATCGAGACGGCCTTTATCGAGAACGTGCCCGAGAGCGCGGACGCCGAGCGCGTCATCCGCGACTATGCCCAGAAGGGCTATGATATCATCTTTACCACCAGCTTTGGCTATATGGATCCCACGGCGGCGGTCGCTGCCGAGTTCCCCAACACTTATTTCGAGCACTGCTCCGGCTACAAGGTCGCCGATAACCTATCCACCTATTTCGGCCGGATGTACCAGCCGCGGTTCCTGTCGGGCCTGGTGGCGGGCAAGATGACCAAGTCCAACAAGATCGGCTACGTGGCGGCCTTCCCCATCCCCGAGGTGATCCGCGGCATCAACGCCTTCACCCGCGGCGTGCGCACGGCGAACCCCAACGCCACCGTGCATGTGGTCTGGACCAGCACCTGGTACGATCCCGCGCTGGAGCGCGAGGCGGCCGAGGGCCTGCTGGATACCGGCTGTGATATCATTGCGCAGCACCAGGACACCACCGAGCCGCAAAAGGCTGCCCAAGAGCGCGGCGCGCTGAGCATCGGCTATGACTCGAACATGGGCGAGTTCGTCGGCGATACCGTGCTGACCAGCCCCATGTGGAACTGGGGCCCGTACTATATCTCCCGCGTCAAGGCAATCATGGACGGCACCTGGAAGTCCGAGCAGTACTGGGGCTCCATGAAAGAGGGCGTGGCGGTGCTGGCTCCCTTCAGCCCTCGGGTTCCCGAGGATGTGAAGGCGCTGGTCAAAGAGTACGAGACCAAGATCCTGGCAGGGACCTGGGACGTCTTTCAGGGGCCTTTCAACGGCCAGGGCGGCCAACTCGCCGTTCCCGCTGGCTCGGCGCTGACCGATGCCGAGATGCTGAGCTTTGAGTGGTTCGTGGAAGGCGTTGTCGGCGAGGCGCCCAAGCAGGCGCCGGTGGCTGCTGGCGCCGCGGCGGAAAAGCCCAAGGTTGCCTTCATCTATGTCGGCCCTACGGGCGACATGGGCTGGACCTATGCTCATGACCAGGGGCGGCTGTACCTGGAAAAGGAACTGGGCGTCGAGACCGCCTACAGCGAGTTGGTGGCGGAAGGCGCCGATTCCGCGCGCGTGATCCGCGACTATGCCCAGAAGGGCTACGACATCATCTTTGCCACCAGCTTTGGCTACATGGATAGCGTCATCGAAGTGGCCAAAGAGTTCCCCGAAACCGTCTTTGAGCACTGCACCGGCTACATGACCGCCGAGAATGCAGGCATCTATGACGGCCGCGGCTATCAGGGCTGGTACCTGGCCGGCATGGTCGCGGGCAAGATGACCAAGAAGAACGTGATGGGCTACATCGCGCCCTATCCCATCCCCGAAGTGATCCGCAACATGAACGCCTTCGCCCTCGGCGCTCGCTCGGTCAATCCGGCTGCTACCGTTCACCCGGTATGGATCAACACTTGGGTTGACCCGGTGAAGGAGCGGGAGGCGGCGCAGGCCTTGCTCGATCTCGGCGCGGATGTCATCGCTCGCGAGAGCGACTCCACCGAGCCGGACAAGCTGGCCGAGGAAAATGGGATCTATTGCATCGGCTACAACGCCTATCAGCCGGACGTGGCCCCCAAGGCGCTGCTTACCGCGCCCGTGTGGAACTGGGGCGTCTATTACAAGCAGGCCGTGCAGGACGTGATGAACGACACCTGGACCAACGCGCCGATCTGGTGGGGCCTGAAAGAGGGCCTGCTGTCGCTGGCGCCCATCGCCGATTTCGTCCCGGCGGACGTCAAGACGCTGGTGGCCCAGAAGCAGCAAGAGATCGTGGACGGCAAGTTCGACGTCTTTGTGGGGCCCATCAAGGACAACAAGGGCCAGGAGCGCGTGGCTGCTGGCGCCACCATGTCCGACGAGTCCAAGCTCGCTTTCGACTGGCTGGTCGAGGGCGTGGTGGGATCGATCCCTCAATAACTGGGGCTGCTGCCTGCAACGAGAGTGCATCCATGAGGGAGACCCGGCTTTCAGGTCTCCCTTACATCTTTTGCCAAGGGTGAGGAAGCCATGTCGATCGAGCCATCTCATGATCAAGCGGCTGTGCGGCTGGTGGGCATCACCAAGCGTTTTCCCGGCGTCCAGGCGAACGATGGCATCGATCTGGACGTGCGGCCGGGGGAAATCCACGCGCTGCTCGGCGAAAACGGCGCGGGCAAAAGCACGCTGATGAATATCCTCTCCGGCTTTTACCAGCCCGACGAAGGGCAGATCCTGATGGACGGCAAGCCGGTGACGTTCCGCTCCCCGCGGGACGCCATCGCGCAGGGGATCGGCATGGTCCATCAGCACTTTATGCTGGTGGACATGCTCACCGTTGCCGAAAACGTGACCCTGGGCATGGAGTCTCCTCGCTTTGTCCTCAACCTCCCCGCCACGGAGCGCAAGATCGCCGAGCTGTCGCAACGCTACCGTCTGCAAGTCGATCCCCGCGCCCGCATCTGGCAGCTCTCGGTGGGCGAGCAGCAGCGCGTCGAGATCATCAAGATGCTCTATCGCGGGGCCAAGATCCTGATCCTGGATGAGCCGACGGCGGTGCTGACCCCCGGCGAGGTGACGGACCTTTTCGCCGTGTTGCGGCAGATGGTGGCCGAAGGAACCTCGGTGGTCTTTATCAGCCACAAGCTGGAAGAGGTGCTGAGCATCTCGGATCGCATCACCGTGCTGCGCAAGGGGCGGGTGGTAGCCACTGTGGAGGCTTCCGCCGTCACGCCGGTGGAGCTGGCGCGGCTGATGGTGGGCCGCGAGGTCTTGTTCCGCGCCGAAAAGCAGGCGCTGCCCCCGGGCGAGCCGCTATTACAGGTGGTGGGGCTCAAGGCCGCCAATGACAAGGGCCTCCTCGCGCTGAACGGCGTCTCGCTGGCGGTGCGCGAGCGCGAGATTCTGGGCATCGCTGGCGTGGCGGGCAACGGCCAAAAAGAGCTGGCCGAGGTGATCACCGGGTTGCGCCCGAGCAAGGAGGGGCAGGTGATGATCTGCTCCAAGGACATGACCAACTGCTCCCCTCGCCAGATCATCGATCGCGGGGTCAGCCATGTGCCGGAGGATCGGCTGGGCATGGGGCTGGTGCCGAACCTGGCCATCAGCGATAACGTGGTGCTGAAAAAGTACCGGCGCTCGCCCATCGCGCGCGGCCCCTTCCTGGATCGCTCTTCCATCGACCAGTTCGCCGATGGCCTCATCGCGCTCTATGACATCGCCGCGCCGGGGCACAGCACCGCGGCCAAGCTGCTTTCCGGCGGCAACCTGCAAAAGACCATCCTCGCCCGCGAGATCTCGGCGGAGCCCAAGGTGCTGGTAGCGGTGCACCCCACCCGCGGACTGGACGTGGGCGCCACCGAAGCGGTGCACCGGATGCTCCTGGAGCAGCGCGCGCATGGCGCCGCGATCCTGATGCTCTCCGAGGACCTGGACGAATTGCTGGCCCTTTCGGACCGCATCGCCGTGATGCACGGCGGGCGGGTCATGGGCATTGTGGACGCCGAGAACGCGAGCCTGGACGAGATCGGCCTGATGATGGCCGGGTCGCTATCGCAGACGGCGGTGGAGGCCGGCGCCGCGCTGACGGAGGAGAGAGGATAGGCCATGTTCAAACTGGAGCGCAGGTACGAACGCTCCCGGTACGCCGGGTTGCTGGTCACCACGGGCTCTCTCCTGGCCGCGCTGCTTTTCTGCGCGGTGATCCTGGCGCTGGCGGGAGCCAATCCTTGGCAAACCTATGTGGCCATGGTCAAAGGGGCTTTTGGCGGCAAGTACGAGTTCTCCGAGACCATCGTCAAGGCGATCCCTTTGATGCTCTGCGGGCTGGGCGTCTCGGTGGCCTTCCGGATGCTGTTCTGGAACATCGGCGCGGAGGGGCAACTGGCCATGGGCGGGTTCGCCGCCAGCGGCGTGGCGCTTTTCGTGCCGCAGGCCTTTCCCAACCTGCCCTCCTGGTTGCTTTTGCCGCTCATGGTGGTGGCGGGCTTTGTGGCCGGGGCGCTTTGGGGCATGATCCCGGCGCTGCTCAAGGCCTATCTGAAGGTGAACGAGATCATCGTCACGCTGATGATGAACTATATCGCCGTGTTGTGGGTCGAATACCTGTTTTATGGCCCCTGGAAAGACCCCAAGGGCTACGGCTTTCCCGGGTCGGCGCTTTTCACCCAGGCGGCCTGGCTGCCCCGGTGGGAGGGGACTCGCGTGCACGGGGGGCTCATCTTTGCCATCGTGGCCGCCATCGCGATCTGGCTCATCCTCGCCCGCACCAAGTGGGGCTATGAGATCCGCGTGATCGGCGAGAACCCCACCGCGGCTCGCTACGCCGGGATCAGCCTAGCGCGCAATATCCTGCTGGTGATGCTCATCAGCGGCGGCCTGGCGGGCCTGGCCGGGATGGCCGAGGTCGCGGGCATCTCTCACCGCCTGCAAAAGGGGCTGACGGTGGGCTATGGCTTCACGGCCATCATCGTCGCCTGGCTGGGCAAGCTGAACCCAGGGGGCGTATTGGTGGTGGCGGTCCTGATGGCGGGCTTGCTGGTGGGCGGGGACCAGATCCAGATCACCATGGGCCTGCCGGCTTCCGTGGCGTCGATCCTGCAGGGCTCCATCCTGTTCTTCATGCTGGGCGGCGCGTTCCTGACCGACTTTCGCGTCCGTTGGGTCAGCCGGGCTCGCTTGCCCGCCGCGCCTTCGCTCGCCAAGGCCACTCCGGAGGAATAGAGCCATGTTCGACGTGGAGCTTTGGGTATCCATCCTGGCGGTGACCGTGCGTTCGGGCACGTCGTTGCTCTATGCCACGCTGGGCGAGGTCCTCACCGAGCGTTCGGGCATCCTGAACCTCGGCGTGGAGGGCGTGATGATCATGGGCGCCGTGACCGGCTTTGCGGCGACCTACCATAGCGGCAGCGCGGTGGTGGGCACGCTGGTGGCCATGGTGGTGGCGGCCCTATTGGCGGCCATCCATGCCTTCCTCACCGTCTCGCTGCGCGCCGATCAGACGGTCAGCGGGCTGGCCCTGAGCATCTTTGGCTCCGGGCTGGCCAGCTTTCTCGGCCAGCGGCTGGGGCCTGCGGGCAAGCCCCTGGTTGGCCTGATCGGACCCAAGTTCGCGCGGGTGCCCCTGCCTTTTCTGTCCGACCTGCCGGTCTTGGGGCGCTCCTTCTTTCGCGCGGACGCGTTGACCTACCTGCTGTATCTCCTGGTGCCGCTGATCTGGTTCTGGCTCTATCGCACGCGGCCGGGCCTGCACCTGCGCGCCGTGGGGGAAAACCCGCGCACGGCGGACGCCATGGGCGTGAACGTGACCGCCACGCGGTACCTCTATACCATCGTGGGCGGGATGCTCATGGGCTTGGGCGGCGCGCACCTTTCGCTGGCCTACACGCCGGGCTGGGCGGAGGGACTGACCGGCGGGCGCGGCTGGATCGCCGTGGCGATGGTGATCTTTGCGACGTGGAACCCGCTGCGGGCGGTGTTGGGGGCGCTGCTCTTTGGCAGCGTGACGGCGGTGCAGTTCCGCTTGCAGGCCGCCGGGACCACCATTCCCGCTTCCTTCTTGGGGATGCTCCCCTACTTTTTCACCATCGTGGTGCTGGTGTTCATCACCTGGTGGGAGACCTTTAGCAAGCGGGTGGGCGCGCCCGCGGCGCTGGGCGTGCCGTATATCCGGGAGGACAAGTAGGGGCGAGGCATCCCTCAGCGATACCTATTCAGGATCGTGCTTGCAGCGCTGAGCGGCGCTCGCACGATGTATCGCTTGACAGGGAGTGCCTCGCCCCTACGGCGTTTATGCCTGCTTCTTGTTCCGGCGGAGCCGGTTGATGAGCCAGACCAGCGCCACCAACGGGAGCAGGATCAGGATCAGGATTGGCGCGACGTAGAGCAGGATCCAGATCAGCGCGCCGCCCAGGAACTGCAGCGTCTCCACCAGCCGCTTCAGGGCGCTGGCGATGGTGGCCTGGGGCCGCCACTTGCTGTCGGAGGTCAGCGGCTGATCCACGATGTCCGGCTCCAGCGAGATGTTGATGGTCGCCATGGCCGTCATGCGGCCCAGGTACTGCATCCGGCCTTCGATGCGCTCGATCTGCGAGCGAATGTTGGTCAGCTCGCGGTAGACGGCCAGGATGTCCTCGGCCTTGCCCGTGCGCTCGCGCACCTGGGTCAGCAGCTCTAGCAGCTCGTTCTCCGTGGCCTTCAGGGTGCGCAGTTGGGCATCCAGGTCCGCGTACTCCTCCGTCACATCGTCGCCCGAGGTGGAGGTGTTTTTCACCACATTGGCCACGGCCTTGATGCGCTCCATCGCCGCGTCGAAGGAGGCGGCGGGGACGCGCACGCTCATGTTGGCGCTCACATATTCGTTGTTCCGCCACGAGTTGCTGGACACGATATAGCCCTGCAGCTCGGCGACGATGCCGCCAACGCTTTCCATCGCCTTGTTGGTGTCACCCACCAGCAGCGCCAGGCTGCCAGTGCGGATGATCATGCGGTCCGCATCCGCCGCGACCCCTTCCCCGGTGGCATAGCCGGGCGCTGGGGTGGCCATCGGGGCCATGGCCGGCTGGGCGACGACTTCCCGCTCGACCACGGCATACTCTGGGCGCGCATCCGCACTTTGTGAAGCCGTCCGCGGCGCTCCGGCGCACCCGGCCAGGACCACAAGCAGCGCCAGAAAGATCAACAGATACTTGGTTTTCATCGCGATTTACCTCCGCACATAGCGTTGCGACGATGTATGGTGTCTCTCACTCTTACAGACGTCGCGATCGAGGCTTCGGTTCCTTGCCTGTACAGGCTTTTTCCCCGGTCACCAGCCCATGGCCAGCCGGGAGATCTGGCGCTCCGGCAGGCCGGCCTGCTGCATGCGCTTCTGCGTCACATAGACGGGATAGGGCACGCGCCGATAGGTGAGGGTATCTTGGTCGGTGTCCAGGATGACATAGCTGGCCCGCTCGTCGCCGTCGCGGGGCTGGCCTACCGCCCCGGGATTGATGATCAGCCGCTGCTCGCCTAGGTGCCAGACCGAGTCCGGCGTGGGAACCAGCAGATCGCAGGTGCCGTCTCTACTCTGAAAGATGATGGGCACGTGCGAGTGCCCCACCAGGCAGAAACGGGTGTCGAAATAGTCAAAGTTCTCCAGCGCACTCAGGGTATAGACGAGGTACTCCCAGGTGGGGTAGCGGGGACTGCCGTGCACGATGGTGAAATCGCCTTCGACCACTGTTTCCGCCAGCCCGGCCAGGTAGGCCTGATTGTCCGCGGAGAGCTGCTGGCCGGTCCAGCGGCAGATGTGCTGCGCCTCTGGGTTAAAGTCCGAGATGTCGATCCGGGCGATGCTGCCCCAATCGTGGTTGCCCGCGACGGAAAGGTGTGGTAGCCCGCGCAGCCGCTCCAGGCATTCGTTGGGGTCCGGCCCATACCCCACCACATCGCCGAGGCTCCAGACGCGGTCCACCGACCCAGCGTCGGCCAGGACGGCCTCGAAGGCCGCCAGGTTGCTGTGGATGTCCGAGACAATGAGATGACGCATAGAGCCGCGATTTGCCCCCTGACCGCCAGAATGACTATACTATACCATAAAAGCAGCCGCGGGGAAAACCTGGGCTGGCTTGGGGAGGTGATGTCGTGATGGGGAGATCCATACGACGTTTTCGGAGCTTGCTTATCTTGGGCGCGGCGGCGCTGGCCTTGGCGGCCCTGGCCGGTTGCTTTCTCCGCGGCGGCGCCCCGGCGGGCGCGCTGACCTACAAGGGCCCCGCCGAGATCTCGCTCAAGCCGGGTGAGACGCTGACGGGGACGGACATCGTCTATGTGGGCCTCTCGGACAGCATGGCCGAGTTCACCATCGAAGGGCAGCGGGCGCTTAAAAAAGCCGGCGATTCGCTGGACTGGAAGGGCGAGCCGGTGGAAGGCGTCAAGCTCGACCTGGGCCTGCGCCTGCTGCTGCTCACCGACCAGACGGTCCACACCGGCGGCACGGTGGACATCGAGGTCGCCAACGCCGAGCCGGTGGCGCAGCCGGTGGAATCCGAGTCGCCGATCAAGTTCGGCGTGCCGGTGACCTATGGCATCGACCGCGGCGAGATGATCCCGGGCACGCTGATCTCCTATGAGGAGCGCGACGAGGACCGGGGGGCCAAGCTGGGCGGGATCGAGGACTATGCCTACCGCAAGACGGGGGATTCCATCGTCTGGGAGGGCAAGCTGCGCGGCAACGTCTGGCTGCGCCTGGACGTGCGCGTCTTGTTCTATAACGAGACCTCGCTGCGGGTCGGCGGCATCGCCACCCTCTGGCTGGAAAAGTAACGAAGCGAGGGCTTGTATCAAACCCTCGCTTCAGATGGTCTCGAATCGTCTGACCCCTACTTGAGGCTCTCCAGCCTGGCGCGGAGCTTGGCTTCCTGCTCCGCATAGGTGGTCAGCTTTTCCCGCTCGCGCTCCACCACCTGCGCCGGGGCTTTGGCCACAAAGTTGGCGTTCCCCAACAGGTTGCGCACCCGCGCGATCTCTCCGGCGGTCTTGGCCAGCTCGCCTTCCAGCCGGGCCACCTCTTGTTCCAGGTCCACCAGCTCGGCCAGCGGCAGATAGACCTCCACCCCGCCGATCACCAGGGTCAGCGCCTTGGCGGGCTTGGCCGCCAGCGTTTCGGCGATGGTCAGCTTGGCCTCGTCGATGCGGGCCAGCGCCACTAGCTCGGCCCGCTGCGATTCCAGCAGGCCACGGTGCGCCCCGGCGGCGATGACGGCGGCGATGCGCCGCCCCGGCTCCACCTCGTATTCAGCGCGGGCGTTGCGGATGGCGCGGATCAGTTCCATCACCAGCCCCATCTGCTCTTCCGCCGGCTCATCCAGCGCCCCGGCTTGCGGCCAGGGGGCGATAATCAGCGCCTCCCCTTCGTGCGGCAGGGCTTGCCAGAGCTCCTCGGTTAGGAAGGGCATGTAGGGATGCAGCAGGCGCAGCGTCCGCTCTAGCGCATAGATCAACACCTGGCGCGTCACCGCCTTGACGGCGGGATCCTCGCCGTATAGCTTGGTCTTGCTGATCTCGATATACCAGTCGCAGTACTCGCTCCAAAGGAACTCGTAGATCCGCCGCCCGGCCTCGCCGTACTGGTAGTCCTCGATCAGCTGGGTCACGTCTTGCGTCAGGCGGTGCTGGCGGCTGATGATCCACCGGTCGGCCAGCGAGAGCGCCCCGGGGTCCCAGGTACCCGTGGGGGCCGCCTTTTCTTCCAGGTTGCCGAGCACAAAGCGCGCGGCGTTCCAGATCTTGTTGGCAAAGTTGCGGTTGGCCTCCACGCGGCTCATGGCGAGCTTCATGTCGTTGCCGGGCGTGGAGCCGGTGAGCAGGGTGAAGCGCAGGGCATCGGTCCCATATTCGTCCATGACCTCCAGCGGGTCGATGGAATTGCCCAGCGACTTGCTCATCTTTTGCCCATCCTCGGCGCGGATGAGGCCGTGGAGGTACACCGTCTCGAAGGGGCATTGCCCGGTCATCTCGAGCCCCTGCATGATCATGCGCGCCACCCAGAAAAAGATAATGTCGTAGCCCGTCTCCATCACCGTCGTCGGGTAATAGGTGCGCAGGTCCTCCGTGTCGTCGGGCCAGCCCAGCGTCGAGAAGGGCCACAGGCCGGAGGAGAACCAGGTGTCTAGCACGTCCTCGTCCTGGTGGATGCGCGCGCTGCCGCAGCGGGTGCAGGCCGTCAGGTCCGTCCGAGAGGCCAGCTCGGCCCCGCAGTCGTCGCAATACCAGACCGGGATGCGGTGCCCCCACCAGAGCTGCCGCGAGATGCACCAATCGCGGATGTTCTCCATCCAGTTATAGTAGACCCGGGTGAAGCGCTCCGGCACGATCTTGATGCGGCCATCGCGCACCACCTGCAGCGCCGGCTCGGCCAGGGGCGCGATCTTGACGAACCATTGGGTCGAGATGCGCGGCTCGATCACGGCGTCGCAGCGCTGGCAATGGCCCACCGAGTGGGCGTGGTCGACGATCTTGACCAGCAGCCCCTCGCGCTCCAGGTCTGTGACGATGTTGCGACGGCAATCGGCGCGGCTCTGCCCGGCATACGGCCCGGCTTGCGCGTTCATGTCGCCGCCGTCGGTCATCACGTCGATGGAGGCCAGGCCGTGCCGCTGGCCGATCTCATAGTCGGTGGGGTCGTGGGCGGGCGTCACCTTGACGGCGCCGGTGCCAAAAGCCGGGTCCACCGCCTCGTCGGCGATGATGGGGATGAGGCGGCCCACGCCGGGCAGGAGCACCCGGCGGCCCACCAGCGCGGTATAGCGCTTATCCGTGGGGTTCACTGCCACCGCGGTATCGCCCAGGATCGTCTCTGGCCGGGTGGTGGCCACCTGGATGTACTCGGTGGCGCCGGCGGCCCATTGGCCGCTGCCCCAAGCGGCGCGATGGCCCGCGTCGCTGGCTCCCGGCGGCAGGAGCGGGTAGCGCACGTACCAGAGCTTGGTGGATTCATCCTGGTGGATCACCTCCAGGTCGGAGACGGCGGTGCCGCAGCGCGGGCACCAGTTCACCAGGTAGGAACCGCGATAGATCAGTTTTTTCTCGTAGAGGCGCACAAAGGCCTCGCGCACGGCCCGCGAGAGCCCCTCATCCAGGGTAAAGCGCTCGCGGTCCCAGTCGCACGAGACGCCCAGCCTCCGTTGCTGGCGGGTGATGATGTCGCCGTACTGGCGCTTCCATTCCCACACCCGCTCCACAAATCTCTCCCGGCCCAGGTCGTGCCGGTCGAGCCCTTCGGCGGCCAGGTTCTTTTCCACCACGTTTTGCGTGGCGATGCCCGCGTGGTCTGAGCCGGGAACCCAGAGCGTGGGGTCGCCGAGCATGCGGTGGTAGCGGATCATCAGGTCCTCGATGGCGCCGGTGATGGCGTGGCCTAGGTGCAGCTTGCCGGTCACGTTCGGCGGCGGCATCGAGATGACGAAAGGTTTGCGCGAGCCATCGGCAGACGGGCGCGGCTTGAAGTAGCCTTGCTCCTCCCACCAATCATAGATGCGATCCTCCGAGCTGCGCGGCTCGTAGGTTTTCGGCAGTTCCTTGGTCTCGAATGGCTTGTTCATCGCTCACCCCTCTGGAAAAATAAAAAAAGATCCCTTTCGTGCAAGGACGAAAGGGATCATAACCCTCACGCGGTACCACCCCGCTTTTGGCAGCGCGCTCGGATAAGAACGCAACTGCCCTCTCGGTGATAACGGGGCCGTTCCCCGGAAAGGCCTACTGAGGCATGCCGTTCAGCCCTTCGACTCCCAGGCGACGTTCGGCGCGTATGCTGCGAAGGGCTTTCAGCCGGTGACCCTTCTTCTCTACCAGCGTTCTAACGCCTACTCTTCCTGCTCCACGTCTTGCTATTCACTTGAGCTATTATTGTAGCATAGAACAGCGTGACTGTCAAGATAGCAGCCGTTCGATAAACGGGACTGCCCAGCCGCCGAGGAAGGCGATGCCGATGGCTTTGAGCGTCTTGCCGAGCCAGCAACTGACCAGAAAGCCGCTCACGGGCAGCTTGAGCGCGCCCGCCGCGATCCCCGCGAGATCGAACAGCGGGTTGGGGATGAGCGAGAGGACAAAGATGGTCAGGTAGCCGGAGAGATAGTTGTGACCGCGCATCCAGCCCATGATCCTGGCGTAGGTCTTGTGATCCGCGATGACCGCGCGGCCAGCGTAACCGGCCAGGTAGCCGGTCAACTCCCCGATCGGCTCTGCGATGCCTGCCACCAACCCGACGACGATGGGGTTGAAGGCGCTGCCCGCGGCGAGGACGCTGACCAGCCCGGGCACCGGCAAGATGATGGTGGCGTTGCTCAGCAGGCTAAAGATAAAGACGCCCAAGTAGCCGTATTGAGGGAACTCGCGGACCTTGTCGCGAAAGACCATCACCAGCACCATGACGGTCAGGGCCGCGGCCAGCGCTAGCCAGCGCCGCCAGCGGGCCGGGACGTCGATCTCGGCTCGCGCTGGTGACGGCGGTTCGCTTTGCTCTGGGGCTGGTGCGGCTAACGTCAGGGTCTCATCGGCCTGCGCGATCATCCCCTCAGATGGCATCGTTCTCCTAGCTTTCCTCGATGGTGATGGTCAGGATCTTGGTCGCCGGGGCGGGGTTGGCGTCGTCCGGCTGGCGCACCGTCAGCGACTCGGCGACCTCCATGCCCTCCACCACCTTGCCAAAGACGGCGTGGGCGCCATCCAGTTGCTCCTGCGCCGAGTAGGTGATGAAGAACTGGCTGCCGTTGGTGTTCGCGCCGCGGTTGGCCATGGAGACGATGCCCGGCCCGTCATGCTTGAGGTCGGGGCTGAACTCGTCCTCGAAGGTATAGCCGGGGCCGCCCGTGCCCGTGCCGGTGGGGTCGCCCGCCTGGGCCATGAACCCGGCGATCACCCGGTGAAAGGTAGTGTTGTCATAGTAGCCCTGGCGCGCCAGGAAGACAAAGTTGTTCACGGTCTTGGGCGCCTTGTCGGCATAAAGCTGTATCTTGATGTCGCCGATCTCGGTCTTGATGGTGGCATAATACTGCTTGGCGGCGTCGAGGGCCATGGCCGGCGGCTCGGACCAGCTCAAAGCGGGCGCGGCTTCCTCCTGTTTGCTCAGCGGGCCCCACACCAAGGCCCACACGAGCGCGAGGAGCACGACGGCCGCCACAGCCAGGCCGATGATGATCGGCGTGCTGCTGCGCGGCGCCTGCTTTTTCTTGCGCGTTGGTTCCTTCTCGGTCCGGGCAGCCGCCTTGCTGGGGACGCCGCTGGCGACGCGCTGCGTGACGGCCGCGGACCGCCGGTCGCTTCGCTTCCGCTGAGATCGTTTGGTCATCTGATGTGCTCCTCCTGTGATGATGATAGCCCGGGCCTAATTGGCTCCGGATGATTTGAGCTGGCTCTCCATCTGCGCGATGAAGGATTCGAGCGCCGAGCGCTCTTCTTGGGGCGCGTTCTCCAGCGCGGCCTTGGCCTCCGCCAGGGACTCG
Organism: Chloroflexota bacterium; assembly: GCA_012689325.1. GTDB lineage: Bacteria > Chloroflexota > Anaerolineae > JAAYEA01 > JAAYEA01 > JAAYEA01. The sequence goes on from JAAYEA010000470.1 coordinate 31,439, forward strand.
GCGTAGCGGCCGAGCTGCTGATACAGTATAGCCAGATTCTTGTGGCTCGCATAATCGGCGGGCGATATCGCCAGGACCTGCAAGTTCTCGCTCACCGCCTCCTCTAGCCTGCCTTGCTTGGAATAGACGTATCCCAGCGCGCTATGCGCCTGCACCAAGTCGGGCTTGATTTCCAGGGCCTTCAGATAGGCGTCTTCCGCATCCTCGTAGCGCTGCTGGTTGAGGTAATAGTTGCCCAGGTAAAGGTGCGTCTCCTCGTATTGCTGATCCAGGGCGAGGGACTTTTGGAACTTGGTCAGCGCCGTTTCCAGGTCGCCCCTCATGGCGTGGATCAGCCCCCACTCGTTGTACAGCTTGGGGGTGTTGGGGCTGAGGGCCGTGGCGTCCTCATAGTATTGCAGCGACCTGCTGAGCGCCTGTTCGCGCTCGGCGGGATCGTCCGTCATCTCGGCGATGGTGCGCTGCAGGCGCGCCAGGTTGGCCGAGTGATCGGTGTTCAGCGGGTTCAATTGCCTGGCTCCCTCGAGCGTTTGTTGCGCTCGCTCCAACCACGGCGCGCGCTGCTCGGCGTTCGCGATGGCGGTTGCCTTCTCCAGATAGGCGCGGCCCAGGAAGAGATAGTAATAGTCCTGGTCGCGCGCGTAATCGATGGCTTCCTGGTACAGCCGGATGGCGATATCCCAGTTTTGCGCCTGGTCGTAGAACTTGGCCTGCTTGTAATAGATGTCGGCCTTGACCATCCCCAGGTTGAGGTTCACGATGAGCACGGCGCAGATGGCGAGGGAGAGCGGGACCATCGCCGCCTGCACCCACCGCGTGGCCGGCCGCAGCGCCAGAGTGGGCAGCGGCGTCTCTCGCCAAAGCGCCAGCGCCACGATGAACAGGAGCGCCAAGGCGGCGCCGTAATACGGCCCGATGGCGAGGGCGACGTCGGCGCCCGGCTGAATCCGGCTGGCGTGAGGCAGCGCAAAGGCCAGGAAGGCGGCCAGCGTGATCCCCACATAGATCGCCAGCGTGGTCAGGTGCCGGGCCAGTGGTTTGTCATCCTCCGCGCGCGCCGCGGGCGTCTGGCTCAGGGCAAAGAGCCCGCCGACGAACCAGGTGAACAAGAACAGCCACAACAGCGCCGGCGAGCTGGTGGGAGCATCATTCACGATCAGCACGGTCAGCGCGTTGGCGACGATCTTGGCCGAGTTGGCCAGGCCTTGTTGGTTGGTGATAAAGTCGTAAGCCAGGGTGACCAAGACCAGGGCCGCCAGCAGCGCCCAGGCCACCGCGCCC
>JAAYEA010000471.1 GCA_012689325.1 Chloroflexota bacterium
ACGTGGTGGCTTCCTTTGACCGCACCTTTGAGTACTGGAAGCTCTACCAGGCCTTTGTCGCCATCCGCCACGGCGCGCGACTGGTGGCGACCAACGCCGACCGCACCTGCCCCATCGAGGGCGGCGAGCTGCCCGACGCCGCCTCGGTGATCGGGGCGGTGGAGGGTTGCACCGGCGCTAAGGTGGAATGGGTGGCGGGCAAGCCCTCGCGGCTGATGGTGGAGACCGGGCTGCAACGGCTGGGCGTGGCCGCGGAGGACTGCCTCGTGGTGGGCGACCGGATCGAGACGGACACGCTCATGGGCCGAGAGGCCGGGGCCAAGACCGCCCTGGTCCTTACCGGCGTCACCAGCCGTACCCGCCTGGCCCAGTTCCCTTACCAGCCCGACTATGTCTTGGATTCCATCGCCGACCTGGTAGGATAATCCACCGCGGAGACGCAGAGAGCGCAGAGAAAAGAGCTAGTTTAGGAGAGGCAAGAAGAGATCCCCGACACTGCTTGTATCGCTTTTGCGCAAGCGTCATGCCGTCATGAAACACCTATTCCAGCTTCCAGCATTGGTAATCGAGACAGGTCAAACGAATATGGACATCAACCAGATCACAGGAGAGATCATCGGCGCTGCGATTGAGGTGCATCGCGCCCTAGGTCCAGGTCTCCTGGAATCAGCGTATGAAGGATGTCTGTGTCAAGAACTCGGACTGAGGAGAGTCGTATATACTAGTCAGGTGGACCTCCCAGTGATGTACAAAGGCCGGTACCTGGATTGTGGCTACCGGCTCGATCTCTTGGTAGCCGATGCTGTGGTAGTGGAGGTCAAGGCTGTAGAGCGGCTCTTGCCGATCCATGAGGCGCAGGTCTTGACCTATCTTCGTCTGGGAGGGTGGAAGGCAGGGCTATTGATCAATTTCAATGTAGCAGCGCTCAAAAACGGCGTCCGGCGCCTTGTGCTTGGTCTGGAGGAATCTGCAAAGCCAGGAATCCCATACAAGTAGTCAGGCTGTCTGAACACGAGTGTCGCATCGCGCTCTCTGATTCCCAAATCTCTGCGCCCTCTGCGTCTCAGCGGTGGTCTATTCTTACACTAACGGACGAGTATACGAAAAGGAGCGATCAATATGACAGGCAAGAAACCAGTTTTGGGCGTTATTATCGGCAACCGCGGGTTTTTCCCCGACCACCTGGCCGACACCGGCCGCCAGGAGATTCAGCGCATCCTGGAAGCAGAGGGCATCACGCCCATCATGCTCACGCCGCAGGACTCTAACTTTGGCTCATTGGAAACGATGGCCGACGCGGACAAGTGCGCCGCCCTGTTCAAGGCGCACCGTGAAGAGATCATCGGCGTGCTGATCAGCCTGCCCAACTTTGGCGAGGAGCGGCCCATCGCCGCGGCCCTGCGCCTCTCCGGCCTGGACGTGCCGGTGCTGGTGCAGGCCACCCCCGACGAGCCGGGCAAGATGACCATCGCCGACCGCCGCGATAGCTTTTGCGGCAAAATGTCCACCTGCAGCAACTTGACCCAACACGGCATCCCCTTCTCCCTGACCCGATCCCACACCGTCTCCCCCTCCTCGACCGAGTTCCTCGAGGACCTGCGCTGGTTCGTCAGCGTCTGCCAGGTCGTCGCCGGCCTGCGCGGCGCGCGCATCGGCTGCCTGGGGGCGCGGCCCGCGGCGTTCACCACCGTGCGCTACAGCGAAAAGCTGCTGGAGCAGGCGGGCATCAGCGTGGAGACCATGGACCTCTCCGAGGCCTACGGCCGCATGGAAAGGCTCCAGGCGGACGACCTGGCCGTGCAGGCCAAGCTGGCCGCCATCCAGGGCTATATCAGCGCCAAGGGCGTCCCGGCCGCCGCGCTGGTCAAGATGGCCAAGTTCGGCGTGGTAATGGACCAGTGGATCAAGGAGAGCAAGCTGGTGGCCACCGCCATCCAGTGCTGGACCTCCATGGAAGAGTTCTTTGGCGTGGTCCCTTGCACCGTGATGAGCATGATGAGCAACAGCCTCATGCCCAGCGCCTGCGAGACCGACGTCACCGGCGCCGTGGGCATGTACGCCATGCAGCTTGCCTCGGGCCGCCCCAGCGCGTTGGTGGACTGGAACAACAACTATGCCAGCGACCCGGACAAGGCTGTGCTCTTCCACTGCAGCAACCTGCCCAAGGACCTCTTTGGCGAGGCCAAGATGGACTACCAGGAGATCATCGCCGGGACCGTGGGCAAGGAAAACACCTACGGCACCGTCGTCGGGCAGCTCAAGCCGGGGGACTTTACCTTCTGCCGCGTCTCCACCGAGGACACCTACGGCGAGATTCGCGCCTATGTGGGCGAAGGCCAGTTCACCCGCGACCGGCTGGACACCTTTGGCGGCTATGGCGTCGCCGAGATCCCGGCGCTGCAGACGCTGCTGCGCTACATCTGCGAGAACGGCTTTGAGCACCACGTCGCCATCAACATCTCGCAGACCGCCTCCGCCGTGACCGAGGCGCTGAGCAAGTACATGGGCTGGGAAGTGTATCTGCACAACACGCTTTAGGCCCTGCCGAACAGGAGGAGGCCCCATGAGCCGGAAATATGCCATCGGCGTGGACTATGGCACCGAATCTGGCCGCGCCCTGCTGGTGGACGTGGCCACCGGTGAGGAGATCGCCACCGCCGTCTATGAATATGCCGACGGCGTGATCGACGAGGCGCTCCCCGGAACCGGGGTCAAGCTGCCGCCCGATTTCGCCCTGCAAAACCCCGCCGACTATATCGAAACGCTCCGCGTCACCATCCCGGCGGTGCTGCGAGAGGCCGGGGTCAGCGCCGCCGATGTCATCGGCATCGGCACCGACTTTACCGCCTGCACCATGCTCCCCATCGACAAGCAGGGCACGCCGCTCTGCCTGTTGCCGGAGTGGCGGGAAAACCCCTACGCCTGGGTCAAGCTCTGGAAGCACCACGCCGCCCAGCCCGAGGCCAACCGCCTCAACGAGATCGCCCGGCAACGCGGCGAAGACTTCCTCTCGCGCTATGGCGGCAAGATCTCGTCCGAGTGGCTGGTCCCCAAGATTTGGGAGACGCTGAACAAGGCGCCAGAGGTGTACGCGGCGGCGGACCGTTTTATCGAGGCGGCCGACTGGATCGTGCTGCAGCTCTGCGGCCAGGAGCGGCGCAACTCGTGCACCGCCGGCTACAAGGGCATCTGGGAAAAGGCCACCGGCTACCCCTCGGATGACTTTTATGCCGCGCTGGACCCGCGGCTGCGGCGCGTGGTCGACGAAAAGCTCTCCCGCCGGATCTATCCGCTGGGCGGGCGCGCCGGCAGGCTGACCAAAGCCATGGCCCAGCTTACCGGCCTGCGCGAGGGGACCGCCGTCGCCATCGGCAATGTGGACGCCCACGTCTCGGTCCCCGCCGCCACGGTGGTCGAGCCGGGGCGGATGGTGATGATCATGGGCACCTCCACCTGCCACATGGTGCTCGGCGCCGAAAAACGCATCGTCGAGGGCATGTGCGGCGTGGTGGAGGATGGCATCATCCCCGGCTACTTTGGCTACGAGGCCGGTCAATCCGGCGTGGGCGATATCTTTGCCTGGTTCGTGGACCACGGCGTGCCGCCCGAGTATCACGACGAGGCCAAGCAGCGCGGGATCAGCCTGCACCAGGTGTTGGAGGAAAAGGCCGCCCAGCTCAAGCCCGGCGAGAGCGGACTGCTGGCCCTGGACTGGTGGAACGGCAACCGCTCCATCCTGGTGGATGTGGACCTCACCGGGCTGCTGGTGGGCGCGACGCTGGCCACCAAGGCCGAGGAGATCTATCGCGCCCTGATCGAGGCCACCGCCTTTGGCACGCGCCTGATCATGGAGACTTTTCAATCCAGCGGCGTGCCGGTGCGCGAGGTGGTGGCCTGCGGCGGCCTGCCGGAACGCAACAAGCTGCTGATGCAGATCTATGTGGACGTGACCGGCCGCGAGTTCAAGATCGCCCGCTCCAAGCTCGCCGGCGCCTTAGGCGCGGCCATGTTCGGGGCGGTGGCCGCGGGCCAGGCCGCCGGCGGCTACGACTCGATCCTGGACGCGGCCAAGCGCATGGCCCACCTGAAAGACGAAGTCTATCGGCCGATCCCGGAGCACCAGCGAGCCTATGACCAGCTCTACGCCGAGTACGTCAAGCTGCACGACACCTTTGGCCGCGTAAACCCGGTGATGAAAAAGCTCAAGCGCATCCGGGCCGAGGCGCTGGGGCTGGAGGGGGCGGCATGATGCTAGACAAGCTTCGCCAAGAAGTCTGGCGCATGAACCTGGAGCTGCCCAAGGCCGGGCTGGTCACCTGGACCAGCGGCAACGTCTCGGGGCGCGACCGGGAGACCGGCTACGTGGTGATCAAGCCCTCCGGCGTGCGCTACGAGCAGCTCCAGCCCGAGGACCTGGTGGTGGTGGACTTGCAGGGCCAGGTCATCGAGGGGCGGCTCAGCCCCTCGGTGGACACGGCCACGCACCTGTACGTCTACCGCCACCGCCCCGACGTGGGCGGCGTGGTCCATACCCACTCGCCCTACGCCACCAGCCTGGCGGCGCTGGGCAAGCCGATCCCCGTCTATCTCACCGCCATCGCCGACGAGTTCGGCGGGCCGATCCCGGTGGGCGCCTATGCCCCCATCGGCGAGGAAGAGATCGGGCGCGAGATCGTGCGCGCCATCGGCGACTCATCAGCCATCCTGATGAAGAACCATGGCGTGTTCACCATCGGCCCCACGGCCACCGCGGCCACCAAGGCAGCGGTGATGGTGGAGGACACGGCCAAGACGGTGCATCTGGCGCTGCTGCTGGGCCAGCCCGACGAGATCCCGCCGGAAGAGGTGGCGCGAGCCCATCGACGGTACGTGGAGAAATACGGGCAAAAGTGAAACCTGGCCCGGCCTGCACCGTATTAAGAGGGAGCGTGGAAATGCCCAAAATCATGGTGATCTATCATTCGCAGCAGTTCGGCAATACCAAAAAGATGGCCGAGCAGGTGGCCGAGGGTTGCCGCCAGGTGCCCGGCGTCGAGGTCAAGCTGGTCAACGTGAACGAGGCGCGGGTGGATATGGCCGAGCTCGCCGCCTGCGACGGCCTCGCGCTGGGCTCGCCCGACTATTTCTCCTACGTGGCAGGCGGGATCAAGCAGTTCTTTGACGACGCCTGGATCGCTCGCCGGGCCGGGCAGCCCACCGGCGACAAGCCCGCGGTGGCCTTTATGAGTCACGGCGGCGGCGGACGAGCCATCACCGCGCTGGAAAAACTGATGCAGAGCCTAAAGTACGAGCCGGTGGCGCCTTCGGTCACCTGCCAGCGCGAGCCGACGGGCGACGCGGTGGCAGCCTGCCAGGCGCTGGGCCGAGCCCTGGCGGAGCGTGTCACCCGATAGCCCGCCACCTCGACCGCGATCTGTGGTCCTCGCGCCCCGGCCAGCACCCGCCGGGGCGCTATTCTTTTTGGGAGGGAACCCGTGAAGACCGAGGTATTGTATCGCCCATCCTATTCGATGGCCGTGGTGGACCTGGATGGAGGGGAGGCGATCCAGGTGGAGGCCGCCTCCATGGTGAGCATGTCCGCCGGCGTCAACCTGGAGACCAAGATGGCTGGGGGCTTGCTGACGGCGCTCAAGCGCTCGCTATTGGGCGGCGAGAGCTTTTTCATCAACGAGTATCGCGCGCCAACGGATGGCGGGCAGATCATGCTGGCCCCCGCGCTGCCGGGCGATATCCACGTGCGGCAGATGAGCGGCGACGCGCTCATGGTGCAGTCGGGCTCCTACCTGGCCTCCGCGGAAGGCGTCAGCGTGGACACCAAGTGGGGCGGCGCCAAGACCTTTTTCGCCAGCGAGGGGCTGATCATGCTCAAGTGCGCCGGCGCGGGCACGCTCATCCTCTCCAGCTATGGCGCGATTCACGAGATGACCCTGGGCGCGGGCGAGTCCTACACCGTGGATACCGGCCATCTGGTGGCCTTCAGCGAGGGGATGGGCTTCCGGGTGCGCACCATCGGGGGGATCAAGTCCACGCTCTTTAGCGGCGAGGGGCTGGTGGTGGACCTGACGGGGCCAGGCCACGTGCTGATGCAGACCCGCAGCGCCGACGCCTTTCTCACCTGGCTGATGCCACAGGTGCAGCGCAACCTGAACACCCTGAACAACACCGGATCGCGCGGGCGGTAGGGTCAAACAAGGAGGCGCGGAGAAAAGGCAGCGCACGCTCTCCGCGCCTCTGGCCACCTATCGGGCCGACTTGGCGATAAAGGCGACATCGGCCAGGCCCTCCAGGTCCGCATCCTGCGTCCAGAGGGTGGCCCCATGCAGGCGCGCCGTGGCGAGCATGACGCTATCCGCCATGGGCAGCTTGGCCTCCGCGGCGAGCTGGGCTGCGCTCACGGCAATCTCGGCGTCCAGGTCCACCACCTTGGCCTGCATCATGGCGGCGACCACTTGGCGCGCCATGTCCTCGCCGCGCTGTTGGAGCACGCGCTTAACTATGCTGCGCCGTTGGGCGTGACCGCCTTCTCGCCGATCCTGCGCTCATTCCCGTCCCGGAGCCGCCGGATGTTGGGCCGCAGCTCCCACAGCGTCATCCCGCCGGAGACGAGGCCATAGATGACATACTCGGCGGGGAGCCAGCCCCGCCACGCCCCCACCGCCAGCAGAGCCAGGGTGCCTAGCGCCAACGAGATGGAGCCGATCGAGGCGATGCGCGAGATCGCCAAGGGGACGAGGCCGATCAGAGCGGCCGCCACCGCCACCGGCGGGGAAAAGGCCAGCAGCGCCCCGATATTGGTCATGGACCCGGCGCCGCCCTTGCCACTCAAAAAGAGCGAGTGGTTATGCCCATAGACTGCCGCCAGCCCCGCCACCACCTCGGCCAGCGACCCGCCCACCAGCCACCGCGCCAGCAGCACGGCCAGATAGGCCTTGCCCGTATCCACCAACACCGTGATCACCGCGGGCGCCACGCCGGCCGCGCGCAGCACGTTTGTGCCGCCGGTCCGCCCGCTGCCCACCTTGCGCACATCCACGCCGCTGATCAACTTGGCGGCGATATAGCCCGTAGGAAATGCCCCGCATACATACGCTAATATCGCAATCAAGCCCAGAGATAGCCACATCACGTCGCACATACCCCCTTTGGAATCGACTGCTGTAACACCTCCAAGCGCCCCTAGTTTCGACTCATCGCGCCAAGGGTCGCCACCATAACCCGATCAAGGTCGCCGTAGGCCCTGACGACGAGGTCATCGCCACCCACGCCTGCCTCTCTTGACTTGGAGGCTTTGGCTTTGGCGGAACACATGACGCACAACCCTTGACACCCGCCACTCCCCGCGCTATACTGTGCTTGTATGCACCCTCATCGACGAGGGACACCTACACCCTAACGCCTTTCCGCCGCACGCTGACCCATCCCCTCCGGCGGACCGATCTCCGTCCCCCTGGTTCCTGTCCCACACCATGCGCCGCCCGCGAGGTGGAGACGCGACATGTCGCATCTCCACACCACCTGGGTGGACGCAGGCCAGACAAGGAGATGCTACGATGAGACGGGGATACCTTGACCTGTGGTTGCGTGGCGCGGCGATGGCCGTGCTGGCCCTCCTGGCGCTAGCCAGCGGCGCTCTCTCCTCGCCCGCGCAGGCCGACCTGGCCGCGGGCTATACCTTTACCGGTCACGTCTATGAGGGCTACAAGCCCAGCACCAGCGCGCCCCTGGGTGGTGTCAGCGTCGGCCTTTGGGGCGATGCCGACGAGTGGCCCGAGGGCGGTTCGGCCAGGGTTCAACTCGCCACAACCACCACCAACAGCAGCGGGGCCTTTACCCTGAGCTGGGGCGGCGGCGCCACCTACCCCTACCTCCACGTGCTCGAGGTGGACCCCGCCACCCACTGGTCCACCGGCGCCGAGGC
>JAAYEA010000472.1 GCA_012689325.1 Chloroflexota bacterium
AGCCCACGCCAAAGAGCAGCGGCACCAGCAGGGCGGCGGCCAGCAGCGCATAGATCAGGGTGCGCACGATGCCGCCCCCCGCGACCCGCCGGGCGCCCTTGCCGAGCTTGGCGGCGGGCTGCCCGGCGAGGATATCGGCAAACATCTCGGCGGCCGCGGGCTCGCCGCCTGTGAGGGCGCCGCCCATCTGGGCGCCGCCCATCTGGGCGCCGCCCAGCGCGGCGGCGGGTTGCGCGCGGCGCGGCTGGGACCACACTCCCGCGACGGGCAAGATGCCGCTGATCCCGGCCAGGATGCCGCTGCCCTCCGCGCCCTTGTCGGGTTCGGCCTTGGTCGCGTCGCTGGTCGTCTCGCGTATCTCTTGCAGCCAATCGGGGAGCTCGGCCTCGGCCAGCCCCTCGGGCTCCTCCTGGGCAGCCGCGGCGCCGATCACTTCGGCGGGCGCCAGCTCCCGGAGCCAGTCGGGGATCTCGCCCTGCGCCAGCAGCGCCCCGGCCTCCATCTCTTCCGGCGTGGCCTCGGGCTCGCCCAAGGGCGCGGCCTCGCCGGGCTCCTCCGCCAATAGGCCCTCCTGCTCTGGGGCTGGCTCGTCCAGCCCCTCGGCGGCGGCCAGATCGCGTAGCCAATCAGGGATCTCTTCGGCCTCGCCCTCCTCTTCGCCGACGGCGATGGCGGGCCCTTCGGCGGCGCCGTGCACCCAATCGGGGACGGCGGCCTCCAAGATAAAGTCCGGCGCCTCCGGCGGCGGGGCGGATTCCTCGGCCGGGGCGGGCAGTGTTTCCTCGGCCGGGAGGAGCGTGGCGGGCTCCTCCGCTTCCGCCTCCTCAGCGGGGGCGGCAGCCTCCGCCAGCGCGGCGGCTTCGCCCGGCTCCTCGGCCTCCGGCGGCGTGAGGGACGCCAGCAACTCGTCGGTCGTCAGCGGCTCGGCCTCCGCGGCTTCCTCGCTGGTGGCGACGAGCTCGCGCAGCCACTGGGGCATCTCGTCTTGGGGTGGCTCGGCGGCCAGCCCCGGCTCCGTCTCGGCGCCCGCCATCCTAGCGGCCGACTCCTCATCGATCACCTGCTGCAGCCAGCTCGGCAGGCCGATGGCATCCGCCGCCAGCGCGGGCTCGGGTTGCTCGGCCCCTTCCGGCTCCGTCGCAGTTTCCGGCTCCGCCGGAACCTGCAGTTCCGCCGGAACCGCTGGTTCCGCCGGAACCGCTGGTTCCGCCGGCGCCTCGGGTTCCGCCGGAACCTCCGGTTCCGCCGAGGGCTCCTCAGGCTTTTGCGTCCGGTCGTGCAGCGCCGCTTGCCGGAGCATCTGGATCCAGCTTTGCGGGCCGCGCTCCGCCTGGGCCGGTTCGGCCTCGGGCTCTGCCGGCTGCTCGCCGGCCCCCTCCGCTTCCGGCTCGGGCTCGACCTCCGGCGCGGGCTCCACGGCCTCGTCCACGCGCAACGGCTTGAGCCGCGCGCCGCACCGGGCGCACTGCTCGGCGGTGGTTGGGTTGGGGCTGCCGCACATCGGGCAGGGCTGGGTCTCCACGGGCAGGAGCCGCCCTCCACAATTGTTGCAAAAGTTGCTGCCATCTCGGTTGGACGTCCCGCATTGCGGACAAAAGATCATTTCACCTTGCTCCTACGGCTTGGCCTTCAGCCCCTAAAGGTGTGGGGAAAACCTTTTGGGGGCTAGGAATCCTTGCCGCTATAGATAAGGACGGTCCATGCACAACAAGAGCCGCAGTCCGGCGATGACCGTGCCGATGGCGGCGCCCAAGAGAAGGCCCCGGGCCCCGGCAGTGGCGGGCACGGCGAGAACCCAATCCTTGATCACGGGCAGTTGGTCCCAAAGGTAGCGGCTGATGGGCACCTGGCCGATCAGCACGATCAGCCCCGCCAGGGCAAACAGCGCGGATTCCCAGCTCCGGATGCGAAAGGCGCGATAGGCCGCCGAGGCGACGAAAAAGGCCAGCAAGGAAAAGATGGTCGCTTGCAGGGGCGAATAGACATAGCGGAAGGCCCAGGTCACCGCCGGGTTGCTGGGGCTCGCGATGCCCAGCAGCACCATGACGACCAGCACCACCGCCAGCACGGCGCTATAGCCCCAGCCCTTTTCGCGCTTGCGCACCCGCGTGGCGTGGACCGACAGCAGGTTGAACAGCCCCAGCAGCATGGCAAACGCCGCCAGCACGATGGCCCCCTCGGTCAAGATGGCGCTGGCCTGATCCAAGACAGGGCTGTCAAAAAAGAAGTCGAGCAGGATCAGGACCGCCGCGGCCACCGCGACCACCGAAAGCAGTATCTTTTTCA
>JAAYEA010000473.1 GCA_012689325.1 Chloroflexota bacterium
AACTGGCTAACCCACGTGCCCGGCCGTCCCGAGCACGTCGGCCAGGACGAGGTGAGCATCTGCTTCGCCCATTCGCGCAACTGCAAGCCGCTGGACAACCGCGACCTGACCCGCATGTACATCGAGGGGCGCGAGCAGGCCGACATCCTCTGGAAGTTCATCAAAAAGCACGTCCCCGGCTATGAAAAGTGCTGGCTCATCGACACCGCCCCCCTGCTGGGCGTGCGCGAGTCCCGCCGCGTCCTGGGCGAGTACGTCATGACCGGCATGGATATCGCCAGCGCGAACAAGTTCGACGACGTGATCTGCATCAGCGGCCACGGCTATGACGTCCATGGCCCGGACAAGGCCGGCAACATCAAGTGGATCGAGGCGCAGATCGACGGCAAGACCTGCTACGTCATCGCCAATGCCAGCGGCGTCGGCAGCTCCTGGCACCCCGAGACGGGCCCCGAGTCGTACTGCGACTATAAGGGGCGGCGCGGCGCCGAGATGCAGTTCCCTCAGCCGCCGGTCTACGATATCCCCTACCGCTCGCTCGTCCCGGTGGACGTGGAGAACCTGCTGGTGGCGGGTCGCTGTCTCTCCGCCGACTTTATGGCCCAGTCCGGCTGCCGCCTGATCCTGGCCTGCATCAACATGGGCGAGGCGGCGGGCACCGCCGCGGCTATCTCGCTCAAGGAGCAGGTGGCGCCGCGCAAGGTGAGCCGCGTCCAGTTGCAGCGGGCGCTCATCGCCAACGGGGCGAATATCGGCCAGAACATGCGCGCCATCCCGGGTCTGTAGCGCCGGAGGAGTGGTCATGCCCAAGGTCAAGTACGAGGTCACGCGAGGCTGCACCTTCTGCAATACTTGCATCTTTGAGTGCCCAGTCAGCGCCATCACCATGACCAAGCAAGGCGCTCTGATCGATCAAGACAAGTGCACGGGGTGCGGCACCTGCTACAACAACTGCGCCTTCGAGGCCATAGAGAAGATCGCCCTGAAGGCCAAGTCCTAAGGTCAAGAATGTTTGGGCAATTTGGCTTCGGTCAAACCGGTTCGAGCTTGTCCAGAAAGGAGACAGCATGAGCCACCCAGTGATCAGTCGGAAGGAGTTCTTGCGCGCGTCGGTGCTGGCCGCAGCCGGCCTCGCCGCGGCGAGCTGCGCGCAGCCTACGCCCCAGGTGATCGAGCGAGAAGTGCCCGTCGAAAAGGTCGTCAAGGAAACGGTGGTCGTCGAAAAAGAGGTCGCCGTCGAAAAGGTGGTTAAGGAGACGGTAGTCGTGCAGAAGGAGGTCGCCGTCGAAAAGGTGGTGGTGGCCACGGCGATCCCTTCCAAGTATAAGGAGGCGCCCATGCTGGCCAAGCTGGTCGCTGCCGGCCAGCTACCGCCCGTGGACGAGCGCCTGCCAGAGACGCCCGCCGTCTACCCCGTGCCGGAGAGCATCGGCAAGTATGGCGGCACCATCCGCCGCGGCTTTACCGGGGTCTCGGACGCGCCCGGCCCCAGTTATGTGAACCACGTCGGCCTCTGCAAGTACAACTATTGGGATATCGATATACGTCCCGACTTGCTCGAGTCCTGGGAGGTTAACGCCGCGGCGGACACCTTCACCCTCAAGATGCGCCCTGGGCTCAAGTGGTCCGACGGCACGCCGTTCACGTCCGAGGCCTTTACCTGGCAGTTCCAGAACGTCTATAGCGACAAGGACCTGACCCCCAGCCCCGGCGCGCCGGTCATGGAGTCCGTCACGGCGCCGGACGACCACACGGTGGTGGTCAAACTGGGGACGATCTATCCCCTCTGGATGTTCTTCCAGAACCGTAGCGTCATCGCCGCGCCTGGGCACTATCTGGCCCAGTTCCACGCCAAGCTGGTGAAAGACAAGGCAGCGCTGGAAAAGGCGGCCACCGATGGCGGGTTCAACACCTGGATCCAGTACTATGCTAACCAGGCCAACGCGCAGATGAACACCGAGCGGCCCGACCTGACGCCCTGGATCTCCACCAGCCCGCTCTCGTCCGAGCTCTATGTCATGGAGCGCAATCCGTACTTTCACGCCGTGGACCCAGAAGGCAACCAGCTCCCCTACGTGGACAAGATCGTCCATCGCCTGTTCGGTTCGCCCGACGTGCTCAACTTGTGGATCGCCAATGGCGAGATCGACTGGCAGCAGCGCCACGTCCAGATCGTCAACTATACCCTGTTCAAGGAGCAGGAGCAGAAGGGCGACTACAAGATGATCTTGCTCAAGCCGGAAAGCGGCGGCGAGACGCTCTGGCCGAACCACGACGCCAAGAATGAGAAGGTCAAAGAGTTCTTTAACGATGTGCGGGTGCGCAAGGCGATGAACCTGGCCATGGACCGGGTCACCATCAACGAGATCGCCTACGATGGCTTTGGCGTGCCGCGCCAGGCCAGCCCGAGCTCCATCGGCCCCTTCTACCACGAAGCCTCCGCCAAGGCATTTATCGAGTACGACCCGGCGCAGGCCAACAAGCTTCTGGACGAGGCTGGCTACGACAAAAAGAATGCCGACGGTCTCCGCCTCTGGAAGGATGGCAGCGGGCCCGTATTCTTTTCCATCGAGAGCTTCCAGGCGGCTGGATCGGCCAGCGACGACGCGCTCAACATGGTGGTCAACTATCTGAAAGCGGTGGGTATCAATTGCGCCGCCAAGTTGGAGGAGCGCTCGCTCTTTACCACCCGCGTGGACGCCAACGAGATCGAGGCCACCTGGTACCCGGCCGGCCACTTTGCCCTCGTCCATCTGGTCTGGGGCAACTGCTACATCGGCGAGCTGACGGACCGGCCCTGGGCGGGCGGCTGGGGACGGTATTACCGCTTCCAGCTCAAGGACCCCGCCGCCAGCCCGCCGCCCGAAGGGCACTGGCTCTGGCAATGCTGGGACTGGTGGAATGAGGCCGAAAAGCATGCCGAGCTCAGCTACTATGTGGACGCCATGAACAAGATCATGGACGTCTGGGTGGAGCAGGCGCCCGTGGTCGGCATCCTAGGCGAGGTTCCCTATCCCATGATCGTCAAGAACGGCCTGAAGAACCAGCTTGAGGGCGTCCTTAACTCGGACCGCACGGGCTGGGAGAGCATCATCGGCACGCCGATCCTCTACTGGGACGCGCCGGAAGCCCACGTCTAGCCGCTCCTCTGGCCGACCAGCAATAAAAGAGGCCCTACAGGTTTCGGGAACCTGTAGGGCCTTTGCGTTCCGCTTATGCGAACAGCAGTTGTCCGAAGAACTCGGGGCGGTGGAAGTCGGCCTGCGGCGTCTCGATGGGGTTCCAGGTGGCCCACTGCGGGTTCGCCGAGCCGTCGGCGCAGCGCTGAAAGTTGGCGCGCCAGACGTCGCCCAGCTTGGGCGTCGCAAAACCGACATAAGCGCGCAGCACCGCCAGCGGGATCGCCGCCTGGATCTCCCAGCAGCAGTCGTCGGCGCTCGGCGCCTTGGTCGGCCCGGGGACCGAGTGCCAGACGGCGACCTGCCGCGCCAGCTCGGGCCGGAGGAACTCGCGTCCCTGCCGCCCCGTGCCAAAGGCCAGCAGCATCGCCCCCACGCAGTTGATCTCAAAGTTGAAATAGCCGATGCTCACGTCCGGCCCCGGCGAGATGAACAGCTCGCCGCACGAATCCTTGTAGACTGGCTGGTTCGGCTGGCTGCTCACGGCGACGATCTGGTGGTCGTTGCGCGACACCATCCGGAAGTAGAGCTTGTCAGCGTCATAGAGCAACTGGGCGAAGGCCTCCCACTTTTCCCCCGACTGGTACCAGCGATAGACGTCCACCTGGGCTTTGTCGGCGACGTCCCAGAACTGCTGGTTGTTCACCTCGGGATCATAGGGCAGGCGCGCCTTGCGCACGATGTAGGTATTCACTGATCCTCCTCTCGGCCGAGTCAGGGACTCAGTCCACGCGCCGCGGCTCCACCACCGCGTTCTTTTCCGCCGACTCGACGATGGCGCAGACGACCCGGGTCTGCTTGAGCCCGTCGATGGCGGTGGGCAGCGGGCCATAGCCCTGCCACGAAGTGGGGGTCAGCGTGTTCTGCAGGATGGCGTCCATGAAGCAGCGCGGGATGCGCCAAAAGTCCAGCGGCGGGGCAAAAGCCTCCAGCGCCCGCTTGGTCGCGCCGCCGCCCGCCTGCAATGCGCCCGCCGTCGGGTTGGGGCGATGGACCAGCGCCCGCAGGTTGATCCCCTGCTGCACCAGGATATCCTGATGAGCCAGCAGGTCCGCCGAAGTCAGGCGGTCGCTCACATTGGCGCGCCAGCCCTCGACCTCGCCAAAGCTCGGGCGCTTGATATAGAAGAGCGAGCCCTCCGAGCCGGAAAAGTTGAAGGCGAATTCGACCAACCCATCGATGTGCTTGATCCATTCGGCCTTGACGCGGAACTTGCAGCCGTTGTCGAAGGTGAGGAAGGCGTCATAGAGATCGGGGGTATAGCCCAGCACGAGGCGCTGCGAGATAGCAAAGACCTCGGTCACCTGCGCCGGAGCGAGGACCCAATGCAGGTAATCGGTGACGTGGCTCAGCAAAAAGTGCGCCGTGGAGGAGCCGCCCACCCACTCTTTGGTGCGCGTGCCCCACAACTGCGTGGGCACCGTGATATTGTCGTCCAGGTGGGCCGTGCCATAGACCACCTCGCCCAGCAGCCCGTTCTGGATCACATAGTAGGTGGCGCGATCGGGGGCCGAGCCACGGTTAGCATAGTTGATGAACACGCGCGCATTGGCCTGCTCCGCGGCATCGTACATCTTTTCGGCGTCGGCCACGGTGGTGGCCAGCGGCTTTTCCAGGATAATGTTCGGCACGCCCGCCGCGATGGTGGCCAGCACCGGGTCGCGGTGCAGCGGATCGGGCGTGGCGATGGCCACCACGTCCAGCTTGTGCTCCTTCAGCATCCGCGCATAGTCGGTATAGGCCTGCGCCTTGACCTGCCCAGCGACCTTGTCCGCCACCTCCTGGCGGATGTCGGCCACCGCCACCACCTCCACCTCCGGCTGGCTATGCAGAAAGGTGGCGTGTTGGCCGCCCAGGATACCCAGACCGATAACGCCCGCTTTTAGCTTCATCTCGTCCCTCCTGTTGTCATTGGGCCACAGCTACGCCGATATTATACCTTGTTTGCGCCCCGCTGCCCACCTGGCGCAGGACTCAACCCTTGCCGGCATTGCGACGCACGGACAGCAACCCCGACCAGGTCTCGTCCACCGAGCAGATCTTGTAATCCATCAGCCCAGCGGCCACCCCTATCTCGCGCACGATCGGTTGCGTCAGGTCAGAGCCAACGCCGGAGCCCCGCTTGGGCCAGATGATCCAGATGCCGCCGGCGCCGACCTTGGCGACCATGCTTGCGACGCCAGCCTCCAGCGCCGCGCGGTTCCGCACGAACCAGAGGATCAGGCCACAGCCGGCGCAATCGCCGCGCTGCAAGCGGGCGCCCTCGGGCAGCTCGCCCAGGGTCGTGGCGAAATCCTCCGGCGCGTCCACCAACGCCACGGACATCCCCGGCTTGATGCCCAGCTTGGCCGCCAGCGGCCGCCCCTCAAAGGCGGCAAAGATGGACTTGGGGACCACCGGTTCGCTCGGGGGCGCCGCCAGGCCCTGCGCCAGCGCCTGGCCGATATCCTCCCAACTGGTATAGGTCGCGTCGGGCAGCAGTGCGCGGATGGGCGCCACTTTCTCCGGGTCGCCGCCCACAAAGACCAGGGGCACGTGGCGGGTGCCAGCCTTCATCCGCAGGTTGACGCCCACATCCCGCCCCTGCGAGGGGAGCCGCGAGAGATCCACCACCACTGCCGCAGGGGGATCCTGGGCCAGCTCCTTGAACAGCCCCGGCGGCCTCGGCGGGTCCGCGTTCACCGCATAGCCCAGCGCCGCCAGACGCTCTGCCCGCGCCGCCGCTTCGGCGGCGTTCCAGTGAATCAGTCGCACCCGAGGCTGTTCAGCCATACGCCCATCCTCCCATCAGGCGCTCCCAACGGGAGGATTCCCCTAGTGGCCCCACGTGCCAAGGGGGCGAAGGGGGATCCTCCTACACCTTATCCACCACCGCGCCATATCCGCCAGGCTTGAGCAGCAAGCGCTCGCCATCGGAGAAGCCATCTCCTCGCCCCGCCAGCCGCTCGATGAGCCGCCCGCGCCAGAGCGTCATCCGCTCGGCCCAGGCCGGGTCGCCCGCCAGGTTACGCAGCTCTTGCCGGTCATGGACGAGGTCAAAGAGCTGCTCCTCGCCGGTGACGGGGAACCAGATGTATTTCTCCCTGGCATCCGTGAGGTAGTGCATGGCGTTCGCGGGGCTGTAGCAGGACGAGTGCTCCCCGTGGAAGAACTCGCGCCAGGGCTCGCCGCGGATGGCGCGCAGCAGGCTCGTCCCCGTCACCGAGGGCGGTATGTCCACCGCGGCGATATCGAGGACCGTGGGCATCACGTCCTGCAGTCCCGCCACCTGCGGGAAGGCGCCGCTGGGCAGGTTCAGCCCGGCGGGGTACTGCAGCAAGAGCGGGATGCGCGCCGAGCCCTCGTAGGCGTAGGACTTGCGCAGCAAGTGGTGGTCGCCCTGCATGTCGCCGTGGTCGGAGGTGAACACCCAGAGCACGTTGTCGCCCAGCTCGGTGCGCAGCCGCTCCATCATGTAGCCTAACTGATAGTCGATGTGGCTGACGCTCCCCATGTACCCGGCGCGCATCCGCTGCAACTGCTCCGGCGTCAGCCGCCCGTACCACGCGCCGCGCGAGAGCCCCGGGTTGGGGACATCATAGCGCGCAGCCCAGTCGCCCACCGGCGGCGGCGGCAGTTCGCGGCCATGGTACATGTCCCAGAAGAACTGGGGCGGGTCATAGGGCGAATGGGGCCGCAGGTGCGAACACCAGACGAACACCGGCTTGGTGGGGTCGCGCTTGGTGATCTGGTCCAGCGTCACGTCCACCGTCCAGTTGGTTGGGTGGTAGCGCTCCTCGTAGGGCCAGGGCCGGCCCAGCCAGCCGTTGGCGTCCGCACCGTGCGTCCGCTCATGGGCCGCGGGCCCCAGCTCGCGCCGCAGCCAGTCCCAGTAGTCGTCCACCCCCTCGCGCAGCTCGTGGCAGATGACGTTGTGGAAACCATAGAGCTTGCGGCGCGGGTGCAGGTTGCGCCAGCCCACGTTGAGACAGTGATAGCCCGCCCCCGCCAGCACCGCCGCCAAGGTGTTCGGCTCATGCCACTCGGCCGAGTCGTAGCCGATCAGGCCGCAAGCATGGCTCGCCTGCCCGCCCAGCAGGCAGCGCCGCGCGCCGGTGGTGGAGGGGATCTCGGTATAGGCGTTGGGAAAGTACGCGCCGCGCTGGACAAAGCTGTCCACGTTGGGCGTCTCCACCACCGGATGCCCGGCGATGCCCAGGTGGTCCCCGCGCTGTTGGTCGGTGGTAAAGAGGATGACATGAGGCCGCGAGTCCGTCATCGCGCTATCCCTTCTCGGCGATTCGTCGCCTCGCTTCGACCCGCCACGTCTCGTGCACCAGCCGCGGCTTGAGCCGCTCCCACTCGTCCGCGCCATAGACGCAGAGCTGCTCGCGGGTCAGGCCGGGGATGCCCGTGTCCAACGCCATGGTCCCGCCCTCGCGGTGCTCGGTGGCGTAGAAGGGGTCCGTGGCGGCGCCCGTCTTCGCCGCCCATTCGCTGACATGCGTCTCGGGCATCGCGGCGATGGCCCCCTCGCTCCACCGCGGGAAGGCCAGTTGCCGGTGCAGCCAAAGCGCCACCGGCTTGCTGACGAAATGCGGGCGGTGGCTCGCGCCGGGGCAAAAGCCGTACTCGAACAGCCCGTCCTCGCCGCCCCGCAGCGCTGCAGCGCGCTGGCGCATATCGCGCAGGAAGGGCTCGCCGGTAGCTGGGATGTTGACCACCTCATCCTCCATGCCGTTATACAGCAGCGTCGGCCCGCGAGACGCCTGCAATACGTACAGGGCCGCCGCCCGGTCGCCGAGAAAGCTCAGGGCCCGGTAGGGGATGCCGGTGCACATGGGCTTGGCCCGGTCCCAGTACTCGCCGGGGCCATCCAGGTTCCCGCCGCCCACCAGCGCGCAGGCCCGCAGCCGGAGCTCCACGGCCCCGCCGAAGGCCAGCACGAGCGAGCCCATGGAGTAGCCCGCCGCGGCGATCCGCCAGGGGTCCACGTCGGGGCGCTGGCGCAGGTACGAGACGGCCTGCATCAGGTCGGTGAGCATCAGCCCGGCGAGCCGCTGCGCCAGCTCGTCCGGCGGCTCGATGCGGTCGTGTTCCCGCGTGCCCGACTGGCGCTCGGCGTTGCGCTCGCCCTCGCCGGTGGGATCGTAGGTCAGCACCGCCCCGCCCGCGCGGGCGTAGAGGATGCCGCTGTAGTGCGGGTACCAACTGAACTTGTCGCCGCCGTGGCCATTCACCACGATCAGGGCCGGGAGCCGCGGCGCGGGCAGCGGGTCGGGGCGATAGAGGATCGCCGGAATCCGCATGCCGAACTGTGTGGCATAGCTCACGCGCTCCACCACCACGCCCGGCTCGGGCGCGAACTGGCCATGGAACTGGCGCTCCAGGGGCGGCAGCGGGTCGGGCACGAACAATGCCTCCCGTATCCGTTGGCGCCAGCGCGCCTCCTGCTCGGGGCCGATCAAAGCCGAACTAGACATCTGTCACCTCGTCTCCGTTTTTTCGCACCGCTCTATACCAGACATTCGCGCGCCACGCGCAGCACGTTCCCGCCGACGATCTTCAGTATCTCCTCGTCCGAATACCCTCGCTGGACCAGGCCAACGGTGAACAAGGGCCAGTTGGTCCAGGCCAGGCTGCGCCCACGCTGATACTGCACCTGCGGGTCGTGCACCGGGTCGCCGGACGGCCAAAAGTACTCCCAGGACGGGCGTGGCTGGCGACGGGGAGGCACCTTGGCGCGCTCGGCCTCGATGCGCATCGAGACGTAAGCGTTGTCGGTGCCGATGGCCACATGGTCCACCCCCACCGTGCGAGCCACGTGGTCGATGTGGTCCAGCATGGCCTGGATGTCCAGACTCCTCCCCAGGAACGCCGGCACCCCGCAGATGCCGATCAGGCCGCCGGTCTCGGCGATGGCCCGAATGACCTCATCAGGCTTGCAGCGGATGTGTGCATTGAGCGCCGCGCATCCCGAGTGGCTGGCCACCATGGGCCGCTGCGAGACCTGCGCCGCCTCCAGGCTGGTGCGCCACCCCGAGTGGGCCACATCCACGATGACGCCTTGCCGGTTCATCTCGGCCACCACCGCGCAGCCCAGGTCGCTCAACCCCGCGTTGGACGGCTCGGCGCAGCCATCGCCGATCATGTTGCGCCGGTTATAAGTGAGGTGCATCATGCGCGCGCCGAGTTGCGCAAAGACGCGGATGTAGCCCAGTTCTTCTTCCAGCGAGGCCCAGCGCTGGCTCAGGGGCACGCCGTTGGTGGTGAGATAGACGCAGTGCCGCCCCTCCGCCTTGGCCGCGACGATGTCATCGGGGGTCACGGCGCGGCGCAGAAACTCGGGCATCCGGTCCGTCACGTACGTGTAGCGCGCCAGCCGCTTGATGATCTGCATGGGCGCCTGGGTTTCCTCGCCGGCGTTCTCCAGGATGCAAGTGAGGCCCGACGCGCTCCAGGCCTCCTGGAACTCGGCGCGGGACTCGGCCTCCTCCACGCAGCGCGTCATCATCATGTCCTCGGTCAAGTCCTGCAGCTCGGCGTCGGAGGCGCCCGCCTCCACCGCCCGGGCCAGGGCGTCGCCGTCCACCGCCGAACGGGGCGCAAAGCCGTAGGACTCGACCACCACGGCCTGCGCGTGCAGCGCCAGGCCATGCTCCAGCTCGGCCCGGGTCGGCTGTAGTATCTTGAGCGCTTCTTGTCGCGCCATCTCGATCTTGGCGTTCATGTCATCCTCCCATCTAGAAATCGCCCGGTTCCGCTGGGCGTCATGATCGGCTCGCCGCCTCCACCACCTCGCAGATCGCTTCCACCACCACCTCGGGCTGCTCCACCTGCACCGTGTGCAGGCTCTTGTCGGCGACCACCAGCCGCCCCCGCGTGGAGAGGCAGACCAGCTCTTCCTGGATGGCGTCCCACGGCTTGCGCAGCTCGCGCCACTGCTCCGCCGTCATTCCGGCGGGCAGTCGAGCGGGGCGCGCCCCCGCCTTGATGACCACCAGCGGCCTATCGCCCAAGCTCTCCAGTCGCTCCGCTGGCCCGTTGTCCAGCATCGCCTGCGACTCGGCGGCCACGGTCTGAAAGTAGGCCGAACCCAGCAGCGAGGCGCGAAAGACCGCCTTGTCCTCCGGCGTGCGCACCGAAGGGAACCGCTTCAGCAGCGAGCGGCTCAGCGCCCGCACCAGCCCAAACCGCCCTATCACGGCCAGGTAGCGCATGGCCTTCACCGAGCGCTCGACCTCGCGCCGCGCGGTGGGGATGCGCTCCATCTGGTCCTCATGCGCCGAGTCCACCAGCACCAGGCCCGCCACCTCGTCCGGATGCTGTCGCGCGAACTCGCGAACCAGCAGCCCGCCCAGCGAGTGCCCCACCAGCACGTAAGGCCCCTTCTCTCCGGCCTGGCCCAACAGCGTGTGCAGCTCCTCGGCGAGGCGCGGGGCGCTGCGCGGCTCTGGCCCGCGCTCGCTCCAGCCCAGCCCCGCGCGGTCATAAGAGCAGACCCGGGCAAAGCGGGCCACCTCGGGCTGCGCCAGCCGCCAATAGAACGACCAACTCGCCAGCCCTGCTTCCAGGACCACGACCGGCTGGCCCGCCCGGCGCTTGCCGGAGCAGAGCAGGTGCAGCCGGTGCCCGCCCACGTCGAACAACGCCCCCGGCGCC
>JAAYEA010000474.1 GCA_012689325.1 Chloroflexota bacterium
AGCAGTACGCCATGATCTGCTCGCTGATGGGCACGGCGTGGATGCCCGAGCCGTTGGTGAGGATGAAATCCTTGGCGGCCAGCTCGGGGTGGCGCAGCAGCCAGTCGACGCCGGCGCTGCCCTGCTGGTACCAGCGCAGCTTGGGCGCGCGCGCCAGCAGGTCGCGGGGAAAGCCGTCGAAAACGATCTCGATGTCGTCCAGCGCGGCCTCCATCTCGGCGTGGTCGCGGCTGACCAGCACGCGATGGCCGGGCGCCAGGGCGCGGATCTCGGCCAGTTGCGCCGCGGTCACCTCGTCGGGCGGGATGCCCAGCAGGATCGTTGGCATAGCTACCTCCAAAGGACAATTAACCACGAAACAGACGAAACACACGAAATCGGAGCTGGCCTATTCCTTTTTCGTGTCGTTCGTGTTTTTCGTGGTTTGGCTTCCGATTCCTTTTCCGTGGTTGCCGGCCCGCCGCCGAGCAGCGCGCGCGACTCCCAGGGGATGGTGGGGATGATAGTCAGGTGAGGGGAGATGTCAAGCGGGGGAGGAGGAGGCTGTAGGGGCGGCCCCCCGTGGCCGCCCTCTTGGCGCCGTGGCCGCCCTCTTCACGGGGCAACCACGGGGGGGTTGCCCCCACAACATCCGACGTAGGGGCGGCCCCCCGTGGCCGCCCTCTTGGCGCCGTGGCCGCCCTCTTGGTCCCGTGGCCGCCCTCTTGGCGCCGTGGCCGCCCTCTTGGCGCCGTGGCCGCCCTCTTGGCGCCGTGGCCGCCCTCTTGGCGCCGTGGCCGCCCTCTTCACGGGGCAACCACGGGGGGGTTGCCCCCACAACATCCGACGTAGGGGCGGCCCCCCGTGGCCGCCCTCTTGGCCCCGTGGCCGCCCTCTTGGCCCCGTGGCCGCCCTCTTCACGGGGCAACCACGGGGGGTTGCCCCTACCGCCAGGGCCGATTTGACGACGTTCGCAACCGATGGTATATTGACCCAGGATCATCCATAGGGCTCAGACAAAGGTGGGGACATGTCAAAAGAAGCCATGGCGAGAATCCGCATCAACGATCTACTCACTCGAGCTGGCTGGCGCTTCTTCAAGAACGAACACGGCGACGCCAACATCACCCTAGAAACCCACACCAAGTACAAGAAACAGGCGCTGGAAGACCTCGGCGACGATTTCGAGAACACCGCCTATGGCTTTGTAGACTATATCCTGCTGGGCGAGTGCGGCTTTCCGGTGGCGGTGCTGGAAGCCAAAGCGGAACGCCTCAAACCGCTGGTGGGCAAGGAACAGGCGCGCCGGTATGCGCAGAGCCAGCATTGCCGCTTTGTCCTCCTCTCCAACGGCAACCTCCACTACTTTTGGGACCTGGTGCAGGGCAACCCGATCCTCATCACCGAGTTCCCCCGGCCCGAGTCGCTCCAAGACCTGCACCAGTTCCGACCCAACCCGGCAGCGCTGTCGGCGGAGGTGGTGGAGGCCGACTATATCGCGCTCACGCAGAACCCCCACTATGCCTATGACCCCCGCTGGGCGGACCCCGCGCAGCGCCCAGCCTATGTCAAAGAGGCTGGGCTCAAGTTCTTGCGCCCCTACCAACTGCGAGCCATCACCGCGCTGCAAGATGCCGTCCGGAAAAACGGCACGCGCTTCCTTTTCGAGATGGCGACGGGCACCGGCAAGACGCTGGTCGCTGCCGCCGTGATCAAGCTCTTTGTGCGCACCGGCAACGCCAAGCGTGTGCTCTTTTTGGTGGACCGCATCGAGCTGGAAAACCAAGCGAAAAAGTCCTTCGATCGCACGCTCAAGCAAGACCTGCACACGGTCATCTATAAAGAGAACCGCGACGACTGGCGCAAGGCCGAGATCGTCGTCACCACGGTGCAGAGCCTCATGGTCAACGAGCGCTATCGGGAGCTCTTTTCCCCCACCGATTTCGAGCTGGTCATCTCGGACGAGGCGCACCGCTCCATCGGCGGCAACGCCCGCGCCGTGTTCGAGTATTTCGTCGGCTACAAGCTGGGGCTCACCGCCACGCCCAAGGACTATCTCAAGAACCTAGACCCGGCCAAGCTCAACGAGCGCGACCCCCGCGCCTGGGAGCGCCGCCAACTGCTGGATACCTACAAGACCTTTGGCTGCGAGAGCGGCGTGCCAACCTTTCGCTACGGGCTGGTGGACGGGGTCCAGGACGGCTATCTGCTCAACCCGCTGGTGGTGGACGCGCGCACCGAGATCACCACCGAGCTCCTCTCCCAGCAGGGCTATGCCGCCGTGGTAGAGACTGAGGACGGCGAAAAGGTGGAGCAGAGCTTTTTCGGCAAGGATTTCGAAAAACGCTTCTTTTCCGACCGGACCAACCACGTCTTTTGCCGGACCTTTCTGGAAAACGCCCTCCGCGACCCCCTCAGCGGCGAGATCGGCAAGAGCATCGTCTTTTGCGTCCGGCAGGACCACGCGCTGCGCATCGCCCAGACGCTCAACGAGCTGGCCGACGAGATGTTCCCCGGCATGTACAACTCGGATTTCGCCTTGCAGGTGACCTCCGACGTGGAGGGCGCGCAGCAGATGGCGGTCAGCTTTGCCAACAACAACCTGAACGGTCACACCCGCTTCCTGGAGGGCTACCCCAGCAGCAAGACGCGGGTCTGCGTCACCGTGGGGATGATGACCACCGGCTATGATTGCGAGGACCTGCTCAATATCGCGCTGCTGCGCCCGATCTTTTCGCCCACCGATTTCATCCAGATCAAGGGGCGCGGGACGCGCAGGTTCACCTTTGAGCACACCGACCGCAGCGAGGGCTGGCTCACCCGGCGGGCCGAGGAGAAAAAGCTCTTCAAGCTCTTGGACTTTTTCGCCAACTGCGCCTACTTTGAGCACGAGTTCAAGTATGACCAGGTGCTCAAGCTCCCGCCGCTGGGGCCGGGCAGCGGCGAGGGTCCGGTCAACGGCAGGGAGCGGCCCACCCTGGACAGCTACCGCGCGGACGCGGACCGGCTCAAAAAGGTCGCCCTGTGGGAAGTGCCCAAGACCGGCATGAAGGTGGACCGCATGTACTTTGACCGCTTCGCCGAGCAGGTCAAGGCCGACCCCGAGGTCCGCCGCCTGTACGAGAACGGCGACATCCCCGGCGCGGAGGCGCTGGTGCGCGACCGCCACTTTAACCGGCCCGAGGACTATTTCAACCTGGAAAGGCTCCGCGAGCACCTGCATCTGGACCGGCGCGTCTCGCTGCGGGAGCTCTTGGCCCACGCCCTGGGCGAGACGGGGCGGCCCCGGACGCGGGACGAGCTGCTGGCCGACGAGCTGGCCGCGTTCGTCTCGCTGCACCAGCCGCCCGCCGAGGCCATGCCGGCGCTGCGCCGCTTCTTTGACGCCTACATCACCGACGCCGGCATCCGCGAGATCATCGAGTCCGGCGCGTTCAGCCAACTGGCCGATAACCCGCGCCTTTCCATGGACGACCTGATCGCGCTGGGCAAGTGGCGCAGGACGATCTCCGATTATGTCAAAGACTATATCTCGCTGAACGCATTCTTGCCCTAGTGAGGTCCCATGCTCGACGTTGACACCAAAGCCCGCATCGACTCGGCCCGCGACATCCTGGTGGGCAAGGTCCCCGACCCCAAAAGCCAGGTGGAACAGATCACCCTGGCGCTGATCTACAAGTTCATGGACGACATGGACCGCCAATCGGAGGACCTGGGCGGCGTGGCCTCCTTCTTTGCCGGGGACTATAAGCAATACGCCTGGGCCAACCTGCTGGACCGGCGGCTGGGCGGCGAGGCGCGCTTGGACCTCTACGTCCGGGGGCTGGCCTCCATGGAGCGCAACCCCAACATCCCGCAGCTCTTTCGCGATATTTTCAAGGGGGCCTTTCTCCCCTACCGCGACCCGGAGACGCTGAACCTGTTTCTGAAAGAGATCGACGGTTTCACCTACGACCACAGCGAGCGGCTGGGCGACGCCTTCGAGTATCTCCTCTCGGTGCTGGGCAGCCAGGGCGCAGCGGGGCAGTTCCGCACCCCCCGGCACATCATCGACTTTATCGTCCGGATCGTGGACCCGCAAAAGGGCGAGAGCATCCTGGACCCCGCCTGCGGCACGGCGGGCTTTCTCATCTCGGCCTACAAGCACATCCTGGCGGCCAACGCCGACCAGCGCCCCGGCGACCGGCTGACCGGCGCCGAGCGGCACAAGCTGATGACCGACTTCGTCGGGTATGACATCTCGCCGGACATGGTGCGGCTCTCCCGCGCCAACCTCTACCTGCACGGCTTTCCCAACCCGCGCATCGCCGAATACGACACCCTCACCAGCGAGGAGCGCTGGGCCGACCGTTTCGACGTGATCATGGCGAACCCGCCCTTCATGTCGCCCAAGGGCGGCATCCGGCCGCATAGCCGCTTTGCCATCCAGGCCAGCCGCAGCGAGGTGCTGTTCGTCGACTATATCGCCGAGCACCTCCTCCCCAGTGGGCGGGCGGGCGTGATCGTGCCCGAGGGGATCATCTTTCAGAGCCAGACCGCCTACAAGGCGCTGCGCAAGATGCTGGTGGAGGGCTACCTTTGGGCCGTGGTCAGCCTGCCCGGCGGCGTCTTTAACCCCTATTCCGGCGTCAAGACCTCCATCCTGCTGCTGGATAAGCGACTGGCGCGGGAGCGGAAGGAGGTACTCTTCGTCAAGGTCTCGGCGGACGGCTACGACCTGGGGGCGCAGCGGCGGCCCGTGGAGCGGGACGACCTGCCCGAGGCCGCGCGGGCCATCGCCGCCTGGAGAGCCACCCACAAGGTGGAAAGCGCCATCGCCCACGCCGTGCCCCGGCAGCGCATCCTGGACTCGGCGGACGTCGGCCTGTCCGGCGACCGATATGTGGACAATGGGCGGCGCGTCAGCGCCAAGTGGCCGATGGTACAACTTGAGGATGTATGCGACATCAACCCTGAATCGGTCAACCCCACCGCAGCCCATCCCAAGCAGACGATCTTCTACATTGACATTTCGTCTATCGAAAACGGTACCGGCCGGTTTCTGGGCTATACCGAGGTACCGTCAACCGACGCACCAAGCCGTGCTCGGCGTTGCGTCCAAGTCAATGATGTGCTCCTTTCCACAGTGCGACCCAATCTGAGGGCATTCACTCTGCTGAGGGAGGTCCATGAACGTGCAGTAGCTTCCACAGGTTTTGCGGTCCTTCGGGCGAAGCAAGGAATCCTAGAAGCAGGGTACCTCTTTGAAGTGGTTCGTTCAGAGAACGCTGTTGCTCAGATGATCGGCATGATGGGCAAGGGGGCATATCCCAGCATCAACCAGACTGACGTCGCATCTATCCACATTCCCCTCCCCCCGCTGGGCGTGCAGCGGGAGATCGTGGCGGAGCTGGACGGCTACCGGAAGGTGATCGAGGGGGCGCGGCAGGTGCTGGCGAGCTACAAGCCGACGATCAAGGTGGACTCGGGGTGGGAGAGGGTCGAGATCAGACAGATCGGGCGCGTGGAGAGTGGTTTTGGCTTCCCATTGGAGCGTCAGGGCAGCACGGACGAGGAGATTCCCTTCCTCAAAGTGAGCGACATGAACCTGCCAGCGAACGAGACAGTGATCACAACCTGGAACAACTCCGTATCCCGGGAGACGCTACGAGAGCTACACGCAAAGGCTTTCCCGGCAGGAACAGTAATCTTTCCCAAGATCGGCGCTGCAATTGCGACGAACAAGAAGCGAATACTCGGGCAGGAATCCACATACGACAATAATGTCATAGGGATTGTCCCTGACAGCGATCTTGTCGACCCTAGGTATCTCTATACATACCTGTTGGGCTTCGACATCTCGCATTGGGCCAGTGACGCTCAGCCTCCATCCATGCGGAAGACCGTTGTGGAAGCACACAAGCTGCCCCTCCCTCCTCTCGACATCCAGCGGCAGATCGTGGCCGAGCTGGAGGCTGAGCGGGCGCTGGTGGAGGGGAATCGGGCGCTCATCGAGCGGATGGAGCACAAGGTGCAGGCGCGGCTGGCGGAGGTCTGGGGCGAGGCGGCGGATTGAAACAAGACCCGCGATCCGCGATAGGAAAAGAGGGCAACCACGGGGGGTTGCCCCTACCACATCCGACGTAGGGGCAACCCCCCGTGGCCGCCCTCTTGGCCCCGTGGCCGCCCTCTTGGCCCCGTGGCCGCCCTCTTGGCCCCGTGGCCGCCCTCTTGGCCCCGTGGCCGCCCTCGTCACGGGGCAACCACGGGGGGTTGCCCCTACACACCCGCCTAATCCTCCA
>JAAYEA010000475.1 GCA_012689325.1 Chloroflexota bacterium
GGCTCTTGGCATAGGCGGGGAGGCTGGCCGCGCCCGTCGGCGGCGTGTTGTCCACGTTCACCATCACGGCGCTCTCGTGGCTCTTGCCGAGGGCGGTGCGCGCCACCAGCTTGAGCTCGTGCCAGCCATCGGCCAGCGCCGCCGTGTTCCACTTCCAGGCGAAGGGGTTGGCCGTCCCGACGGCCTGCTGCGCCCCGTCCACATAGAGGGCCAACTGGGTGACCGCCGGGCTGCCCTGGACGCGCACGGCGAGGACGTCCCGCGCCAAGGCGCCATGCAGCGGCTCCAGGATGCGCCCCGCCGGCGGGATGCGCCCCATCCGCGTCAGCGCCTGCTGGCGGATCGAGGGCAACAGCGCGTAGGCGCCATCACCCGGGCAGGTGGTCCCCGTGTCCGAGGCGTCGCGGTGGCCCATGATGTTGGGCAGCGTCTGGTCGATGAAAAAGCCGCTGCCGGTGGGATGGACAAAGTGGCGGTTGCCCTTCCAGGCGATCAGCTCCACCAGCGAGGCGACGGCGGCCGAGGCGGGGCTGGCGCTCTCATAGTCGCCGAGCAGGGCGATGCCGATGCTGCCAAAGTTATAGTTCTTGGCGTGGCCGCCCACCACCCCCTCGCCGCCGGTCCGCCCCTCATAGATGTTGCCCCGGTCGTCGATGACATAGTTGTAGCCGATGTCGCCCCAGTCGTGGGTGACGGCGTGGTAATAATAGATGGCGCGCACCACCGCCGCCGGGTCCACCCCGCCGCTGGAGGTGACGGTGTGGTGGATGATAAAGGTCTTGACCGGCCGGTATTCGGGCGCCCAGGTCATATAGGCCTCGTTGGCGCCCCACCCCGCCCGCGAGATCACCACCGGCTCGGCGGTGTCGCTCTTGGACTCGGCCAGCGCCTGGGCCCGCGCCTCCGCCGCCGTCGGCCCCTGGCTGGAATCGATATAGATCACCGTCAGCGCCGAAAGCGAGGGCTCCAGCGCGGTCGAGGAGCGGGTGAGGGTCACGCGATATTGGACGTGGCGCCCGGCGTAATAGACCAACTCGCCATAGGCGGCGCCGTCCTCCTCGCGCTCGGCGTCGGCGTCGGGCAGCGCGGTCCAGGGGGACCAAGTCGCGCCGTCGGCGCTGGCGCGCAGGGCGATGGCCAGCGTCGCGCCCGCGGGGAGCTCGGCGCGCCAGGTGGAGCCGAGGGCCACGAAATCCAGCGGCGCGCGCTGGGCAGGGGAGGTGTAGCTGCCAGAGAGAGCGCCGGGGGCCAGCGCCAGCGCGCCGTTGCCCAGGGGGGCCGCGGCCAGCCCGTCGTACTCGCCCTCGCCCCAATCGGCCAGGGTCGTCTGGGTCCACTTGGCGCTGAGGACCTCGCCCGGGGCGGGGGTGCGCGTGGGGGTGGGCGTCGGCGCGCCCTTGGTCGGCTCGGTCACCGCCGGGCCGTTGGAGACGCCGCCGGCGGGCCAATCCACGGCGTGGCCGTAGCCGTCGTCAAAGTGAAAGCGGTAGGTGTGGTCGCCGGGCGGCAGGGACGTGGCAAGGGCATAGACCGCGCCGCTGGCCAGATCGCCGGAGACGCGGGTCAGCGCCTGGGAGCGGCCGTCGATGACCACCACCGCCTCGACGGGCGGGTCGCCGTCGCCATCGGCATAGGTGACCTGGAAGGTAAAGGCGGTGTAGGCGTTGCCCTGGGGCGGGTCCACGCGGCCATCGCGGAGCTGCGGCAGCGCCGGCGCCGAGATGGTCACGCCGGTGTAATAGTGCTGCAAGATCTGCTGGAAGGTGCGGCCCTGCTTGGCCAGCGCCCCCGCGCCCCACTGGCACATCCCCACGCCATGGCCCGACTTCCAGGAAAAGCCGCAGGGGCAAGAGACGCCGCGGAGGTAGGGCACCGCTGCCGACCAGACGTCCTCGCTGTTGCGGGTGTGGCCGTCGCAGTGGCTATGGTAGAGCGCCTCGATGATCTGGCCGCCATAGCGCGCCACCACGCTGTGGGTCTCGGTCACGGCGCGGTCGGTGGTGTCGTAATGGGTGGCGGACCAGGCCTGGCAGTGGGTGGTGGTGCAGATATCGGCGCCCACGTCGGCGTGCTTGTGGGTGTTGGCGGCGTAGCAGCGCGCCGCCACGGCCTGGGCCTTGAGCGCCTCCAGCGGCCAATCGGCCAGCCGCCAGCCCATCTCGACGGGGACGACGCCCTTCAGGTACTCGTCCAGCGCCATCACCACCACGCTGCCGTCGGTCATCAGCACGCGGATGGCGGCGGGGAGCTCCACGGCGGAGGAGAGGGTCGCGCCCTCGGCGGCCAGGGCGGCCATCTCGGCGGCGGAGGGCGGGGCGGGCTCGGCGGGGGGGAATTTGGCCTCCAGCGCGGCGCGTTGGGCCTCGGTGGGCGCGGCGGGGATCATGGCGAAGGCGAGCTCGCGCCACTCCCCCTCGGCCAGCGCCTGGCGGGTGTGGGTCATGCCGATATAGCCGGGGGCGCTGGCATGGACCGCCCACGTCCCCGGGGGAAGGGCCAGGCGGAAATCGCCCGCCTCGGCGGCGGCCGCCTCGGCGGCGGCCGCTTCGGCGCTGACCAGCGCGCCGGCCACGGGCAGGCCGGTGGACAGGTCCACCACGCGCCCCTGAAAGCCGGAGGGGGCGGGTTGGGCGAGGGCGTGGCGGGAGGGCGCGAGGGCGGCGGACAGGAGCAGCGCGGCCGCGACCACGAGCAGGGCGAGACCAAGCCGGGCTCGGGCGGAGGAGGACGCGACTAGAGTCGCGACTACATGGCCGTCCGATGTAGCTGCGGCCTGAGCCGTTCCGGAAGGAGCGACTAAAGTCGCTACTACATGGCCATCCGATGCAGCAGCGGCTTGGGCCGTTCCGGGCGCGACGAATCGCGCACTATCAGCTTTCGACATGGGTGTGCTCCGTTTCGGGGTCACCAGCGCCGGCGTGACTGGCTGGCGGGGCGGCGCGGCGACGATCCGCCGCGCGACGATCCGCCGCGCGAC
>JAAYEA010000476.1 GCA_012689325.1 Chloroflexota bacterium
CAAGGCCCGGCTCGCCATGGAGCTGGGCCTTGGTGCTTTCGCCGCCGGCGCCCATCCTCGCGATGAAAGCGGGCCAGCAACTTGGGGATTTCCTCTGTGTTCTGTATAATGGATGGTAGCTACAGCGGGGACGCGAGGAGCCAGATGACCGCAACGCCAGTGACCGGGGATGCCCCCCTCACAACCCTTCGATATCCACGCAGGAGGATCGTGCGCAGCGTTCTGCGCCGCCTAATACAGGTCGGCTTCTCGCTGCTGACCGACTTTGAGATCAGGGGTCAGGAGAACCTCCCACGGCAAGGCCCCTTGCTGGTGGTGGCTAATCACTTCGCCTTCGTCGACCCCGCCGCGGTCATCCGCGCCGTGCCCTGGCCCATCGAGTTCGTGGGCGGCTTTCACATGCCCAACGCCCCTTCCTTCGTGACCTGGATACCCAAGATTTGGGGTTTCCTGCCGGTCTTTCGCGGCGCTTATTCTCGCCAGGCCCTGCGCGACGCTGAGGCGATCCTGGCCCAGAGGGGCGTGCTTGGGATTTTCCCCGAGGCCGGCAGTTGGGCCTCGGTGCTGCGCCCGGCGCGCCCAGGCACCGCCTTTCTCGCCGACCGCACCGGCGCGCAGATCCTGCCCATCGGGCTCGACGGCCTCGTCGAGGTTTTCCCCCGCTTGCGGCACGGGCGCCGGTCCCACGTCACCGTCAATATCGGCAAGCCTTTCGGTCCCCTGGCCGCCGGCGGGCACGGACGCCAGCACCGGGAGCAGCTCGAGGAGATCGGCCACAGCATCATGCGACGTATCGCCGAGTTGATCCCTCCGGAGAAGCGCGGCCACTACTCGGACGATGCCGCCATTCGGGCCGCCGCGCAGGGCACCGAAATCTACCCCTTTGACCAGGCGCCGGACGAGGCCAAACCCTAGCCGCGCCCGCTCCGACCCCAGAATACCGTCCCCGAGGAGAGCTACATGCAGAATCGAGATGTGACGCCAGCCTCACGCCGCAGCCAGTGGGCCTGGTACTTGTATGACTTTGGCAACTCGGCCTACGCCGCGGTAGTGCTTCTGGCCGTCTATGCCGCCTACTTTCAGGGCCAGGTCGTGGGAGGCGCCGAGGGTTCCCGGCTCTGGGGCCTGTCCGTCGGCCTCGCCATGCTGGTCGTGGCCCTGTCCTCGCCGATTTTGGGCACCATCGCCGACTTTTCCGGCAGCAAGAAGCGCTTCCTCTTTTTCTTCACGGCGGTCTCTTGCGTATTCACCGCGCTCCTCTTCTTCGTGAAGCCCGGCGATGTCCTCACGGGCATGGTGTTCTTCATTGTGGCGGAGGTCGGCTATCGCAGCGCGCAGGTCTTCTATAACGCCCTGCTCCCCGAGATCGCCACGCCTGAAGAGCTGGGGCGCGTCTCCGGCAACGGCTGGGCCATCGGCTCGGCAGGCGGCATCGTCTGCCTGCTCATCATCCTACCCCTGATCATGCTGGTCAAGGGCACGGTGATCGTGCGGGTCTCTTTCCTGATCACCGCCATCTTTTTCGCGGCATCGACCATCCCCATATGGCTTTGGCTCAAGGAAAAGGCCGAGCCGCAGCCTTTGCCCCAGGGAGAGACCTACCTCAGCATCGGCTGGAAGCGGCTCGTGCGTACCTTCCGGGCTGTGACGCGCTATCGCGAGTTCGTCAAGTTCATGGTGGCTTTCCTGGTCTACAACGACGGCATCATCATGGCCCTGGACTTTGCCGCCATCCTCGGCGCCGTGCTCTATGGGCTGAACCAGCAGCAGCTTATCATCATGATGATCATCGTCCAGTTCACCAGCGTCGCGGGCGCCTGGCTCTTTGGCCTGCTGGCTGAGCGCCTCAGCTTTAAGCGCGCGCTGGTCGCTGCCCTGATCGTGATGCTGGGCTCCATCGTCTGGATGTTCCTCAACAGATCGGCCATCGCCTTCTTCGCCGTCGCGGCGCTGGCAGGGTTCGCCCTCACTGGGGTCCAGTCGCTCAGCCGCGCCATGGCGGGCATCTTTGCCCCCGCAGGTCGCAGCGCCGAGTTCTATGGTTTCTTTGCGACCTCAGGGCGCACCTCGTCCTTCATCGGCCCCACCATCTATGGTTGGATCGCCCTCGCCGCCGCGCGCTGGTACGAGGGTCAGGGCCAGGTCCTCCTGGCGGCTGAGCAGTCCGGCCATCGGGTAGCCATCCTTTCCATCGGGCTCTTCCTCATCGTGGGCCTGGTGTTGCTCACCTTTGTCGATCCGGCCAAGGGCCTCGCCGCAGCCGCCCTCCCCGAACCAGGCCAAACCAGCGACACTGCGCCGGTGGGATCCAAGGTCGGCCTCTCCGGCTGACGCAACATGGCCTCCCGAGCAGATCCGCTCGGGAGGCCATGGCTTGTCCTCGGCGCAACGGCCGGCTCAGGTGTACCGGCCAAACTCGTGATAGGCCGTCAGCAGCGCCGCGATGTTCTCCGGCGGCGTGTCCGCCTGGATATTGTGCGCTGTGCCCAGGATATAGCCGCCTCCCGGCGCCAGCGCGGCGATGCGTTCCTGCACCTCCCATGCGACCTGCTCCGGCGTGCCAAAGGGCAGCGTCCGCTGAATCGAGATTCCGCCATGGAATCCCAGGCGCTGACCATACTCGGCCTTGAGCGCCCTGTGATCCATGCCGGCCGCCTCGGGTTGCAGCGACTGGAGCACGTCCAGCCCCCGCTCGATCAGCAACGGCACCAGCGCTCGCACCGAGCCGCAGGTGTGATGCATGACGCTGACCCCGTGGCGCCTGGCAATGGCGCAATAGTCGGCAAAGCCCCTCCCCAGGAACTCCGCCCACATTCTGGGCGAGACCAGCGGGCCCGCTTGCGAGCCAAAGTCGTCGCCCGTGAGCAAGATATCCAACTGGCCGCGCGCGGCAGTAAGGATCCGCTCCTCATACTCGCCGTAGAACTGGCTGATCCGGCCCAAAACCGCGTGGGCCATTTCGGGCCGCTGCACCATATCCATCAGGATGCGCTCGACCCCGCGCAGGTACATGGCGGGCTTGAGCTGAGCGACCCGATTGAGCCGGTCGCCCATAAACACCGCGGCGCGCCCGGCTCGGTGAACCGCTTCGCACTGCGCCGCGATCGCGCTATAGTCGAACCAGTCCGCCGACGGCCAACCGGCGTAAGCCTCCACTTCGGCGACGCTATCGGCGGCGGCCAGCGGGGACTCGGCCACCTCCATGTACTGCTCCAGGCCATGCGCCACCTGCACGCTCACTGGCCGGCGCAGCACCCCCCAGATGTCCCGGTCGCAGCCATCGGCTCGCCGCTCCAACGCCGGACCGATGTAGCCAGGCCCTTCGATGTACCGCAGGTCCACATCATGCTCATCCAGGAATTCGGCATAGGTCCGGCCGGTAGCGCGCTCGATGCTACGGATGCACCCGCTGGACGCCCAAAAGTCGATGGGTACCCGGTCAGGCTCCCTGTGTTGTAGCGCCAGCTTGACCCTCGTGCGAGAATCCATGACGACCGCTCGGCCTCCCCTCTTTTCCGCGCCCGCGAGCGCGCCCCCAACCAACTACTCGCGCCTGCGGCCTTGCCCGATCTCGGCGCCCTGCTCGATCAGCGTCCGCTGCAATGCCTTGATGTCCACCTGCTTGGGCTCCACTCCCGCCCTGGCGCAGAGCGCCGCTGAGGTACCTGCCGCTTGCCCCAGACACATACACGGCCCGATGGAGCGCCACGACTCGAAAGCTGGCTGATCGCTAGACATGCACCGCCCCGCCACCAACATCCCGTCCACGTCCTTGGGCAACATGCAGCGATAGGGGATCTCGTAGCCCTCGTGTTCGAGGAAGCGCCGATACCCATAGTAGTGAATGATCGGCTTGGAGGCCATGGCCATGCTGTCCTCGAAGCGCGCCCCGCCCAACACGTCTTCCGCGGTGATCTTGTACAGCCCCTCGATGAAGCGGGTCTGGCGGATCCCCAGCATCGGCCCCGTCTCGACGATCTCGGCATCGGCTAACTGCGGGTCGTGCGCCTTGCGCGCTTTCAGGTCTTCATAGACGGCCAGCCTGGTGCGTATCTCTGCATCCGTCAGCTCCCGCGCATCGACGGCGTTGATCGGCCCCGCCTTGGGCCCCCAGAGGCATGGCGCCGAATAGACCCCCGCACCGTGCACGTGGTGCTCGTTCGGGAGCCCCGCCACCTTGTAGATCAGGATATCGATCAGCCGCGGCGCCTCGTCATGGACCGTCTGCCAGTACGCTGCTCCAGCCCTAATCGCCACGTCTCCGTCGCCGCTGGCGTCGATGATTACCTTCGCGTAGGCCGCCTGCCGCCCGGACTTGTTCTCCCAGATCACGCCAACCACGCGCCGCCCCTCGCGGATGACGTCGCAAAAGTACGTGTGGAACAGGACCTCAGCGCCCGCCTCGGTGACCATCTTGAGCATGACATACTTGAGTTTCTCCGTGTCCACGCCATAGCTGAAGGACAGCTGGCCCGGCGCCGTCGGATAAACCTTCTGCTTGTTATGCGTGGTGATGCCCAGCCCGCCCAGCTCTTTCAGGCGCAGGATCACCTCTTCGCCGATGCCTCGGGTCGTCTGCAGGCCGTCCGGCTCGCGCTCATTCCGGAACCCGTTGATCTGCGGCATGATGGCAGCCGTGGCCGTGCCGCCAAAGAAGGGAAAGCGCTCGATGATCAGCGTCTTGGCCCCGTTTCGCGCGGCGGCCACCGCCGCCGCGAATCCCGCCGCCCCGCCTCCGACGATGATGACATCGTATTCGCCATAGACCGGCAGCTCTTTGGCGGGCTCCACATAGGTGCGTCCAGTGCTCACTCGTCCTCCTGACTCGATCATTCTACCCCGCTCGGCTCTAGTCCAAATGCTTCTCTAGAAGCAGCGCCTCGTCCTCAAACCCATGTCTTCTGTAGAAGGCGATGGCGCGCGCGTTATCGGGCATGGTGCTCACCGAGACCTCCGCGCAACCCAGCGCCGCCGCGCGCCGCACGAGCTCGTCCATCAAGGCGCCGCCTATTCCCCGGCCCCGCGCTCCCTCTCGCACCACCAGCTCCTCGATCAGGACCGAGCTGCCGGCATGATAGAGCCCCGGGCGGCAGGAGTAGCTCAGCATGCCGACGGGCCGCGCACCCTCTTGGGCGATCAGCACGGCGCTCCCAGGAAACCCGAGGTATGACCCCACATACTCGGCCGTGACGGGGCTCTCCTCCCCCTCACCGCGGGCCAACTCGCGCACCAG
The DNA here is from genome assembly GCA_012689325.1 of Chloroflexota bacterium. Lineage (GTDB taxonomy): Bacteria > Chloroflexota > Anaerolineae > JAAYEA01 > JAAYEA01 > JAAYEA01. Next base: position 5,234 of record JAAYEA010000476.1, read on the forward strand.
GTCCGCGATCGTCTCGGCATCGCCAGGCTCCGCTTGGCGGATCACGCACGCCATCCTCTTTCCCCTTCCCTTATGTCAATCCTGTGACGTGCCATGCTGGTACACCGCACCGCTTGTGATCAGCGCGGCGACCCGCTCAGGCGCATAGCCCAGCAGGTCCGTCAGCACCTCGGTTGTGTGCTCCCCCAGAAGCGGGGCGTGCTCGCGCACCTCGCCTGGCGTCTCGGACATGTGAAATGATGACCCCGCAATCTTGAGCCGGCCGATATCGGGCTGGTCGAGATCAACCACCATCTTGCGATGGTTGACGTTCGGGTCATGGACCACCTGGTCGATGGTGTTGATCTGCGAGCACGGCAACTCGTGCCGGGCCAGGATGCTCAACCATTCGCCAGTCGCCTTGGTCGCCATGACCTCTTCCAGGATCGGCAACAGCTCGTCGGCATGCTCCACCCGCGACGGGTTGGTTTGGAAGCGCGGGAGCGCTGCCAAATCAGGGCGCTCGATGGCCTGGCAGTAGCGGACCCACAGCTCGTCGTTGCCGATAGGCACCGACAGCCAGCCGTCCGCCGTTCGGAAGACCTGGAACGGCACGATGGTGGGGTGGCGCGTCCCCAGCGCATGCGGAATCTGCCCGGACACCGTGTATCGCACAATGGCATTCTCGAGCATATAGATCAGCGAGTCCACCATGGCGATGTCCACGCGCTGCCCCTGCCCGGTCCGCTCGCGGTGCCAGAGCGCCGCGAGGATGGCGATAGCGCAGTGGTGGCCCGCCATCACATCCCCGATCGAGCTGCCGACCCGCACCGGCGGGCCGCCCTCCGTCCCGGTGATGCTCATCAGGCCGCTGAACGCCTGGGCCACGAGGTCGTAGGCTGGCCGGTTGGCGTATTCGGGGAGCGCGTCATTGCCGAACCCCGAGATGGAGGCATAGATGATCCGCGGGTTGATGGCGTGAGCCCGCTCGTATGAGAACCCTAACCGCTCCATGGTGCCCACCCGAAAGTTCTCCAGAAGCACATCAGAGACCGCGATGAGGTCGTGAACGATCTCTCGCGCTTCGGGCTTTTTGAGGTCCAGCACGATCCCCTTCTTGTTGCGGTTGATGCTCACATAATACGCGCTCTTGCCGTCGACAAAGGGACCAAACGTCCTCGAGTCATCCCCCCACGGCGGCTCAACGTGGATAATCTCGGCCCCTAGGTCTCCCAAGATCATAGAGGTCGTCGGAGCCGCCAGAATCCGCCCCAGGTCGAGCACCCGCACGTTCTCCAGCGCCTTCGGCATTGCTCCCTCCCCTAACTCGGTTGGCCTGCAGTATACGGCAGAGGGCGGCATTCCGCAACAAAGGGGCCTCCTGAAGTGATCAGGAGGCCCCTTCGGAAGGAGACTAGCGCGTTCCCGGCTCAACTAGCTAAACCGGCTCCGCAAGCCCGCCAGGGCCTGTTCCGCAGCAGAGAGGGGGTCCAGGCCGGGGCCAAAGAGGTCCACCACGTAAGGGCCGCCATAGCCGATAGCGTCCAGCGCCTGCCTCACCGCCGCCCAGTCGATATCGCCGTCGCCAAAGAGCAGGTGCCGATGCACCCGCCCCTTGATGTCCTCCAGGTGCAGGTGAACGATATCGGACCCAAGAGCCCTGATGGTAGAGCAGAGGTCGGCGTCGGTGATCTGGGCGTGCCCGATATCCAGGTTGACCTTCAGGCACGGCGACCCAACCAGCCGCATCATCTCCGCCATCTCCTGGCTGCTTCCCACCACCAACAGCGGCTCGGGCTCCAGGGCGATGGTGACATCCGCCCGCTCCGCCAGCGCGCAGAGGGCCTTGAAGCGCTCCACATGTTCAGCCCACTGACGGGCCTGGTCGACGCTCTTTTCCGCGTTGAGCACCACTATCCCAGCGCCGAGCCAGCGCGCAACCTGCACCGCCCGCTTCTGGTTCTCCCGCCGCCGGTCGGGCGGCTCGCTATCGCCATGGTAGCTCACGGACGCCAGTCCGATGCCCAGGCGATCGAGGGTCCGGCGCAGCTCCCGGCAGCGCGCCTCGTACAAGAGCTCGGGGCGAACATCGTCGCGCTCCAGGCAGAGCTCCACGCAGCCGTAGCCCAGCCGGAACAGCTCCTGCGCAGTGCGCTCCACCGGCCAATCGCCAAAACTGCCAGTGCGGTACCCGAATCGTTCAGTCATCAGCGTGTCATCCTTCCCCTGCAATCGTCGGCGCGCCAGCTTGGCGGCTCGTGTCGACGCTTGCGGCATCCTTGAGCGCCATATAGGCATATAGGGTGGTCCACTTGTTCGGCTCTCCCACCTTCCCCGACTTGACCCAGACAGCCGAATGCTGCTCCTCCAGCGGATAGCGACCCTCTGCGTCCCGCTTGCTGGCCAGGCGCTCCCAGGCGTCCGCCAAGGCAGGGTGCTTGCCGTATCCCATGCGGCTAAGTGCATGCAGCGGCTCCAGCAAGTTGCCCCAGAAGAGAAAAGGGAACTGCAACCGCACCAACTCGTCTCGAATCAACTGGTCAGGTGGGCTCATGCGGTACAGAACTCGGCGCCTCAGAAAGTACTCCACGACCTGCTGGCATCGCCGCGTACCCCACAACTCGGGCAGAGCGGCGAAACAGCTCAGCGCCTTGGTTGACCCTCGGATGCAGCTCTTGGTGCGAGGGCTGAACGAGTCACGGTCGCAGAGATACCCCCCGTCCCAGCGCGTGTCGCTCAGCAGAACCTGAACGCGCTCCTCGATCCGGGGGTCGTCTCGGTAGCCGAGCATCACAAAGCTGCGCAGGTTATAGGCGTAGAGACAGGACTGGTGATTGCGATAGTCGGGCGGATGTTCCCAGCGAGGACGGTCCTGGGCCACGGGCGGCAGCGTCAGGTAACGGTCCACCGCGCGCGCAATGCGCTCGTCGCTCCGATCCATGCCCAGCTCCGCCAGATAGCCAAGCGTCAAGTGCGTCGAATTGGGCCAGCGATAGTCTACGCCCGCGCCCTTGCCCTGGTAGAGCCAGTACCCATCGGGGTGCATCTTGGCGAACAACTTGCGCACCGGTTCGCTCGCAGGGATCTGCGCCTTGGCGGCCAATACCTCGGGATCGTTTTGCAGCCGATCGAGCAGCTCGCGCAACGCTCGGTAGCGCACGGAAGGCTCGCTCTCCTCCAGCAACCAGGCCAGGACCGTATCCGGGATCATCACATCCAGCCTCCTCGCCTGGCCGCCGTGCAATTGCCTCAGGCGCTCCAGCGCCCGCCCATAGCTGGCGTTCTGCTCGCTCCATCCCACCAGCCTGACACAGGGGAACTCGGCGCACTCGTGGCAGTGGCCTAACCCCCTTTGGTCCACGCAGCATTGCAGGATCCAGCAGTCTGCGGACCAGTGCTTTGCCCGGTCGCCATGGCAGCCCTGGCACACCATGTTGCGCGCCACGGCCTCGGCTACCCCCTCGCCCTCTTTCAACCAACCCATCTGTTGGAACGACGCAATCACTGTGACGCCCTCCCGGCATGCAAGCAGCCCGACTACCTATAGAAGCTCAACGCTCTCTCGATGTGCTCAGCCGCCTCGGCGTCCTTGTCTCGCGCCCGCACGATCAGCGCCGCGATCTTGCGCCGGACCTCCGGCCTGGCCAGGTTACGTACCCGGTCCTCGCTCCGCCCGATCCCGCCCACGGCATCCCAGATCTGCCACATCAGGTCGTGCTCGCCAGCATAGCACGCCGCCGCCCGCAGCAGGTCCTCCGCCATCCCATAGGGCAGGTGCTCGATCGCCTCCATCAGAAACTGCCCGCCGTACCAGCGGCCCTCGGCCACCACCCCTACCGCCGAGTCGTGGACATTGAACCGCTGCCACAGCGCCGCCATGTCCTCGGTCGCAAACTCGCTGTCGCGCTCCAGGTGCTCTGCCCAGGCCGTGTAGGCTGCCAAGCCATTATGCCGGACGGCATGGTCGTACCGGGTCACCAGCGGCGTACGCGCCACCTGGAGGGCCCACTGCAGTGCGTCGCGGTATAGCTCCTTCAGCGGCGGACACGGCTGCTTCTCGCCAACAATGATCGGCGACTGGGTGTCCTTGAACCAGTCGCGCTTGCGGAACTCGCCGGTCGGCTCGTACTCGAGGCCGGCGTTGAAGGGAGGCATCTGCTGGAAGCAGTTCCAGCCGATGAGCACGTCGCCGTCCTCGTCATACCCGGTGACCACGCAGCACTCGGGCGGGCCGATGACGCCAAAAGCTAACGCCGGCACGCCCCGGCGGATGCTCTCCCCGATCCGTTGTCGCCAGGCCGCCTCGTTATCCGCCCCCTCGACGGGCTGCAGGACCTCGAAGCCGTAGCCGACGCTCCGAAATGCTCGCGCAAAGGGAGCCATCGGATCGTCGGACATGTACATGATCTCCACGTTGTCCTCGTGCCAGCCAGGCCGCCACGAGAGCTGAAAGGCGCAGCCCGTCACGCCCATCAGGTACGAGTAGGTGCAGTGTACCCGGCAGGGCTCCCGCCCCTTGGCGTGCTTGCAGCCCCAGTCGGGCTCGCCCAGGTACTCGAGAACCGCCCGCATGCTTGACGGGAAACAGACGTCCTCAGGGCACCGCGCCTTGTCCCGCTGTTGGGTCTGGTCATAGAAGCCCACAAAGGGCACGCCCTCCAGCACGACCCGCGAGGGTGTCAGCTTGGCCAGATTCTCCCCAGTCATAGTGTCCCCCTTTCCTGTGGCGCTGGTTAACCGACCCACAGACACATCATAGCACACATGTTCGCATCTGTCAAGGTGGCTTTTGTGGGCCGGGGAGCGGGCCGATCCCAGGCCGCTGCGCGGCTGCGAGGCAGGGGGCTCCAACAAAAAAAGCCTCCGGGGTATCCCCGGAGGCCAGCCAGAGCCACTGTGCGTTCTAGCCCTCGATGATCTCAAAGGTCTCCGTCACCTTGATCGCCCCTTCGATGGATTGCGCCACCGGGCAGTTCTTGTGCGCTAGCTCGATGGCCTGCGCCACGGCCCCAGGCCGGAGATCGCGCCCCGTGACGACATAGTGCAAGTCGATCTCTTCCACGCGGTTGGCCTCGTCCGGATTGCGGAGCGCGTCGGCCCGGATGTGCACGCCCATGACGTTCAGCCTCATCTTTTTGGCGATCATGCCGAAAACGATGCCGCCGCACGCCGCCGTCGCTGCCACCAACAACTGGTGCGCGGTGTAGCCCATCTCGGGCATGGCTGCGATCTGCAACTTGCCGTACTCCAGCTGGCACTCGTAGCCCGTCTGGTTGGCCGTCAGGTCCAGACCAAACTCGCGCGACAGTTTCATCTCTTCCACAGCGATCCCTCCCCTGGTGCGAATGTAGGTAACGACGCGATGTTACTTGGATCTGCGCTAGACTGCCATGCGCTGCGTCAAGCGGCCGCTTGGCTGGGCAGGCGCGCCTTTTGCGCGTATAATGGGGCCGTACCCGAAAATGGCGCACACGGAAGCAGGAGGATGCGACATGTCGTGGCGGGGACGCCTGCGCGGCGATCCGCTATCCTGGCTGTTGCAGATCGATCACGACCAGCCTGGGGTGCGTTACCTGACGCTCACCGAAGTCCTCGGCCGCCCTGCCGATGATGACGAGGTGATCCAGGCGCGCGCAGCAGCCATGTCCTCCGGGCCCATCCCGGCCATCCTCGGAGCCCAGCGCGCCGAGGGCTACTGGGAAAAGCCAGGCCCCGGATACGGCCCCAAGTACCGGGGCACCGTCTGGCAGGTGATCTTTCTCGCCCAACTCGGCGCCGATGGCGCGGACCCCCGAGTTTGGACCGCCGGCAACTATGTTCTTGACCACTCTCGCACTGACCTGGGTGGCTTTAGCGCCGACGGGACGCGCGCGGGCCAGGTGCACTGCCTGCAGGGCAACCTCTGCCACGCGCTTCTCGCCCTGGGCTGGCTCGGCGATCCCCGCCTCGACGCGGCGCTGGACTGGCTGGCGCGCAGCATCACCGGCGAGGGCATTGCCCCCAGCACGGAGACCCAGGCTTCCGCGCGCTACATGCGCAGCGGCAATAGCGCGCCCGGCTTTTGCTGTGCCGCCAATAACCAACTCCCCTGTGCCTGGGGCGCCGTCAAGGCCATGCTGGGCTTGAGCCAGGTGCCGGAATTTCGGCGAACGCCCGCGATCAGTGCGGCTATCGCACAAGGGCTCGAGTTCCTGCTGGGACGCGACCCTGCTGCCGCCGACTATCCTTGCGGCTACAGCGACAAGCCCAGCACGAGCTGGTTCCGCTTCGGCTACCCGCTCGGCTATGTGACCGACGTCTTGCAGAACCTGGAGGCGCTCACGGCATTGGGCTGCGGCCACGACCCGCGCCTGAACAACGCACTCGAAATGGTTCTGCAGAAGCGGGACGAGCAAGGGCGCTGGCGCATGGACTATACGTACAATGGCAAGATGTGGGCCGACATCGAGAGCAAGGGGCAGCCCAGCAAATGGGTCACCTGGCGAGCGCTGCGCGTATTGGATCGCGCAACCCAATAGATTTCGTCATACACGAAAAGGAGTAGCGGATGTACCAGTTGGGACTCTTTACCGAGACGGGAACGACCCACCTCGCCGACGCGGCCATGGAGATCCTGGAGCGCGTCGGCGTGCTCTGTCAGAACGTCGAGCTGCTCCAAGCCCTCGCCGCCTGGGGTGCGCGCGTGGACCGAACGAGCCAGATGGCCAGGTTCCCGCGTCCTGCCGTGGAGGCTTTCGCCGCGGCCCTGCGCCGCGAGACCGGGAGCAAGCGCTCCACCAAGCTGGAGACGGTTCAACAGGACTATAGCGTGGCCGCGAGCGGCAGCGCCCAGGTAGCAACGCGCTTGCGCGCTCCGGACTTGCCCAGTCTGGGCACGCAGGTGGCTCAGTTCTACCTCGACCACCGCACGGGCGAGCGCCGTTCTGGGACGCGCGCCGATCTGCTCACACTGATCCGGTTGGGCGAGGCCCTGCACGGACCGGACGGCGTGGGCCATAGCCTGTTGCTGCAGGACGTTCCCCCGTTGCTCGAGCCTCTGGAGGCCGCCCTCCTCCTGGCCGAGAACGCCAGCCGCCCCGCCGGCGCCTTCGCCTGGAACGTGCGGCAGGTGGATTACCTCATCGAGATGGGCGAGGTGCTGGGCATCCCGAACTGGTACACCCTTGGGGCGATCTGTTTCTCGCATCCCCTGCGCTTCGACCAGGACGTCGCCGACCGCTTTGTGCGCCGGGTGAAGGATGGGGCGCCCACAGGCATTACGGGCATGCAGGTGAGCGGCGCCACGACGCCGGTCACGGCAGCCGGCTACGTTGCGGTGAGCGCCGCCGAGTTCGTTGCCGCCTGGATCGCGGCGCGCGCCCTCAACCCCGCCGTGCCCCTGGTTGGGTCCATCTGGGGCGGCACGGTGGATATGAAGACCGGCTTTGTCAGCTATTGCAGCCCAGATGGCATGCTGCGTGCCTTCGCGCTGGCCGAATTTCTGCGCCGCTGGTGTGGCCAGCACGTTGTGGTGGGCGGCGGCGAGTATTGCGACGCCCGGATGCCAGGCCGCTACGCCGCGCTGGAGAAAGCCTATAAGGCCATGACCATCGCCGCCTTCACCGGGGCGCACCCCATGGTCGGCGAGGGCATGCTCGAGAGCGGCAAGACCATCAGCCCGGTGCAGCTCATGCTGGACCGCGAGTACTCCCTGGGGGTTCAGATGCTCGCCGGCGAGATCGAGGTCACGCCGGAGACCATCGGCATGGACGCCATCCTCGAGGTCGGCCAGGGGCTGGATACCAGCTACCTGCAGACGTCTCACACGCTACAGCACTATCGCGACAACCTCTGGCTGCCCAGCATACTCAGCCGTACCGGGTGGAACGGCTATGAGGAAGAGGAGATCGTCTTGGCACGTGCCAGGCGCAAAGTGGAGGAGCTTATCGCTTCCTACCGCCAGCCGCAGGTCGATCCCGCCAAGCTTGCCCAGTTGCAACGGATCGTCAGCCGGGCCCGCCAGCGGCTGCTGAGCGACTGAGACAGAGGAGGGTTCCGCCAGCATGCAAGCCAACTCGCCCTGGAAGCTGTGGTACCGTCAGCCGGCCCGCGCGTGGGTCGAGGCCTTGCCCATCGGCAACGGCCGGCTCGGGGGCATGGTTTTCGGCCAGGTGCGCGAAGAGCGCATCCAGCTCAATGAGGACTCGGTCTGGTACGGCGGCCCCACAGACCGTCACAACCCAGACGCCCTCGCCCAGCTACCGCGCATCCGTCAGTTGCTCTTTGACGGCAAGCCCGACGAGGCCGCCGCCCTGGCCCGCCACGCTGTCCTGGCCCTCCCGCGGTACAACCACCCCTACCAGCCCCTTGGCGACCTGTACCTCTGGTTCACCGATCAGGAGCTCCCGTACACAGACTATGTTCGGGAGCTCGACCTCGACGCGGGCATCGCCAGGGTCCGTTACCGGACGGCGCAGGGCGCGCTGGAGCGAGAGGCCTTCTCTTCCGCCGTGGATCAGCTGCTGGTCGTGCGCTTGGTCGCCGAGCGCCCGGGGGGCCTGGACTTTGCGGCGACCTTGCTTAGGCGGCCCTTCGACGGCGAGCGCGACCGGCTCGCGCCGAACACCGTGTTGATGCGCGGCGAGTGCGGCGCGGAGGGAGTCCGTTTCGCCGTGGCCCTGCGGGCCATCCCCGAGGGCGGCTCGGCCAGCGTGCTTGGCGACGCCCTGGTGATCGAGGGAGCCGACGCCGCCACCTTGCTGTTAGCAGCGAACACGACGTTTCGGGAGCCCGATCCAGCGGCCGCCTGCTTACGTCAACTGGAGCTCGCCGGTGCCAAGACTTATGACGAGTTGCGCGCTGACCACCTGGCGGATCACCGCAGCCTCTTCCGCCGCGTGGATTTGGACCTTGGTAGCGACGTCGCCCTGGCCGAGCTGCCCACCGACGAGCGCCTGCAGCGCGTCATCGCCGGCGGCGAGGATGCGCAGCTCCTGGCCCTCTACTTCCAGTACGCCCGCTACCTGCTCATGGCCAGCAGCCGCCCCGGCACCCTGCCTGCCAACCTGCAGGGCATCTGGAATGAGAGCTTTACGCCGCCCTGGGAAAGCAAGTACACCATCAATATCAACGCGCAGATGAATTACTGGCAGGCCGAGGTGGGCAACCTCGCCGAGTGCCACCAGCCGCTCTTCGACCTGCTCGAGCGCATGCGCGTCAACGGCCGGCGCACCGCGCGCGAGATGTACGGCTGCGGCGGTTTCGTGGCCCACCACAACACCGACATCTGGGCCGATACCGCGCCAGTGGGCCGTGGGCCCAGCTCGGCCATCTGGAACCTCGGCGCCGCCTGGCTCGCCCTGCACCTGTGGGAGCATTACGAGTACGGCCAGGACGCCTCGTTTCTGCGCCGGGCTTACCCCACCATGCGCGAGGCTGCCCAGTTCTTCCTCGACTATATGGTGACTGACCCGCAGGGCCGGCTGGTCAGCGGGCCCTCCATCTCGCCAGAGAACACCTACCGCCTGCCCGATGGCACTACCGGGACGCTCTGCATGGGCCCCACCATGGACACCCAGATCATCGCCGCGCTGTTCCGGCGCTGCATCCGCGCCAGTGAGCTACTGGGCACCGACGCCGACTTGCGACAGCGCTTCGCCGACGCCGTGCGCCGCATGCCGCCGAACCGGATCGGGAAACACGGCCAGGTGATGGAGTGGTCCGAGGACTATGACGAGGTGGAGCCGGGACATCGGCACATTTCGCACCTTTTCGCCCTCTACCCCAGCGACGAGATCAACCTCCGCGATACGCCGGAGCTGGCCGAGGCGGCGCGGGTGACCCTGCGGCGGCGCCTATCCCATGGCGGCGGCCACAGCGGCTGGAGCCGCGCCTGGATCATTTGCTTCTGGGCCCGCTTGGGCGAGGCTGCCGAGGCCTACGAGAACGCCCTGGCCCTGCTGCGCAAGTCCACGCTGCCCAACCTTTTCGACACCCACCCACCGTTCCAGATCGACGGCAATTTCGGCGGCGGCGCCGGCATCGCCGAGATGCTGCTCCAATCACACGGCGCAGTCGTGCGGCTGCTGCCAGCGTTGCCCGCCGCCTGGCCCGCCGGGCACGTTCGCGGCCTGCGCGCCCGCGGCGGGCTGGAGCTAGACCTGGCCTGGGCCGAGGGGCGCGCCATCCAGGCCGCGCTGCGCCCCACCGTGACCCGCACCCAGCGCCTGCAGCCGCCCCCAGGCCAGCACATCCAGACCATCGCCTGCGACGGTCGAAATGTTCCGATGGTCGCCGAGCCCGACGGCGTCGTAACCGTCGAATTGGTCGCGGGCGAGAGCTATGCGTTAGCATTTGCCTAGGACCTGGCTGCGAGCCGCCGCTCACCGTTTTGTGATCCGCGGCAAGATCGCCCCGGCCCTGGCGCGCCAGCTCACCTTGGTGCGCGCCGGGGCCCGAGTCCGACACCTCAGTTACGGTTGGCCCACCGTGCCTCCGCCTTTTGGTGTAGCCGACTACGCCAGCCGCGCACGTCCGCGCCCCCAAAAGTACCGCCTGAAGCGGTACGTGGTTCCCCCCGTTTGGCCGATGACGTGCGCCGCCTCTTCTGCTAGAATAGGGCCTTAAGCATTGAGTGAGCGAAAGAGGTGAGCCGACCATGTACAATCCCGATATCGCCGTGATCGAGTCCTACCGCCGCCAGGGCCAGATTCTGCAGGAGGCGGCGCGCAACCAGAGACTGAGCGAGCTTCGCAAGCACCAAGAGCCCGCCAAGCAGTCCAAGTCCGCCAGGTCGTGGGCCAACCCACTGTCGTTCCTCGGCCTGCGCGCCCATCAGGAGCCAGCCAAATAACGAGACTCCCGGAGAGCAGCCTCCGGGAGTCTTGGCTTTTCCATCCGCTTGCGCGGCTCGAGAGCGCTAGCTCTCGTAGCAGCGCACCTCGTAGAGAGCCGCTGGGACCGGCCCGTGGCTCTCCAGCACCTCGACAGTCAGCCGCCTCGTCCTCACCGGCGGCGCCAGCACGATCTCGTTCCTCGCCTGATGGTTGTCCGCGCACTCGGCGATGACTCGACTTTCTTCGTCGCGCACCCGATAGCGGCGCGCGCAAAAGGGCATCACCGACTCGGCATGCGGCATCTGCACCGTCTCCATCGGGTGATCCCAGTCTGTGTCGAAGGCCAACACGATCCGCCCGATGGCCTGCGGCGTCTCCCATTGCAGCGCCAGCGCCGGAAGCGGATCGTTCGGGTCCGCCACCCAGGCGTTCGGCGCGTTCGTCGGCCGCTGCCAGCCATTGGCGACGTTCTCAGGGCTCCAGGCTTCCAGCCCCGGTTCCACCGCCACCGCCAGGTTCCGCCCGCCGGGCCGCCGCTCCGGACACCAGAACTCGAACGTCTCCACGCCAATGTCCGAGGCTGGCGCCTGCGTACTGCGGTGCCGCGCCGAGAGCAGCCCGGTGACCCGCTGCTCCGTGCAGCGCACCGACACATCCGGGTTCTGCAAGAGGCACAGAAACACGTAGCGAGCCTCCGTCAGGCTCCCCCGCCAGTCCAGGTCCACCCGCTGGCAAGTTCCCGGCTCCAGCGCCACCTCGCGCCGATCCAACACCACGTCGGGGGTGTGGTTGCTCGGCCGGTCGCTGGTGCGCAGCTCGAGGGTGAGCGCAGCTGGACGGCCCACATCCACCCAGATCACCATCTTGGGCAGCGGGCCTGCCTTCAGAGGCAGCAACTGCGCCCAGGAGTGGGCCAGCGGCAGCGCCGGGCCGTCGGGCGCCAGCTCACGCAGGCGGAAACTACTGCTGGCCGAGATGGCCGCGCGTTGCGCCAGGTCGTCTGGATCGACCAGACGCACCTCGGGGATGTGCTGGCCCTGGCGGATCAGGTCGCGCTGCAGGCTTTTCACTCGCTCCGGCTCGCTCAGGTCGGCGGGAAGCCAGCCGTCCCGCCGGCAGATGGCGGCAGCCATGCCCACCGCCTGCGCGGCCACGGCGCAGGTGGCCATCACCCGCGTGGAGCCGAAGGCCACGTGGGAGGCGCTGATGATCCGCCCCGCCAGGAACAGGTTGCGGATGTTGCGGCTATAGAGGCACCGATAGGGGATGCCGTAGACGCCCCGCGCATGCCATTGGTTGCAGCCGGGCTTGGGGCTATAGACCCCATCCGCCGGATGCAGGTCGATGGACCACCCGCCATGCGCCACGTCGTCCACATGGGCGCGCTGCTCCACGATGTCTTGCTGGATGAGCATCGTGTCGCCTTCGAAACGGCGGCTCTCCCGCTTGCCGGGGATCATCCCCACCCACTCCAGCGTCAGGTTCGCCGCCTCCGAGAAGCGCCCCGAGTTCTTGATATAGTCCCACACCCCATAGGCCACCTTCCAGAGCTCCCACTTGATGGCCTCGGTGTCATGCACCGTGTCCAGCCGCCCGCCGTACTCGATCCACCAATACCAGGGGCCGC
>JAAYEA010000477.1 GCA_012689325.1 Chloroflexota bacterium
AGGGCCTCCTGGGCGGTGTCTCGCATCACGGTCAGATGCTCCGCAGCGCGTTGGTGGTCGCCAGAGGCCAGCGTGCGACCGGCGGCCTCGCCATAGAGGGTGAGTGCGTATAGCGACTGGGTCACCGAGTCGTGAAGCTCGCGGGCCAGCCGTTGCCGCTCCTCCAGCGTGGCAACCTGTTGGGCTTGCTCGTAGAGCCGCGCGTTCTCGATGGCGATGGCGGCCTGTTGGGCCAGCGACTGCAGCACCGTGAGGTCGCTCGCGTCAAAGGCTTCGAGGCGGTCGCTCTGGGCGTGGAGCACGCCGATGACGGCATCCTTGACCTTGAGGGGCACGGCGATCTCGGACCGTATCTCGCTGCTAAGGGTCAGCCCATAGTAGCGAGGCTCCTGGCTGATATCGGGGACAAGCAGCGGGTCGCCGGTGGCCGCTACCCAGCCGGTGATGCCTTCCTTGCCGACCTGCAGGCGCGGCGGGTCAAACGTGGGGTCCTCCCATACTGCGCCCGCCCCTGCCCGAAAGGCCAGCTCGTCGCCCTCGATCAGGGCGATCCCCACCAGGTAATAATGCAAGGTCTCCTTGATCACGCGGGAGACTTGCCAGAGTAGCTCATCCACGCTGAGGATCGTGGTGATGCGCTGCCCGACCTCCGAGATGACGCGGAACTGCTCCACGCGGCGCTCCTCCGCCTCGAAGAGCCGCGCGTTCTCGATGGCTACGGCGACTTGGTTGGCAAAGGCCATGGCGATCTCGGCATGGCGCTGGGTGTAGTAAGCCGCCTCGCTGTGGTCCAGGGTCAGCATGCCGATCACCCGGTCCTTGACCACCAGCGGGGCTCCGATCCAGGAGCGAATATAGGCATACGTGGTGAACAACTCGTCGCCCGCCGACTCGCGAAAGAGCGCCGCGTCACGATCCAGCCCCTGGGTATCGGCGATGACCACCGGGGCCTTGCGGCGGATGACCTCATGGTTGACCTGGAACTGGGTCAGGGAGAAGCGCAGTTGCAGCGCCTGCTGCTGGGTGAGCGGGCCGCGATAGGCCGCCATCTTGAGCTGGCTTTCCTCCAGAGTCATGATGGACGCGCCACTGAACGGGATGACCTCCCGCAGGCTATCCAGGACGAGCCCCAGTAGGGGGTCCAGCTTGAGCATGGAAGCGACATTGTTCGAGACCTCCAGCAATGTGGAAAGCTCGTGGGTGCGCTCGTCCACGCGTCGCTCCAGCATCTGATAGGCGCTCCGCAGCGCCTCCCCGGCGCGCTTGTGCTCCAGGGCGTTGACAAAGATCTCGCCAACGATGCTGAACAGGGCGATGGTCTGCTGAGACCAGGCGCGCTCGGACCTGGTGGCCGATAAGCCCAAGAACCCCGCGGCCTGGCCGCGATAGGCCATGGGGATGCCGATCATCGAGTTCACCCCTTGTCGGTCAAAGAGGTCTCGCTCGGCCACCGCCTCTGGCGGCAAATCGTCCATGCGAGGGATGTGGATGACCTCCAGATTCTCGATCTTTTTGACCAGCCAGGGCAGGCTGGAAAGGGGCAGCGCCTGCAACCGCGCGATGCGTGGCGCCACCCCAGGCGCGCACCATTCGTGCGAGCAGCTCATGCGCGTCATGTTGTCCGTGTACATAAAGACGCAGGTGTGGTCCACGTCGGCGAACTCGCCCATGGCGCGCAGTGCGCGCTGGATGCCGTTGTCTATCTCTTCCGGGGCCAGGTTGACGAACTGGGTCGAGATGCTGGCGATGATCCGCTCAAAGTCAAGCCGCTCTTGCAGGGCCTGATCGGCCTTCTTGCGCTCGGTGATATCGGTATGGGAGCCGACCAGCCGATAGGGGCGGCCCCCAGCGTCACGGAGGGCGACGCCTCGCGATAGGATCCAACGATAGCTCCCATCCTTGTGCAAAAGGCGGTGCTCGATGCGGTATTCGGGCTCCTGGCCCTGTATGTAAGCGGCCACCGTGGCCTCGGCGTGGGCTACGTCGTCGGGGTGCATCAGCCGGCGCCATTCGCCCACGCGATTTGGGATTTCGTCATCGGCATACCCCAACATGCTCTTCCAACGCTGAGAAAAGTAGCACTCGTCGGTGCGCAGATTCCAGTCCCAGATGCCATCGTTGGTGGCGCGCAGCACCAGCTCCAGCCGCTCCTCGCGCTCGCGCAGGGCCGTATAGGATTCTCGCAACTCGGTGGACATCAGGTTGAACTGGGTGACCAGCTCCTCCACCTCATCGCCGGTGTTGGCGTCGACGGTGTGGCCCAGGTTGCCCGCGGCTACGTGCCGGGCGGCGAGGATGAGGTCGCTGATGGGCTGCGTGATGCGCCGGACGCCGACGGCCACTACCAGCGCGGGCAGGATCACGCCGAGGGCGAGCAAGGCCAGCAGAAAGCGGCTATAGCGGCGGCTGGGGCGGAGCAACGTCTCCCAACCGGTCTCGCTGACGAGCGCCCAGGTGGTTCCGGGCACCGGCGCAAAGGAGGCGACGATCTGCGAGCCGGCGGCGCTGCGCGTGCGGAACGCCTCCACCTGTCCCCGCAGGGCTCGAGTGACGATGGGATCGGCCGCCACGTTCTCCCCGATGCGGCGGGTGTCGGTGTGGTAGATCAGGTTGCCGAGGCTGTCCACCAGATAGGCGTTGCCATCGCCGCCAAGGCGCAGCTTGACGATGCTGCCATAGAAAGAACTGACGGCGGATGCGCCCAGGCGAAACATACCGGCGACGGCGCCCAGGGTTTCACCCTCCCCGCCGGTGATCGGGACCGCCATCAGAATGACGGGGGCGCCGCGGGGTCCATCGGTCAGAACGTCGGAGAGGACCGAGTCGGGCGCCCGCACCATCTGGCGGAAATAGGCGCGATCCGACCAATCCTGCCCCACGGCGTCTGGGCGCTCGGGCACGGCGGCGACCACGAGGCCGTGCTCGTCCAGAATCAGCAGGCCGCCGTCATAAACGGCGAGCAGGTTCTCGGCCTGAGCCAAGGCGGCGCCTTGGGTCGCGGGGTCATGACTGGCCAGGTCGGCGGTGCGCGCCAGGGCCGAAAGGGAGCGGGAGTACTCGTCTAGCTCGGTGGCCAGTTGGCTGGCGGTGAGGCGGGCCAGCTCGCGGTTCCGCTGGATGACCAGGTCCTCGGTCACCTGTTGATAGGCGTAAAAGGCGACAAGCGCCACAGTGGACAGAACGATCGTCGCGGGGATAAAGGACCAAGCGACGATCTTGGTACGCAGGCTGTGCCAGCGGATCCGTGGCAGCACGTGGTCTCTCCTATCCCTGGGGCTGAGCCTGTTCGATCTGCTGGCTGACCGTCTCGATCAGCGCCGTGGGGGCCTGGCCCAGGGTTAGTATCCTCTGCCAGGCGGCATCGGCTAGCTCCTGCGCCTCGTCCATATTGGCAAAAGTCTCCGAGATGACGGAATAGTCCTGGAGGTGCCCATGCGCAAAGGCGGCCAGGTCGAGCCCCTCCGTTTGGGCCGGGAACTCGCTGCGGACAAAGCCGGCCCAGTCTTCGAGCAGGGAGGCCCGGGCGGGCTGCAGAAAGTGGGCCTGCGCCATCAAGCTGCCGGCGTAAGGGGAAACCAAGAACTTGAGCAGGCGCCAGGCGGCGTCGGGGTACCTGGTTCCGGCATAGATGCCGAAACCGTCGGTGGTGGCCAGGGTAGCGCGACGGGCCGGACCCCGCGGCAGGGGAGCCAGGCCGAGGCGGAACGTGGCGCTGTCCAGGATGCTCCGCAGCGACCAGGAACCATCCTCCACCATGGCGAGCCGCCCGGCGGTGAAGGCCTGGGTGATGGTCATGTTCCGCACGTCGAGCGCGCAGGCCATGGTGTGGTCATCCCAGATGCGGGCGCGAATCCACTCCACCGCCTCCAGCGCCGCGGGCTCGGCCATCAGCGAGCGGGCCGAGTTCTGCGGATCCACCAGGTGGCCGCCCCAGGCGTTGACGTGCACCTGAATGCGGTCCCAGGAGATGTCCATCATGCTGCCCCACAGGTCGAGCTTGCCGTCGCCATCTAGGTCATGGGTCAGGCGCTTCATGGCGGCGGCATAGTCGTCATAATCCCAGCTCTGATCGGGATAGTCCACCTTGAAGCGGTCAAAGTGATCCTTGTTATAGAAGAGAGCCAGGGCGCCATGGTACTTGGGCAGGCCGTATTGCCGCCCGTCAGCGGCGAAGAAGGCGTTATATTGCGCGGGATCCCAATCGCGGATCGTCTCGCGGTCCAGGTCGGCGGCGACGTAGGGGCGCAAGTCGAGGGTATAGCCCTTCTGCGCCCAGACGGGAAAGAAGGTGCAGCACCCCTGAAAGACATCGGAGGCGGTGCCCGCCTGCATGTCGCTGAGCATCTTGTCTTCCAGGTTCTCGGGGTCAGGTGTGTAAAAGACGCGGATATCGGGGTTCAGCTCGTGGAACTTGGCGAGAAGCTTTTGCGCCAGGGGCGGAAACCACTCGGTGCGCCAGTCCTGGTAGACGAGCTGGGCTTGCTCAGCAGTGCCGGACTTGGCCGGGGCGC
>JAAYEA010000478.1 GCA_012689325.1 Chloroflexota bacterium
CCGGAAGCCCCAGAGCCCTCCAGGTCATATTCCTCAAAGCCGAAATGCCGCAGGTTCTCGCTGCGCTCCACGTGCCACTTGCCAAAGTAGCCGCAGCGATAGCCATGGGCGGCCAGCCGCTGGCTCCACATCTCCAGGTAGGTCCGCAGGCGCGCGCGATAGTCGGGCACCGCGTGGGCGCAGTCGACCATGCCGTGCTGGCTGGGATAGACGCCGGTGAACAGGCTGGCCCGCGTGGGCGAGCAGATGGCGTTGACGGTGTGGGCGTTGGTGAAGCGCGTCCCCTGGCGCGCCAGCCGGTCCAGGTTGGGCGTTTGGCAGGGGGAGCCGGGGTCCAGCGTCCCCGCTTGCTGTTGGTCGGTCATCAGGAAGAGGACGTTCGGTCGGTTCACGGCCATGGTCAGCGTTCTCCTTTTCCGCGCTCCAAACCGCGTCGATCGTTCGAGGCTCCGCCGCCTGTCGCCAGGGCCGCCTGGGCTGGCGCGTTGGCAGCCACCCTTCCTATGCGCCCAGCCAGAGGGAGGCCGCCTGCACGAAAAAGGTCGTGCCCAGGTCGCGCAGGTGGTAGGGCGAGCGGTCGCTGCCATCGGGGGGCAACACCTTGGAGAGGATAGCGCCGCGCAGGTTCTCATCGGCCGGATGGGTGAACTGGACGCGCATACCAAAGTCCAGGGCCAGCCGGGTGGGGCCGTCGAAGGCGTCATCGCCAGCAGCCGCCTTCAGACGTTGCCAGAGGATGGCCGCGCAGGCGATGCCGCTGGTCTCGTGGCCGAAGGAATCGGTATTGAAATCGAGATAGGTGTTGCGAATCAGTCCCCCGTCGTGGCGCTGGGCCCGGACGTACCACTGGGCCGACTGGCGGGCGCACTCCAGAAAGGTCGCGTCGCCGCTCTCTTGCCAGGCGCGAATCAGCGGCATGCCCCACCAGAAGGCGTGCCGCGGGTGGATGTTGCCGGTGATGGCGTTGCACGGGGCAAAGTGGATCCAGTTGCCCGGCGGGTCTTGCTCGACCAAGAGCCGGCGCGCGGTCTCCCAGAAAGGCGTCTCCAGGCCCTTATCGCCGGCACGCCGGGCGCCGGTGAGGAACACGCCATCGTCCAACAGGGGCCGCCCGGGCACGTCGGGCCGGTCGTTGCTGTGGCGGGGGCGCCAGGGGGCGAAAGCGCGCGCTGCCGGATCATAGAGGTCGCGGAAGAGCCCTTCGCCGGGCAGGTAAGCCTTACGCAAGACCCAGCGCAGCGCGCGGATGGCGGCCTCCTCCCAGGTCTGGTCCCGCGTCTCGTCGGCCAGATAGAAGAGGCCATCCAGGCACTCCAGGATAGCCGAGGTGTTGGCCTTGTCGCCATAGTCCTCAAAGGCGGCGATAAAGCCATGGTCGGGGTCGGCGGGGTCGTGGACCTGCTGCCGGAGGATGAACGCGCCGCCGGCCTTGGCCGCTTCCAGCAAGCCAGCATCGCCCAGCACGCGGTGCGCCAGGACCAGGGCCTTGACCGCCTGGCCGGTGTGCCAGATCGGGCAAAAGACGTCCCACTGGGCCTTGGCGGCGCTATACTCGCCGCGCATGGACCCGCGCCAGTCCGCATAGCGAAAGCCGTGCGAGTTGGCAATGTCGGCGGGCTGCTGCTCGCGAATTTGCGCTCGGTCGGTGAGCCAGGAACAGGCCAGCCGCAGGCGGTCCGCCAGCAGGGCCCTGTCGATCTCGGGAAAGGTTCGTGCGCCGGTCAAATCCAGCCTCCTCGACAAGAATAGGTCAGCTCGACGATGCTAACGGGCATACGGGTCTGCGGCGTCGCGCAGGCCGTCGCCCAAAAAGTTGAAGCAAAGGACCACCACGATGATCACCGCGCCGGGCGCGAGCAGCCAGGGGAAATGCGCCAGCGCGCGGATGTTCTGCGCCTCCTGCAACAACACGCCCCAACTGATCACCGGCGGGCGCAGGCCCAGCCCGAGAAAGCTCAGCGAGGTCTCGCTCAGGATCATGCTCGGGATGCTCAGCGAGAGCGAGGCGATGATGTGGCTCAGGAACGAGGGCAACAGGTGGCGAGTGATAATGCGAAGCTCGTTGGCTCCCGCCAGCCGCGCGGCCATGACAAAGTCCTCCTCCCGCAACGCGAGGAAGCGCCCGCGCACCACCCGCGCCAGTCCCGTCCAGCCGATCAGCGACAGGATGATGGTGATGCCAAAATAGACCCGCACGGCGGGCCACTCCTTGGGCAAGGCCGCGCTCAGGGTCAGCCACAGCGGGATGGAGGGGATGGAGCGGATGAACTCGATCACGCGCTGCACCAGCACGTCCACCACGCCGCCATAGTACCCCGACGCGCCGCCGATGAGCACCCCCAGCACAAAGCTGATGGCGATGCCCACCAATCCGATGGAGAGCGAGATGCGGGTGCCATAAAGCAGGCGGGAGAAAAGGTCTCGCCCCAGGCGATCCCCGCCCATGAGGTACAAGGCCCCCTCGGGATTCTTGATGCCAAAGAGGTGCCAATCCATCTCGAAGAGGCCCCATAGCTTGTAGGGATCGCCGCGCACCAGGAAGTGGAGCGGATAGCGCTGTTCCTTATCGATGGTATAGAGCTTGCGAAAGGTGACCGGATCCCGGCCCGGCTTGTAGCCATAGACGAAGGGGCGCAGATGCAAGCCGTTCTCGTCAAAGAACTGCAGCGCCTGCGGGACCACATGCACGTAGGTCTCGGAGATCTTGTGCGGATCGACCGGAGCCAGAAACTCGCAAAAGATGGCCACGGCGTAGAAAAAGATCAGGATGACCGCGCTGATCAGCGCCGGCTTGTGCTTGCGAAAGCGCCACCACATCAGTTGCCACTGCGAAGCCACATAGACGCTCTCCTCGGCGAGGTTTTCCTCCAGCGCCGCCTCCGGCACGACGGCGCCTTGCTGATTCATGCTGGTTTTTTCCACGTCTAGCTCTCCTCGTACCGAATCCTGGGATCGACCACGCCCAGCAAGATGTCCGACAGCAGCGTGCCAATGACGGTCAAGGTGCTCAATAGCAGCAGGAAGCTCCCCGCCATGTACATGTCCTGGCTCATCAGGGCGCGCAACAGCAGCGGGCCCGTCATCGGCAGGTTGAGCACCACGGAAATGATCGTGGAGCCCGAGATCAGGGCCGGCAAGGCATAGCCGATGCCGCTGATGAAGGGGTTCAGCGCCACCCGGAGCGGGTACTTGAGCAGCAGCTTGCCTTCCTTGAGGCCCTTGGCGCGCGCCGTCGTGACGTAGGGCTTGCGCATCTCGTCCAGCAGATTGGCCCGTGTGGTCCGAATCAGGCCGGCGGCGCCGCTGGTGCCGAGCACGATCAAGGGCACCCACATATGCTTGAGCAGGTCAACCACCTTGGCGAGCGACCAGGGCGCCTCGGCGTACTCTTCGGAAAAGAGGCCGCTGAGGTCCGCCCCAAAGTAGGAAAAGGCCAGCCAGAGGAGGATCAGGGCGATCATAAAGTTGGGCACGCCCAGCCCCACAAAACCGATGAACGAGAAGAAATAGTCGCCCAGCGAGTACTGGTGGGTGGCCGAATAGATGGCGATGGGAAAGGCGATGATCCAGGTAAACACCATGGTGGCCAGCGAGACGACAAAGGTGAGCCACACGCGGCTCCAGATCAACTCGGAGACCGGCAGGCCCCACTCGAACGACTGGCCCATGTCGCCCCGGACGAAATTCGTGATCCACTTCAGGTACCGCAGGTAGAGCGGCTGGTCCAGGCCATAGCGCGCCCTGAGGCTGGCAATGCCGGACTCGTCCAGCATCTCGCCGCGCGCCTCCAGGGCGGCGATGTAAGAGGTCAGATAGTCGCCGGGCGGCAGCTCGATGAGCAAGAAGGAGACGATCGAGATGACGATCAGGGTGGGGATAAAGTATATCACACGCTTGGCAATGTACTTGAGCATGGCTTCTCCTCCAGCGGCGCTAGACCGCCCTTTATCCGATCAGCGAGTAGCGCTCGAAGCGATCCCGGCAGGGGAACCCTTCATTGATCCACATCTCGCCCCGCTGCGCGACGACGTACGCGCCAAAGTAGGTCTGCCAGCCCGCCTCGTTGTTGTCCGGATGCTGGCATACGGCGCCCGGATTGTGATGGTCCATCAACGCGCTCTTCAGTTCGGCCAGGGTCAATGTGACCTCCGGCGAGCCAAAGCGCCGGGTCAGGTTGGCCGCCCGATTGAGCGAGTTCTGGAAATAGGGCGTC
>JAAYEA010000479.1 GCA_012689325.1 Chloroflexota bacterium
CATCGGGCCGCTAGTGGCCCACATCCTCCGTGGGGCGCCAGCGCACCCCCGACCCAACCTCATCCAGGGCGGAGCCGCGCCTCCCTTGGAGCATACCACGGATTGCCCCAATCCGCAACCGGCCCAGCCCGACAGGGCCTGCTCCATCGCTTCCACGGACTTGTGTAGTGACGACTTTAGTCGTTCCGGGCGGGACCAGGAGCGACTGAAGTCGCCACTACCTTGGAGCCGCCCCGTCGGACTTGCGGGTTCCATCTTGGCGCTAGCCTAGGCGCGCCGACCCGGCCAAAGCCTCGGCCTCCGCGAGCCGGAGCCTACTTTATCGCTTCCACGGACTGGCCAACGCCCTCAATTCGTCCCAAACCCCTTGACAAACGGGCGAAAGTGTGTTATACTATGTGCAGGTTACACATAGATGCAGTTAGTTGTTATCTGCGACAGGAGAGGACCATGCCACCAGGATTCCGCGGACACGGACGGCACCGCCGCTGCCAGCGCGGCCCCATGCCCCAGCGCATCGACGGCTTTATCGAGCCGGCGCTGTTGTTGCTGCTGCGCAACGACCCCACCCACGGCTACGGCTTGATGGAGGGCTTGCAGGGGCTCTGGCTGCGCGACTATCCCGTGGATTCCAGCGCCGTCTACCGCACCCTGCGCGGCCTGGAAGAGATGGGCATGGTCAGCTCCACCTGGGACACCGACATCACCTCCGGCCCGCCGCGTCGGATGTACCGCATCACCCCGGATGGCGAGGAATACCTCGCCCACTGGGCCGACGACCTGCGGGCGACGGAGGAAGTGCTGCGCGCCTTTCTGGCGGCCTACGATCGGCGCGCGGCGGAGGCAGCGGGCCCGCCATGACCGGCGCTCGCCGAGCGCGCGGCGGCGACCGGGATAAGGATATCTGCGCGCCAGAGGACCAAGGACAGAAGGAGAACACGATGCCAAGAGGAGATCGCACTGGACCGCGGGGCATGGGCCCCATGACCGGCCGTCGGGCCGGGTACTGCGCCGGCTATGACGTCCCGGGCTGCGCCAACCCCATGTGGGGGATGGGCGGCCGCGGGGGCGCCTGGGGCGGGCGAGGCGGCTACGGGTTCCGCCACTGGTTCCATGCCACCGGGATGCCCGGCTGGATGCGGGGCGGCTATGCCCCGGCCGGTTACGGCCCCCTGTGGGGACCGCCCCCGCCGCCAACCCCGGAGCAAGAGATGGAGATGCTGCGCGCCGAGGCTGAGCAGCTCAGACAGGCGCTCGCCCAGATCGAGCAGCGGCTGGACGAGCTGACGCCCAAGGAGTAACAGGAAAATCGGGGCGGGCAAGCGCTGGCCAAGCTCCTGGCCCGCCCCGAGCCCCCAAACCTTCGGCCCGCGCGAGCGCGGGCCGAGGGTCGATGGGTCCGCAGGACCACTGCTATCATCTATTGTACCACATAAGGAGCGCAACATGAAGATCGCCATCTCGGCCGACGGGCCGAACCTGGAGGCCCAGGCCAGCCCGATTTTCGGGCGCACCGCCTCCTTTATCCTCGTGGATACCGACACCCTGGCCTGGGAGGCGCTGGATAACGCCGCCATCGGCGCCGCCGGCGGCGCGGGGATCCAGTCCGCCCAGTTCGTCATCCAGCGCGGCGCGCAGGCGGTGGTCAGCGGCAGCGTCGGCCCCAACGCCTTCCAGCTCTTTCGGGC
>JAAYEA010000480.1 GCA_012689325.1 Chloroflexota bacterium
ACCCCCGGCGAGTGCCACTACAAGGAGGGCAATAGCATCGAGCAGAGCCGCCTGTTGCTCTTGCAGATGATGATGGGCCACCTGGGCATGGACGCGCGCCGGGTGCGCTTTGCGCGCTTTGGCGCGGCGGACCGCGGCCAGTTCGAGCGGACGCTGGCCGAGATGATGGGCGAGCTGGCCGCCGTGGCGCCGGAGGGGTGGAGTACATGGTAAACAAGCTCAAGGTCGCGATCTATTGGGCCGGCGGCTGCGGCGGCTGCGACATCGCCCTGGTGGAGATGGGCCCGCACCTGCTGGAGCTGGACGCCGCCGCCGACATCGTGCTGTGGCCCGCGGCCATGGACGGCAAGTATCAGGACGTGGAGGCGCTGCCCGACGGCGCCATCGACCTCTGCCTCTTTAACGGGTCGGTGCGCACCTCGGAGCAAGAGCACCTGGCGCACCTCTTGCGCCGCAAATCCAAGGTGCTGGTGGCGCTGGGCTCCTGCGCCCACGAGGGGTGCATCCCCGGGCTGGCCAACCAGATGTCCGCCGAGGAGATCATGCGCCGCGTCTACCTGGAGGTCCCCTCCATGGACAACGCGGCGGGGACCATGCCGCAGACGGTCACCCGCGTCCCCGAGGGCGAGGTGACGCTGCCCGTTTTCTACGACTATGTGAACACGCTGGCCCAGACCGTGCCGGTGGACTATACCATCCCCGGCTGCCCGCCCTCCGCGCACCAGATCTGGCGCGCGCTGGAGCTGGCGCTGGCCGGGCAACTGCCCGAGCTGGGCAGCACCGTGGGCGTCTATGCCAAGACCGTCTGCGACCAGTGCCCGCGGGTGCGGCAGGGGACCAAGGTGAAGGCGTTCCACCGCCCGCACGAGATCGAGATGGACCCGCAGCGCTGCTTCCTGGAGCAGGGGGTCATCTGCGCCGGGCCGGCGACCCGCGCCGGGTGCAACCAGTTGGGCAAGCCGCCGCTGTGCATCAGCGCGGCGATGCCCTGCCGGGGCTGCTACGGCGCGCCGGAGGGCGTGGAGGACCAGGGCGCCAAGCTGGCCGCCGCGGTGGCTTCCATGGTGGATAGCATCGACGAGGCCGAGATCGCCAAGATCGTGGGAGGGATCGCCGACCCCGTGGGGACGTTCTATCGCTTCAGCCTCTCCAGTTCGATGCTGCGGCAGGCGATGGCGGAGGAGAGGAAACGATGACCAAGATCAGCATCGACCCGATCACCCGGCTGGAGGGGCACGGGAGAATCGACATCTTTCTGGATGGCGCCGGCGACGTGGCCAACGCCTATTTCGTGGTCCCCGAGCTGCGCGGGTTCGAGAAATTCTGCGAGGGGCGGCCGGTGGAAGAGATGCCGCGCCTCACCAACCGCATCTGCGGCGTCTGCCCCACGGCGCACCACATGGCCGCGGCCAAGGCCGCCGACGCCGTCTATCACGTGACCCCGCCGCCCGCCGGGCGGATGATCCGCGAGCTGGAATACGCCGCCTTTTGCTGCGCCGACCACGCCACGCACATTTTCGTGCTGGCGGGGCCGGATTTCATCGTCGGGCCGGAGGCGCCGGCGGCCGAGCGCAACATCCTCGGCATCATCCACAAGGTGGGGCTGGAGCTGGGCGGCCGCGTCTTGCGGCACCTCAAGGAGGCCCACGAGGTGGTCGCCATCCTGGGCGGGCGCTACATCCACCCGGTCAACTGCGTCCCCGGCGGCGTGAGCAAGGCGATCTCGGCGGAGGAGCGCGAGCAGATCGAAAAGCTCTGCGCCAGCATGGTCGAGTTCGGCCAGCTCTCCATCAAGCTCTTTGACGATATCGTGCTGGGGAACCAGGAATACGTGGACATGATCCTCAGCGACGCCTACACCCACCACACCTATTACATGGGCCTGGTGGACGAGCGCAACCACGTCAATTTTTACGACGGCCAGGTGCGGGTGGTCGGCCCGGACGGGCGCCAGTTCGCCAAGTATGACCCCGCCGACTATCTCGACCACGTCGCCGAGACGGTGATGCCCTGGAGCTATCTGAAATTCCCGTACCTGAAGCACGTGGGCTGGAAGGGGCTGGTGGATGGGCCCGAGAGCGGCGTCTATCGGGCCACGCCCCTGGCGCGGCTGAACGTCTCGGACGGGATGGCCACGCCGCTGGCGCAGGAGCAGTACCAGCGCTTCTATGAGACGCTGGGCGGCAAGCCGGTCCATTCCACCCTGGCCACCCACTGGGCGCGGCTGATCGAGATGGTCTATGTGGCCGAGCGGGCGCTGGAGCTGATCCGCGACCCCGAGATCGTGGACCCGCGCGTGCGGACCATCCCCACCGAGACGCCCACCGAGGGCGTCGGCGTGGTGGAGGCGCCGCGTGGCACCCTGACCCACCATTATGTCACGGACGAGAAGGGGCTCCTGAAAAAGGTGAACCTGATCGTGGGCACCACCAACAACAATGCCGCCATGGCCATGTCGGTGAAAAAGGCGGCGCAGAGCCTGATCAAGGGCGGGCAGGTGGTGACCGAGGGGCTGCTGAACAAGGTCGAGATGGCCTTTCGCGCGTATGACCCCTGCCTGGGCTGCGCGACGCACACCCTCCCCGGGCAGATGCCGCTGGTGGTGACCATCCGCGACGCCCAGGGCGAGGTGGTGCGCGAGATCAGCCGCCCGAGCCAGGGCTGCGCCATCCGGCAAGGGAGGTCGTCATGAACCGAGGGTCATCCGTCAAGGTCAAGACCGAGTCCGGCTGGATGCTGGAGCGCAAGATGCTCACGCGCCACTACGAGTTCACCTGGCTGCGGGAGCGCTGCGTCGGCTGCGCCACCTGCTATGCCGTCTGCCCCAAGGAGGCGATCAAGCTCCAGGCGGGCCGGACGGTGGACGGCGCGCTGGTCAAGCGGCCGGGGATCGACATCGACGAGACGAAATGCGTCTATTGCGGCGAGTGCGTGGCGCTCTGCCCGGTGAACGCGCTGCTGATGGACGTGAACGGCGAGCCGGAGAACCCCGTGCTGCGCTACGAGGTCTTTCCCCAACTGGCGCGGGCGGTGGAGGTCCACCTGGACCGGCTGACCCCCGCGGCGGCGGAGGCGGCGGCGGCGGCCTGCCCCACCCAGGTGATCGCGCTGGAGGGCGAGCGGGACGCGGCGGGGCGGCTGGCCAGCCTGCGCGCCGTGACCGTGGACGAGAGCAACTGCATCTATTGCCGGCAATGCGAAAAGGCGGCGCCGGCGGGGTTCGAGGTGACCATGCCCTGGGAGGGGCAGAACATCCTCACCGAGAGCCTCTGCCCGCCGGGGTGCCATGCCTGCGCCGACATCTGCCCCAGCCATTCGCTGACGGTGAACGCGGCGGGGCGGGTGGAGCTGGACGTGAGCACGTGTCTTTTTTGCAGCGCCTGCGCCAAGGTCTGCCCGGTGCGCGGGGCCATCGTCGGCGTGCGGCGGCACATCCGCCACGACCCGGTCAAGTCGTCGGCGTGGAGCGCGGCGCTGGAAAAGCTGATCTCGCTGGAGGAAAAGATCCGCGAGCTGGGCGTCACCTCGGAGGAGAAGCGTCGGCGGGCGCTCCGTTACCTGCCCGGCGTCGCCGAGTGGCAGTCCGGGCCGGAGTAAGGCGAGCTTGGCCGCGGACCGAGTTTGCGTGCGTGAGAAGAAGGAACGACTAAAGTCGTTACTACATGTAGTAGCGACTTTAGTCGCTCCGAATCCGATCCCCCCCGCGCCGGGCGTGGCAGGAGAAGAACGACTCAGGTCGTCACTAC
The DNA here is from genome assembly GCA_012689325.1 of Chloroflexota bacterium. Taxonomy (GTDB): domain Bacteria; phylum Chloroflexota; class Anaerolineae; order JAAYEA01; family JAAYEA01; genus JAAYEA01. Next base: position 3,747 of record JAAYEA010000480.1, read on the forward strand.
ATCCGGACCATGTAGTAGCGACTTTAGTCGCTCCGAGTCCGATCCCCCCCGCGCCGGGCGTGGCAGGAGAAGAACGACTCAAGTCGTTACTACATCCGGACCATGTAGTAGCGACTTTAGTCGCTCCGAATCCGATCCCCCCCGCGCCGGGCGTGGCAGGAGAAGAACGACTCAAGTCGTCACTACATCCGGACCATGTAGTAGCGACTTTAGTCGCTCCGAGTCCGATCCCCCCCGCGCCGGGCGTGGCAGGAGAAGAACGACTCAAGTCGTTACTACATCTGGCGGCGCTGGTCATGCTGCTGGCGCTGCTGGCGGGGTGCG
>JAAYEA010000481.1 GCA_012689325.1 Chloroflexota bacterium
GGCCAGCAGCACCATCGGCGCCTACGCCTCCGCCATCTCCACCCTCTCCAACCTGGCCGACCTGGAGATCGCGGACGTGGGCGGCAAGATCGCCTGGGTCGCCGACGTGATCGGCGTGGTGATCCGGCAACTGGACCGGGTGCGGCAGACCTTCGCGGATGCCGCGGGCCAGTGGCGCAACCAGCCCAAGGACGCGGCCTACTTTGCCCAGTACGCCACCGAGGCCCTGGGTGCGGTCAAGGCTACCGTCGAGGCGATCTGGAGCCTGGTGGACCTGCCCGAGCTGGAGAACGTCGGCGCCCTCCTGGAGCGGGTCAAGACCATCGTGCAGCACTGGATGTGGCGGCTGGCCGACCTGTCCATGGGCTTTGACGAGTTCTTCAAGGACCAGGGCAGCGGGTTCAAGGACAAGGTGGCCGCGTTCGCCGAGCTGGTGGAGACGGCCTTCTCCGCCCTCGCCAAGGTGGCCGACACCATCCCCAAGCTGGTGGACCTGCCGGCGTTTGACAGCGTGGGGGAGGCCCTGGGGGAGGCGCATCGTTTCATCGCCCACTGGCTCCGGCGCATGACCGATCTCTACCTGGCCTTCGTCGAGCATTACCAGGTGGACGACAAGAGCCTCCTGGTGGCGAAATTGCAGGCCTTCGCCGAGCTGGTAGAAAAGCTGTTCACCATGCTCTCCAAGGTCGTGGCCACCATCCAGCAACTCAAGGACATCCCCGAGTTCGACGAGGGGACCGTCTCCATCTTTGACCGGCTGAAGCGCTTCGTGGCGCACTGGCTCAGGCGCATGGCCGACCTCTCCGCGGCCTTTGAGACCGAGTACGGCAAGGATGCTCTCGCCAAGCTGTACGCCTTCGCGGAGACCGTGCAGGCCCTGGCGGTGACGCTGGCCGATGTGATCGTCGCGATCCAGGGGGTGGAGCACGTGCCCGGCTTTGACGAGGGGACGGTGGCCATCTTTGATCGGCTCAAGCGGTTCGTGGCCCACTGGCTCAGGCGGATGCAGGATCTGTCCCTGGCCTTCGAGGCCAAGTACGGCAAGGACGCCCTGGCCAAGCTGAAGGCCTTCGCCGATACGCTCAAGCCGCTTTTCGCCCTGCTTTCCGATGTGATCGAGACGGTTCAGGAGATGGAGCACGTGCCCGAGTTCGACGAGGGGACCGTCTCCATCTTTGATCGGCTGAAACGCTTCGTGGCCCACTGGTTGCGGAGGATGCAGGATCTCTCCCTGGCCTTCGAGGCCAAGTATGGCAAGGAGGCCCTGGTCAAGCTGCACGCTTTCGCGGAGACATTGCAGGCCCTCTTCGCCACGCTCAGGAATGTGCTGGAGGCCATCCAGGATCTGGACGACGTGCCCGGATTCGACGAGTCCACCGTGGGGGCGTTCGACCGGCTCAAGCGGTACGTGGCCCACTGGCTGCGCCGGATGCAGGACCTCTCCGAGGCGTTCGATGCCAAGTACGGGAAGGACGCCGCAGCCAAGCTGGGGGCCTTTTCCGATACCCTGGCGACGATCTTTGCCCTGCTGCGCGACGTGCTGGAGACCATCGGCTCGCTGCGCCGGGTGCCCAATTTTGACGAGTCCACGGTGAAGGTGTTCGACACGCTCAAGCGCTACGTGGCCCACTGGCTCCGGCGCATCGCCGACCTGAAGGAGGCCTTCGAGCTCAAGTACGGCCTGGACATGACCGAGGAGCTCAATGCCTTCGCCGACATGCTGCGGAACTCGTTCGGCGCCCTCAAGGACGTGCTGGACCTGATCGAAAAGCTGGGGACGGTCAACCTCAAGGTGCCGACGCTGACCTTTGACAACCTGCAGGACGTGATCGAGCAGATCCTGGCGCGGCTGGAGCTGGTGGCCAACCAGTACGAGGGGACCGAGGGGCAGGCGATCCTGGAGCGGATCCGGAAGCTGGCCGCGGCGCTGGGGCCCATCGGCGAGGCGCTCTCCGCCATCGTGCACCCCTTCTCGGACATGTCGCGGATGCGCTGGATCCCCGAGCAGGCGCTGGCCGCCCTCAAGATGAATGTGGAGAACGTCATCGTCTGGTTCCTCGACATCGCCTCCTGGCTCTCCGGGGCGGAGTTGGTCGAGCTGGGGGAAGACGAATGGGCCTGGGAGGGCGGGGACGGGAACGCGCTGGCGGAGCGGGTGGAGCAGCTCCAGTCCATCGGCGAGACCGTGGCCGCGATCATCGGGCCGTTCAAGCAAGCCTACGAAGTGTTCTTTGAGCTGGGCAAGCTGGCCGGCGGCAAGGCCGCGAGCGAGGCGGACATCGGCAAGGTGGGCACCTTCATCACGCAGGTGTTCACGATGCTGACCGCCCTCTCCACGGGCCTCACGGTCAACAGCGCCGATTACCTCTACACCGACCCGCTGGAGGCCGTTGCACGGATCAAGGAGGTCATCGGCGGGATCGTCGAGGTGTTCGACGCCGGCATGGACGCCATGGGCCGCCTGCTGGAGGCCCGCGTGCCCAGCACGGAGACGATCCAGAGCTTTGTGGAGGCACTCAAAAGCCTATACAAGAGTTTTGCCAGTGTGCTGGGGCTGATGGAGTACGACGTGACCAATTTCCTGCGGGACGCGTCCTGGTACGCCATCGGCGCGGGGCTGGTGCAATCGCTGATCGACGGCATCTACTCCATGTCCGACGGCCTGACCGCGGCCAACGCCTGGCTCTGGTCCTTCATCCAGGCCATGCCGGGAGGCGGTGGCAGCCCCAAGCCGGCCGACCCCAGGCCGCCCAGCCAGATCACCAACCTCTACACCGTCAACCAATACGGGGTGAAAGAGGCCGGCCACGGCGCCCGGGACGCCCTGGTGGGCTTCCGCATCTACGACAACCTGCGAGGTCGATAATGGGATACCTGGGAGAAGAGGCCTGGTACTGGATTGACGCCTACGGCAACGAGTACCTGCTGGGGACCGATGACACCAAGACGCGCTTCATCCGCGAGTACGGTGGGGTGGACATGCCCGAGCCGGTGCACATCACCGAGCGCTCGCCGGGCTACCACGGCACGGTGCATCGCGGCTGGCACTACAACGAGCGGACCATCACCCTGGGGATCACCCTGCGCCCGGGCTCGCGGGCCGGGCTGTGGGACGCCATGGGCAGCCTGCGCCAGGTGCTTAACCTGGTCCGCGGCAAGGGCAAGCTGAAGGCGATCATCCCCACCGCGGCCCCCGCCGCGACCTACACCCGCTGCATCGATTGCCGGGTCAACGCCCCCTTCAACGCGGGGAGCGACAACCAGCCCAACACGCAGATCCAGCACCTGGTGCTCCAGTTCGCGGCGACCTGGCCGCTGTTCTACGACCCCATCGAGCAGGCCGGCAGCAAGGCCCTGAGCGGATCCACGCTGCAATCCCTGGTGGTGGACAACGCCGGCGAGGAATATGCCTGGCCGCGCTACGTGATCTACCCCCCCGCCAACTATGCCCAGGTCCGGCTGGCGGGCTCGCCCAGCGATTACCTGCTCCTGCGCTACGACATCACCGCGGCCACGGGCCCGGTCACGATCTATGTGGTGCCCATCGCCAAGGATGACGCCTACGGCAAGCGGGCCATCGGCGCCTACGGCGAGGACCTGACCTACCTGGTGAGCAAGGAATCGCGCTGGTTCGGCATCCCGCCGGGCCGCCAGACCCTGCAGATCGCCGCGACCTACGGCGGGACCGGGCGGGTGGACGTGTTCTGGCACAACGAATACCTGGGGCTGGGAGGCTAGACTGTGGCGGAGACGGGCACGGGGTGGGAGGCGTGACATGGGCTGGCTAGTTTGGGCTTTGGTGATACTTGCGGTGGCGATACTGTTCGGCGCGGTACTATCGGCGGTGATGCTGTCGTCGGCGATCAGCCAGAGACAAGAGCGGTGGGAATGAGCGCGCAACAGTCGCCACTGGGTAGCCCGGATCATCGCGCCGCCGTGATCCGCGAATACGAGTGCCTTGGGGTGGGAGGCTAGGCCATGGCCAACGCGATCCTCTGGGAAGCCTATGCCGGCGCCACGCCGGCCTGGGGCGACGTGTCGGGCAAACGGGTGGTCTTTGGCGGCTCGCCGAGGAACATCGACGTGCCCCTTGTGGTGGGGGAATGGCAGCGCGGCGTGCACCTGGGCACCGCCGACCCGGGCATCGACGCCTGCGGCAAGAACCACCTCCCCTCGCCCCGCTTCGTGACCCCCGCCACCTTTGACAGCGGCGCCGGGCAGGAGCACCTGAACGACACCAACCTGGCCGCCACCGAGTGCACGCTGCGGGTCCACGCGACGCGGGACCTGGCGAACGGCCTCAAGGGGGCGCGCCTCTTCATCTATGACGGGCTGAACACCAAGACCCGGGCCGAGGGGATCAAGGTCTACGCCTTCCAGCAGGGCGTCTCCGGCAGCGCCTGGACACTCGTCAACGATGGGGAGGCCGGGATCGGCGGGGACAACCCCGGCGAGCGGCTGGACCTGGCCGACTCAGCCCCCGCCACCGACCACTATTACTACATCGCCCTCTCCATCCAGCTCCAGCGGTACGACGTGCTGCCGACCTTCAATATCGGCTTCCAGTTCGACACGGCCTACATCGACCAGTCCATCGCCGCGACCGCGGACGACGCCACCGAACTGACCAGCACCACCACCGTCGATCTGAACGAGATCAACCTGCGGCTCAACTATGAAAACGCCCTGGGCGACTATTCGACCATCGGCCTGCGCTGGCAGGACGTCCACATCCCCTCCACCGCCACCATCAACAGCGCCAAGGTCCTCTTCCACAGCTCCGCGGCCTACACGGACCCGGCCACCGTCACCATCTACGGCGAGAAATCGGTCACGCCGGCGGCGTTTCAGGCGGTCAACGCCAACATCTCGGGCCGCACGCCGACCACCGCCAGCGTCTCCTGGCCTTTTGCCGCGTGGCAAAACGGCGTCTGGTGCGACTCGCCGGACATCGCGGCCATCCTCCAGGAGATCATCGGGCTGCCGGGCTGGACGCAGGCATCCAGCGACCTGGCCCTGATCATCCAGAGCGGCGGGGCCAACACCAACCGTCGCGCCGGCAAGTCGTACGACAACTCGAACAACCTCCCCCCCAGGCTCTACGCCGAGTGGACCGCGTATGCGGGGAGCTCCTCCCACATTCGGGGGTTCCTCAACTTTTGCACCGGAGATCCCGAGTACGAGGTCTGGCTGCTGGACAACCAGCAGCAGCGCCGCCACCTGATCGACGAGCTGCCCATCGGCTTCCACTGGGAGAAGGCGTCGCAGGGGTGGGGGAGCTTCTCGGACCTCAAGGTGAACATGGCCAGCCCCGCCTACCCGTGGCTGCGGGCCCTGGACAAGCTGCTGATCCGCCGCGGGCGCCACGACCTGA
>JAAYEA010000061.1 GCA_012689325.1 Chloroflexota bacterium
ATGAGCGGCACCAATTCCTGCCTGTAATCCTCGATCAGCCCCAGCAGCTCTTGCTTGTCCTCAGCCGACAGGTCTTTCTTTAGGTAGCCCATCAGGTGCTGCAGGACGTTGGTGTGTTTGGCCCGCGTCCCCAGCAGGGCCAGCCCCTCCATGAACCCCGCGCCATAGCGAGCGAATAGCTCCTCCCGCGGCAGCGTCCCCGCCTGCGCCACCAGCCGCCCCAGCTCCTGGTAATGCTTGATGCTGTGGGCCATCAGGGTGAGCTTGTGCGCCGTGTGAAAGCGGACCAGCCCGCCGGGGGAGGCATCCTGCTCCAGCATCTGGGTCCAGCGATAGTAGGCAAAGGCGCGCTCGAGGAAATTCTCCCGCAGCGCCAGGTCGTTCAGCCGGCCCTCTTCCTCCATCGGCAACAGCGGGAAGCGCTCCTTGACCGCGCGAGCGAAGAGGCCGATGCCCCCGCGGCTGGCGCCGCCGTGCCCGTCATAGACCCGCACCCGGAAGAGGCCGGAGGAGGGCGAGTCCTTCTTGAAGACAAAGCCGCACAGGCCCAGCGTCGCCAACTGGTCGAGCCGCTCCTGCGCCCAGGCTTTCATCCCGTCGGTGTGGTCGGTCCCGGATTTGGGCGCGATCAGGCGCGGCGCGTCGGGATCGCCGATCAAGCGCATGCTCTCGCGAGGGATGCTCAGCCCCATCTCGACCTCCGGGCAGACGGGCACCCACTCCACGAACTGGCCCAGCACGTCCACCAGGAAGCGGTCCAGCTTGTGGCCGCCATCGTACCGCACCGACTGCCCCAGCAGGCAACTGCTGACGCCCAGCCGCAGCACCGGCTCCAGCGCTCGAACTTGGCTGCTATCCAAGTCTATCCTCCCCACAATCACTTGCTTATGTCAAATCAGATAATCGACGGGCGCGCCCCAGCGCTCCACCTTCTGGTACCGCGGGTTGTCCGAATCGAAATGGACCCAGATCGGCGCCTGATCGAGCCCGGGGTGGGCCGCATGGAGCTCCCGATCCCCCCACCGGAAGGCCTCCAGGACCAGCCCCAGCTCGCGCCGCAAGATGGCGTCGCGCATCCCGGCGCCGCCCAGCGCGAGCCCGCCGCTGACGTGGCAATGGACGCGCAGCTCCGGCCCTGCCTCGCCCTCCACCCATTCCGCCACCACCTCGTCGCGCATCAGCCGCGTGTACCAGCCCGAGATCTGCGCCCGGTTCACCTCCGGCGCGATGGTCAGGAACAGGTCGCCCGTCTGGTCCGAGTGGGTCAAGGTGTAGCAGCGGGGGGTCAGCGGGACAGCGGGCGCGGCGCCTTCCCCCCACGTGACGTGCAGCTTGGCCGGTACCAGGCGGCTCATCGGCCCTCCCTGCGCTTTCGCAAGAGCGCCCCCAAACAGCACACGGACCACCCGGATGGCGCGGGGTCCCCAAGCACAAGCGGCTCCGCGCCATCCGTTCGATCCGTGTCCCGACTCGATCAACTTGTACGACGGGTCGCCAAAGGCGCCCGCCGTGGATCAGACCTTATACCGGGGCCAGCGTGCCGGTCCAGATCAGCCAGCAGAGGACCGTCTTGGCCGAGAGGCTCAGGATGATATAGACCCGCTCCCCGTAGAGATAGTCCTTCCAGGGGCCGACCTTTTTGTATTGCAGCACCATGTTGATGGCAAAGCAGTTGAAAAAGACGAACAGGATGGGCACGATGGCATAGACGAACGCCGGCGGCTTGGCATCGCCCGAATTGACCGCCCCCACGAAATAGAGCGTGATGACGATCCAGGGGACGATCCCCGCGAAGCAGCCATAGATGAACGAGGTCCAGTTCGTCTTTTCCGTGTACTGGTTGTGGATTTCCATCATGATCCCAAAGAGGTTCATGGTGGCGTTGACGGCAAAGATCAGGATGATGGCCCCCAGGTCCCAGAGCCCGATGAGCATGCCGATGAGGACGATCATCAGCGAGGAGCTCAGGGCGTACTCGTAAAAGCGGATGGGGTTCATCCCCTTCTTGAGGTTCTCCACATACTTGCCGTAGCCGATGGTGGAGAGGTAAAGGTGGGCCACCGCCGAGATCAGGAGGAAGCAGGCCACCGCCGGCCCGAAGCGCACCTCGAAAAGGAGCTGGGGGTTCGGCTTGAGCGACCGCGTGGCGACGTCAAAGTTCAAATAGTTGGTAAAGATGGGATAAGTCGTGTCGTTGCTGATGAGGATCATCAGGATGCCCTGGATGAGATGCAGGAATCCCATGACCAGGTTAAAGCGCTTGAGGCCAGCGAACGTCTTTTCGGTGGCGTTCACCGCTCCCATTGTCCGGACCTGCTTCTTTGCCATACGCTATTCTCCTCTTCTCGACCTTGAGACAGTTCCCCGATAGCCTCAGGTATCCTGGGCGGACCCAGCCCTATTGCTGGTCCCAGGCCTAACCATTAACTATTATAGCGTAGTCCCGCGCCAACGCAAGTCAGATCCCTAGGCCAGACAGCGGCCCGCCCAGTAGCCCACGGCGCTCACCGCCGCGCTGAGCGCGGCGCCCCAAACCATGTCCACCACGGTGACGAGCAGCGGCCAGTCCTTGATGGTGGCAAGG
>JAAYEA010000482.1 GCA_012689325.1 Chloroflexota bacterium
TACACCTACGGCACGACGCCGACGACGTACCATTTCACGGGGCAACGGGAAGAGAGTACAATCGGGCTGTACTACTATGGCGCGCGGTGGTACGACCCGGCGCTGGGCAGGTTCGTGCAGGCGGATAGTATCGTGCCCCAGCCCGAGTTCCCACATGACCTCAACAGATACGCATACGGATTGAATAATCCTGTCAAATTCACAGATCCGACAGGCCACTACTACTATGATCCGAGCATCGATGCCCTGGTATATACCCGTGAACGCAGGCTGGAGCACCCTGAGTACACCTACCTGCCCACGGCAGAGCAGATGACCAATCCCTTCGGGGCCATACTGGTACAAGAGATGCTCATCCCCGAAGGACACGAGACCGCCATTGGATGGCGCGGCGAGGTAAGCTGGACTGCGCCTCAAGAACTTGGGCTTGATGTGAATGTGGAGATCCTGTATAAGAAGAACGAAGGGATTCGGTTCTTTGCTACATTTTCTGGCGGGTATTCGACGCCAGGTAGTACCAGTCTCGGTGCGGGATTTGGCATAACCACTGGGCCACTTGTTGTGACCAATCTTTCAAATCTGGGCGATTATACGGGGCCAGCCATAACCGTCGGAGGCACCGCCAAGTTAAAGTGGGGGCTTGAGGTCGATGTGGCCTCTCCCGACCTGTCCGATCCGAACGCACCCCAGGCCCATTATATCGGCTTCGGCACGGGCATCGAGGGCGGTGGATACGTAATGGGGGGAGAGACCCAACTGCTGACTACATGGATTCACAGACTCGGCCAGCTGCTGGGGTTCGACTAATGAACGAGACCCACATGGTGCGGAGTAGACCCGAGAACTACCGCTTCTATAACCTTACTCGTGACGGTAGGATCGCTCAGATCATGGCTGCTGGCTTTATAATGGTTTTTGTCCTACTGACCATAGGGGCGTCGGCACAACTGGGCGTGCATGACCTGCGTTCACAATCTGACCCTGGTCCTCTCCAAGTGGCCCAGCACATTGCAGAAAAGATCGTGGTGGCAGCGCTGTTTCTGGCTCTGCCGGTGTCCCTAGGGCTGACAGTGATGCATCGATTCGCCGATATCGGCATCGGCCCTGATGGCTTGGCCGTTCAAGTATACCTTTTCTTCTGGGCGCTTGTTCCGTGGGACTCTATTGTGGCTGTTGATTCCCGCTGGCTTCCAGGAGAAAGTAGCTATGACCAAGCTATCATCTTGGTACGCCAGTTGACGATCTGGCATAGGTTTGTCACGGCTGCTCACATGATGAGCCTGACTCCTGGCATCCCGATAACAACATACCATGAGCACTGGCGGGAGCTGCTCCAGACGCTCAACGATCAGCTTGCAGCCAGGGCACCCCATGACAACTTGTCACTACGCAGCAGATGTTGTGGCGATTAGCCAAGCCCAGGCAAGTTGAGCCAGCGGGCCGAGGATGCTCGCCCCGCAGCACCTTACCAACTAAAGGAAGGCCAGAGTTCTACGCCCTGAGGCCAGACAGCGGCAGCTTGAACCGCTTGCTCCCCCAGGGGATCTCGCTGACCTCCTGGCCGATCTGGAGCCGGTCGAGCTGCTGGCGCGTGTACTGCAGGGCGCTCTGCCCCTCGGGCAGGTTGGCGAGGCCCAGGTGGTAGGCGTGGGCAAAGAAGGCGCAGGCCACCTGCACCGGCTCGGCGAAGCGGTCGGCCTCGGCCTTGCTGAGCACGTGCCAGACGGCCACCAGCAGCTTGCGGGCGATGGCCACCGTGGCCTTGTGCTTGCCCAGGCGGGGCTCCAGGCGGGCGAACTCGGCCTGCCAGTGGCGATGGGTGCGCGCGGCGATGCGCGCCGCCTCCACCAGGCTGTAGCGCAGATCCTTGCGTCCCGCCTTGGTGATCCGCCCGGACTGATGGAGGTTGCCGCTGTCGTGGACCTTGGCGCCCAGCCCGGCGTAGCCTACCAGCTCCCTGGCGCCGGGGAAGCGAGCGATGTCGCCGATGGCGGCCAGGAGGGTGACGGCGCCGATCAGGCCGATGCCGGGGAGCTGCACCAGGAGGGGCACGCGAGGGTCGCTGGCGGCGATCTGGGCCATGGCCTCCTCCAGCCGCTCCCGCTGCTGCGTGGCGAACTGGACGGTCTCCCAGTCGCAGGCGATGTTGGCGCGCTCCAGGGGCGAGACGGGTAGGTTGAGCCAAAAGTCGCGGTGCTTGGGGGAGAAGGGGAGGCTGCTCGGGGGCGCTTCCAGGTGGTGGCGGTGGAGGGCGGAGTGCAGGCGATTCTTGGCGATGGTGGCCAGGCGCACCATCTTCCAGCGCTGGGCGACGAGGGCGCGGACGTCGCGCACCTGTTTGGGCGGGATCCAGACGCCCACCAGCAGCCCGGCGGCGTGGAGTTGGGCCAGGGAGAGCGCCGCCTTGCGGTCGGTCTTGACCTGGGCGCGGACGATGAGGGCCACGTGGGGCGGGTGGACGACGGTGACCGAGTGGACGCGCCCCAGCAGGGCGTCGTGGACGGCGTAGGTGTTGGTGGTCATCTCCAGCACCACGGCATCCTGCTCGCAGAGCTGGCTCTCGATCCAGTGGGCCAGGTCGGGGATGGCGACCCGTTGGGGTTTGAGGACGGTCTCTTGCAGGGCGTTGACGGCGGCGGCGACGAGGTACTCCTTGTGGATGTCCAGGCCGACAAAACGAGCGGGGGGTGACATGGGCGAACCTCCTGTCTTGGACAGCGAGCTGGCCGACCCGCCAGCGAGACCGGGCGCACCCGATTTTGGGGCCTGGACGACACACACGGATACGGGCTTGCCGAGGGGGTTCCCCCGTCCGGCATCCCAGGTGAGCGGATTCGAACAGGCCGCCAAACACTGCCTCGGGTTTGCCGCCGGTTCACCCGGCGGCGGCTGGCTTGCCAAACACACGCGCGGGCTGATGACGGCTTCCCATAGCTGTACCCGGCAGAGCCTGTCGCCGCCAGAGATGACCGGCGGGACCCCATAACCTAGTCGGCTGGCCCCTACATCCAGCGCCCGGAGCAGACGTTCCTGTTCGCTCAGCCACAGGGATTATGCTCCCGGATGCACCCGGCTGCAACGACGCGGCGTCCCGCGCCGTTGGGCACATGCTAACACTGCCGGAATAACCCACTTCTCTACACAGACCCGACTGGACATGCGGGCAGCATCGAGTCCTTCCTTTACGGATTGATTGCCCAGATCGGCTACAACAACGCTTCGCTGTTCCCACAACAGCAGAAAGCCCTCGCGGCTCAACCCAATGAACCCACGGCCATGACCATGGGGCGGCACGCCGGTAACGTCATCTCCGTTTATCAAGGCGTGATAGAGATGACGACCGGAGTTGGGATGGTTGGGGGAGGAGTCGTCGTCTCCGGGACAGGCGTGGGTGTAGCGGCGGGCGTTCCTGCAGTGAGCGCTGGGGCAGTCGTTGCTACAAACGGCGCAGTCATTGCTGGCACAGCCGTGTCGCAGGAAGCTGGTCTGCTCATGGAATCGAGAAGCCGCTCCTCCAGAAGCTCAGCAAGGCCAAACTGGGAGAACCTAGACAAGCCCCTTCAAAAGTGGGGCAAGCAAGTCAGCAAATGGTCTCTGAAGGACCAGCAAGACCAGCTAAAAAGACTAACGAATACCCTCGCGGACCATGAATCGATGTACGCGGATAGCTTGGCGCGAGGCGAGTTTAGCGAAGAAGTCGATACACTTAGAAAGAAGGTAGAATTTCTGAGCGACCTTATCCAGTCTCGTACGAAATGAAAGGTGTGGTTATGTGCACCGATTTTGCAGGTCGATCTGTCCCACCCTCACAGGAGACCTTGGAATCAAGGCTGCTTTCACTGGGGTCTACCTCGGTTGAGGCGGCCAAACTATCGCGTTACTTGATGCGGTTGTATTCTGCCGCAGAGGACTACTTGGGGGCAGCGAGGACGCTTTCATCTGAGGCGAGGAGCACCAACAATACCTACTCAGGGGTCGAGCGCATATGGATGGATGCCAAGGAACTAACGCGCTATGGTCGCCTGTTTAACAGGACATTTCGGCGATCAGCACTCTGCAAGAATATTCAGCAGATAAGGAGTGCTCGAGATGATATGTGGGATTCAGTGCCTTCGGGCGACCTGGCAGCTCTCTATCGTGGCCTGGCACCGCCGCTCTTACAGGCACTTTGCTGGGCGGGGTGCCCCGAGGTTATCGGTAAAAGGTATGTCGATGATGTCATAGGTCTTGTGTGGGAGATGGAGGCATTTGTAAGTCGCCTGCGGGACCTCAACTCCACAGTTCAGGACCCAGCTTTGCTCATCTCTCACATTGTTGATCGATGGGATCCGATGACGCAGCATCTCTGGTACCATCTTGGGGGTCTAGAGGAGTATTTCCCAGGAAACTACAATCCCGGAGTGCTCGGATGGTCATTGCCTGTATTGTGGGAGATCGACAGCATGAGGCGAAAGCGCCAAGCAATGTCTGAGTAGTGGCCTGTGGCAGATAGAGACGCGTGATACTGCTATCACCGCTGTTCAGACAGCTTAACAGCAGAGGCCTGTAGCGCCAAGTATGTCAGAGCTTTACCATTTTGCAGTGAGGGAAGGCTCTGATCTTCGCGTCAGGCATTCTATTCAGCCAAAGCGTGAATGCCTTCGCTCACGCTGATGACCGGACCGTGAGCCAAGGTAGCTTTTCTCGAGCGGCACCACGGTCACCGCCAACAGCAGCGGCACGCGCACGGCCGAGATTCGCTACAAGGCGTATGGCGCGAGCCGCTACACCTACGGCACGACGCCGACGACGTACCATTTCACGGGGCAGCGGGAAGAGAGTACCATAGGGCTGTACCACTATGGCGCGCGGTGGTACGACCCGGCGCTGGGGCAGGTTCGTGCAGGCGGATACGATCGTGCCCAAGCCGGAGAACCCACAGGACCTCAACAGATATAGCTATACACGAAACAACCCGCTTCGCTATACGGACCCCACAGGGCATGACCTCAAAGATGGGTGGGATTGTGTACAGGGAATGGTTGCGCAGGTGCTCCTCAACAACTCGTCCTTGATCCCTACCGCGCGAGAGGCCCTGGCCGCGAAACCTGGTGAATCATCGGCCATGACCATGGGACGAAGCGTAGGGGACGCCTGGTCCATGCTGCAGGGCGCCATTGAGATCACTGCAGGGCTTGGTGGGGAAGCTGCAAGTATCCTAGTCAGTGCCACTGGCGTGGGCTCCATCGTAGGGGTACCAGCCATGGCGATCAACGGCGTTGTAGCCGCTCACGGCGCTTCCGTGCTCCTATCTGCTGCCACAGAGGCGGGGAAACGACTGGGAAACCAGATGGCTGCACGAAGCTCCAAGGGAACCAACCCCGATCTCTTGGGTGCCAATGGGCCACGTCTAGACGGCAGCAAAACAATCTGGCAGAAAGGGCAACAAAGAGTCGATGTAGAGAATTTCGCTCCTGGCGAGAGACCAGCGAGTATACACTTGCACACAAGCAACACGGGGAAGTGGCAATACCGGCCAGATCTCGGGCAGTTCGCGTATGACAAGAGCGACGTGCTCGCTCCCTCGTGGGTTCAGAAGCTCCTTGAGAGGCGAGACATACGAAACGCCTTGGATAAAGCGCGCAAGTATCTGGGAGAATAGTCTCAATCCAAATGGACCCTCAAACGGGAAGATGGTGTAACGTGGGAGGCGATGTAGTGCTCAAGATGAACAAGAGCATGAAAGAAGCCCTGGCGAAGGCCGGTCAGGTTAAGAAACTCACCGGTACGCTAACTGTCTCCAACGCGCTCAAGCTGTTCTGGCCCCAGTTCGTCGAGGCGAGCGGTTGCGTGCTGAGGCAGCGAGAGCCGCCATGGCCGGAGGAGCTTGGCCCGATGTATCAATACCAGCACGATAGGACAGACTTCGAGGCCAGTGTGAACGAGATTGAGATTGGCGATTACATCAATCGAAGGGGAAAGCATCCCTTAGAAGATCTTGCCCTGGCTATGAAGGTGATCCAGGTGTGGGAGTGCAAGCTCAAAAGGCAGTTCCCGGATTACCGCTTTCATATCCTGTGCAGCTATCAGGATGATGAAGACGGATGGGGGGCCAATATGCGCTTCTACAGACTCCGGGAAGAGGAGAGAGCCTTAGTGGATGGTGATATCGAGAATAGCAGTCCCTTGGCCGTTCTTGTGAGTGAGTTCTGAGACTAATACCAGACTATATTTCGATGAGTCGCCGGCTGCGGGATTGTCCTCGTAGCCGGCCGCTTATACCGGCGCGTATTTCGTCCTTTGGCTCTGCCAAGAACAGCGTTCCCGTCTGAACTCGATGCTGAGAACCGCCTGACCAGTGTCGTGCGGGGAGCACGGCCATCTCCGCCTACGATGGCGACGGCAACCGGGTCAAGGGCGTGGCGGGCGGCACCACCACCTATTATGTGGGCAACCACTACGAGCACGGCAGCACGGCCAAGAAGTACTACTACCACGCGGGCAAGCGGGTGGCCATGTACGATGGCGCCACGCTCAACTGGCTGCTGGGCGAGCACCTGGGGAGCACCACGGTCACCGCCAACAGCAGCGGCACGCGCACAGGTGAAATTCGCTACAAGGCCTACGGCGCGAGCCGCTACACCTACGGCACGACGCCGACGACGTATCATTTCACCGGCCAGCGGGAAGAGAGTACCATAGGGCTGTACCACTATGGCGCGCGGTGGTACGACCCGGCGCTGGGGCGGTTTGTGCAGGCGGATGTGATCATCCCAGACCTGGCGAATCCACAGGACCTTAACAGATACAGCTACGGATTGAACAACCCTGTCAAATACACCGATCCAACTGGGCATGCGCCCGCAGCACGCGCCCTCGTTCTCACGGACGGCGGCTTACTCCAATTCCAGGGCTATGTGGTGCTGATGATAGCGGCTATGGAAGCAGGCTTGTCGGTCTCAGCCATCCATGACGTAAGTTACCAGGATTGTGCGGATTGGATCGGCGAGCATCTGGAGGCGTACGCGTCTGAACAGCCTGCGTACAGACTGCTCGAAGGCACTTCCGCGGTAGTTGGCGTGATGGCTGCGCGACGATGGGGTGTCCTTGCCGATCATGTTTCCACGTGGGTTGGCAAGTCAGTGGCTGGCGGCTCGGTGCACCCCGGGGGACGAGATCCGCGTGGACTACCCCACATTCTGAAAGAGATCCTTAACTTTCTCACGAAGATCAAGAAAGAGATCGGAGGAGCGGGCATTGGTTTGGCGGAGTACCTTGAGAGACAAGGCTGGGCAAAGAATGACGTGAAATCCCTGATGGGAATGTTCTCCGAAAATTCCTGGGAGATCTGGACTAAAGTCACGACAGGAGAAATACCTTACGAACTCGGCGTGGAGCTGTACAGGAAGCTTTTGGAGCTTGGCGTGGAACTCCCACCGGACGTGATACAATGGCTAGAGGGTGGATAGGGCCGCGAATTCTGCCTTTGGCTTCTCGCCCTAGCTGAAATGAGGTGAGGTGAATGGTCTCCTACCCAATGGTGGATCTCGACTATGACCTGTTTTTGGCTCTCAATCCCGGGTGGGCTCGTCACGTGCTGGAAAACCGCCTGGCACACAACGACCCCCTCTGGCGAGACAAGATCATGGCCCTCAGGCCCTTCTACGACGCCGGTCTGGGTCCCCACAGGTTCGAGTTCGAGTACCCCGAGATGATCGAGATGATCGAGGAGGAGGGATGCGTCGACCTCGATCGGCTTCGCCAGGTGGTGACAGCCAAACATCCCGAGAGGCCAGAGTACGAGCTGGAGCGTTTGGAGGACCTGCTCCGATATGACCCCACGCCGGAGCAGGTGCAGCGCGCCATAGTCATGCTCACCTATCCAAGGCGATGGTGGGATCAGCTCAGCCCGGAGGAGAGAAAGAAGCGCGGCTGGCCGCTGGAGAGCGAGCTGCGCGACCGCTGGAACCCCCTCTTGGCGAGCTACGTGGTCCTGAACAGACTGGCTGTCAATGACCTGGATTGGCGTGAGGAGATCCTGCGGCGCGTGCCGGCGGAGCGGTTTGGGCGTGACGTGGACCGGTTCCTGTATGAGAAGATGGTTGCGCTGATCGCTCGCGAGGGCCGGGTGGACGCAGACCTGCTAGAGCAGGAGATCCTCTCTCTCGCGCCGGACGGCAGCGGCTATGAGCCTCCCACGGATTTCGGTTACAACCCTGGCCATGGCAGTGAGGTGGATCGTTACCTGTGGTACTGCCACTATATGTTCAGCATCGGCAGACATAACCTCGCGTCAGACATCGTGGAGGTGGCGATCGAGGTCTTAACTACGCCAGCCCCCTGGGAGCAAGAGGAAGAGCAGGGCTGTTGTGCTTGACTCTGGCGAGCCCTCTGGTCATTGGTGACCAGAGGCTCTGCTCCCGGCGGGCATCGAGCCCTGAGGAGCAGCAGGGGGAAGGGGCGCACGTCGGTTCTGCAGCGGCACCACGGTCACCGCCAACAGCAGCGGCACGCGCACGGCCGAGATTCGCTACAAGGCGTATGGCGCGAGCCGCTACACCTACGGCACGACGCCGACGACGTACCATTTCACGGGGCAGAGGGAAGAGAGTACAATCGGGCTGTACTACTATGGCGCGCGGTGGTACGACCCGGCGCTGGGCAGGTTCGTGCAGGCGGATAGCATCGTGCCGAATGGCGCATATCCGCAGGACTTTAACAGATACGCATACACGCGCAACAACCCGGTCAAATTCATCGACTCGAGTGGTCATTGGGTCGAGTCGGCTATAGACATCGTTGGCATTGGCCTGGATA
>JAAYEA010000483.1 GCA_012689325.1 Chloroflexota bacterium
AGGTGGGGCTGTGGGTGGCCGCGCAGCTGTACAAGCACAACGAATACCTGGCTGGCTTGCAGGAGCTGATGAAGCAAGGCGCCTTGGGCTGGTCCTCCGGCGCGGTGGGCCACCTGGCCGAGATCGATCAGGAGACGGGCGAGGTGAAGACCTGGCCCATCGTGGAATGGAGCCTGACGCCGACGCCCGCCGAGCCGCGGACGTTGGGCGTGCAAGAGCTGCGAGCTTTGGCGAAGGCCGTCCCTGCGGTGCGGACGCTGCTCCCGAAGGATGGGGATGGGGGTGCGCAGGCATCCAATCGCCCATCGGGTGAGGCGATCGCGCCATCGGGACAGCCCACGGATCCGAAATCTCAAGTCGCCCCGCATGACGGGGCAAGAAGGAGCGTAAAGATGAGCGAGCAAGTGTTGGACATGGAGGCCCTGGCGAACCGCACCGCCGAGATCCTGCTGGAAAAGCAGGCGGCGCAGGCCCAGGCGGGGGGCTACCGGATCCCCGCCGATCAGGGGGTGCAGCCGAGCGAGACCCCGGCATTTCGCAGCCTGGGCGAGTTCATGCAGACCGTGGCGCGGTCCAGTCGCCCCGGCGCGACCGTGGACCCGCGCCTGTTGGAGCCCTACCGGGCGCTGGGGATGAACGTCGGCGTTTCGAGCGAGGGCGGCTTCCTGGTGGGCGAGACCTTCGCCAAGGTGCTGTTGGAGCGCATCTATGCCATCGGCGAGATCCTGCCCCGCTGCAACCACGAGTTCAAACTGGACCCTGGGACCACCAGCATCAAGGTCAACTACATCGACGAGACCAGCCGGGCCAACGGCAGTCGTTGGGGCGGCATCCTGGCGTACTGGGCCGCGGAGGCCGCGTCCGTGACCGCCACCAAGCCCAAGATCGGGCGGCAGGAGTTGGAGCTACAGAAACTCTTCGCCCTGATGTACGCCAGCGACGAGATGCTCCGCAACGCCGCGATGCTGGAGACCACCGTCAAGCGGCTTTTCCCGCAAGAGATGGCTTTCCGCACCGAGGATTCGGTCTTCTGCGGCACCGGCGCGGGGATGCCTCTGGGGATCCTGAATGCGCCGGCCACCATCGTCGTCGCCAAGGAGGGCGCGCAGGCCAACTACACCATCGTGGCCGAGAACGTGATCAATATGTGGAGTCGCCTGTGGGGGCCGAGCCGCAAGAACGCCGTCTGGTTCGTGGGCCAAGATGCGGAGGTGCAGCTGCCCAAGTTGTCGATCACCGTCGGTGGCACGGCGATTCCGATGTACCTGCCTGCTAACGGGCTGTCCGGGTCGCCCTATTCCACCCTGTTCACCCGGCCGGTGATCCCTTGCGAGTACTGCAACGCCCTCGGCACGAAGGGCGACATCATCCTGGCCGACCTGGGCGAGTACGCCCTGATCGATCAGTCGCCCATCCGGGCGGACTCCTCGATTCATGTGGAGTTTCTGACCGATCAGACCGCCTTCCGTTGGATTTACTACGTCGAGGGCCAACCGATGTGGCACGCGCCGTTGACCCCGAAGAACCAGGGGCCGACGCAGTCGCCGTTCGTGGTGCTGGCGGACCGCAAGTAAACCGAGGGGCGGGGAGGGCCCTCGATCCTCGCCCCGTCACTCAAACGAAAGAAGGAGAACGAACATGAGCTACAGTTTCGTGGAGGAGTACAAGGTCGTGGATGCCACCGCCGGGCCGGTGACGACCAACGGCGGGGTCACCAGCGACTGGGTCAGCCTCAAGAACGCCCACAAGGCGGTGATCAGCTTGCAGTTCACGCAGGCCGTGGGCCACGCCACCGTGATCACCCTGCGGCAGGCGCAAGCCGTCGCGGGGATCGGCGCCAAGGACCTGGCCGCGAACGTGCCCATCTGGGCCAACGAGGATACGGCGGGGGACGATACCCTGGTCCGCAAGCCCGACGGGGTCGCCTATACCCTGGCCGCTGACGTGAAGAAAAAGCAGGTGATCATCGAGGTCGATCCGGCCAAGCTGGACCTGGCGAACGAGTTCGACTGCCTGGGCTTCACCGTCTCCAACTCGGCGCAAGCGTCCAACCTGGTCGCCGGGCAGTTCTTCCTGCTCGGGCGGTACCAGCAGGCGGCGCCGCCGAGCGCGGTCGTCGACTAGCGGCCGATCACGGATTCGGGGACAGCCCCGCC
>JAAYEA010000484.1 GCA_012689325.1 Chloroflexota bacterium
AGGTGGGGCTGTGGGTGGCCGCGCAGCTGTACAAGCACAACGAATACCTGGCTGGCTTGCAGGAGCTGATGAAGCAAGGCGCCTTGGGCTGGTCCTCCGGCGCGGTGGGCCACCTGGCCGAGATCGACCCCGAGACGGGCGAGGTGAAGACCTGGCCCATCGCGGAATGGAGCCTGACGCCGACGCCCGCGGAGCCGCGGACGTTGGGCGTGCAGGAGTTGCGGGCTTTGGCGAACGCCGTCCCGGCGGTGCGCGCGCTGCTCCCGAAGGATGGGGGCCGGGATGCGCAGGCATCCAGCCGCCCATCGGGCGACGCGATCGCCTCGCCAGGGAAGCCCGCGGAGCCGAAATCTGAAGTCGCCGCGAGCGCGGCGAGAAGGAGCGCAAAGATGACCGAGCACGTGCTGGACATGGAGGCGGTGGCGACCCGCACCGCCGAGATCGTCTTGAGCCAATTGGAGGCCCAGGGGCCCGCGGGGGGCTACCGCCTCCCCGCCGAGCAGGGGGCGCAGCCGGGCGCGGCGCCGCACTTCCCCAGCCTGGGCGAGTTCCTGCAGGCGGTGGTCCGCAGCTACCGCCCCGGCGCGGGGCTGGACGCGCAGATGGCGGCCTACGTCAAGGCGCTGGGGCTGAACGTCGGCGCCCCCTCCGAGGGCGGCTACCTGGTGGAGCCGACCTACGCCAACGCCCTGCTGGAGCGGGTCTACCACACCGGCGACCTGCTCCCCCGCTGCAACCGGGAGTACAAGCTGGACCCGGAGTCCACCAGCATCAAGATCCCCTACATCGACGAGACCAGCCGGGCGGATGGGCAGCGCTGGGGCGGCATCATGTCCTACTGGGCCGAGGAGGCCGGGACCGTCGCCGCCAGCAAGCCCAAGATCGGGCGGCAGGAGCTGGAACTGAAGAAGCTCTTCGCCCTGATGTACGCCACCGACGAGCTGCTCCGCAACGCCTCCATGCTGGAGACGCTGGTGAAGCGGGTCGTCCCCCTGGAGCTGGCCTTCCGCGCCGAGGACGCCGTGATCAACGGCCCCGGCGGGGGGAGGCCGCTGGGGATCCTGCACGCCCCCTGCACCATCGTGGTCCCCAAGGAGGCGACGCAGGGGCAGGACACCATCGTGGCCGAGAACGTGATCAATATGTGGAGCCGGCTGTGGGGGCAGAGCCGCAAGAACGCCGTCTGGCTGATCAGCCAGGACATCGAGCCGCAGCTCTTCGCCCTCTCCCTCACCGTGGGCGACACGGCGATCCCCATGTACCTGCCCGCCAACGGGCTGGCCGGCGCGCCGTACGCCACCCTGTTCACCCGGCCGGTGATCCCCTGCGAGTACTGCAGCAAGCTGGGCGAGGTGGGGGACATCATCCTGGCCGACCTGGGCGAGTACGCCCTGATCGACAAGTCGCCCATCCGGGCGGACTCCTCGATCCACGTGGAGTTCCTCACCGACCAGACGGCCTTCCGCTGGATCTACTACATGGACGGGCAGCCCACCTGGCACGCGCCGCTGACGCCGAAGAACCAGGGCCCGACGCAGTCGCCCTTCGTGGTGCTGGAGGCCCGTTAGTCGAGCCGTTGGGCTGGGGACGGCGCGGCTTTCCAGGCCGCGCCCCCGGCCCTCTAGACGAGAAAAGGAGCAGATACGATGGCCTATCCTAGAAGCCTACCGGAGGAGTTCAAGATCGTGGACGCCACCGCCGGGTGCGTCACCACCAACGGCGGCGTCGCCAGCGATTGGGTCTCGCTCAAGCACGCGCACAAGGCCTGGGTCGTGCTGCAGTTCACCCAGGCGGTGGGCCACGCCACCCAGGTGGCGCTGCAACAGGCCCAGGACGTCGGCGGGACCGGCGCCAAGGCGCTGGCGCGGAACGCCAAGGCCTGGGCCAACGAGGACACCGGGGCCAGCGACGCCCTGGTCCGCCAGGCTGACGGCGTCAGCTACACCGTGGCCGGCGACGTGAAGAAGAAGCAGGTGGTCTTC
Source organism: Chloroflexota bacterium (assembly GCA_012689325.1). Taxonomy (GTDB): domain Bacteria; phylum Chloroflexota; class Anaerolineae; order JAAYEA01; family JAAYEA01; genus JAAYEA01. The sequence continues at coordinate 1,983 of JAAYEA010000484.1, forward strand.
GAGGTCGATCCGGCGCTGCTGGACATGGCGGGCGGCTTCGACTGCCTGGGCTTCACCGTCGCCAACTCGGCGCAAGCGTCCAACCTGGTCGCCGGGCAGTTCTTCCTGCTCGGGCGGTACCAGCAGGCGGCGCCGCCGAGCGCGGTCGTCGACTAGCGGCCGATCACGGATTCGGGGACAGCCCCGCC
>JAAYEA010000485.1 GCA_012689325.1 Chloroflexota bacterium
AAGAACTGGTGCGTCCCGCCGGTGACGTTCTCGCGGTCGCGCTTGGTCAGGCGCATGGGGATGCGATAGCGCTCCCCTGACCAGGTGCGCCCGTTGTCGTCCGAATAGCGGTAACACAGCCAGCCGCCGTGCTGCGTGCTGATCTCGTCATCGCGATAGTTATAGATGGCATAGACCCGCCCGCTGGGCACGGCCAGCGCGGTGACCCAGGAGGTCATGTGCCAGTCGGCGGACTCGAGGCCCGGTTCGATGGGGATGAGCTCGGACCAGCTACGTCCCTGGTCCTGGCTGATCGCGGCCACGACGTGCTGCCCTTGCTGGCTCTCCGTGGAGGGGCCGGTGGTAAGCACGCATAGCCAGTTGCCATCCCGGGTCACGACCACGTAGGGCTGGTCGGCGTAATGCTCGCTGGGAATCTCATAGCCGGCGGTGATATCTCGGGGGTCCACGCTTCCTCCTCTGTGTTAGGTGCGCACGCGCTGCAGACGCTCTCGTTCCTTCTCCTGGGTGTGATGGGTCAGGCGGACCTGCCACGTCAGCAAGGTCTCCACATAGCGCTTTTCGACGGATTCGTACCCGGCCACGCCGGCCAGGTTGTCGAGCTCCTGGGGGTCGCGGCGCAGGTTAAAGAGGTACTGCACGCCGCCTTGCTCGGCGTCGTACACCAGCTTCCAGTTGGCGTCGCGCACCATCATCATCGTGCCCAGTTCGCTATAGAGGGCGGCGCGGCGCGGGCCGGCATCGTTGGCGATGTCGAGCAGGCTCAGGCCCTCGCGCGGTTGGGCGCCGAGGCGGTCCTGGCAGCCGGCCGCGTGGAGCAAGGTGGGATAGAGATCGACGCCGCTGACCAGCTCGCGGCAGATGCGCCCGCCCAGGCGCGGGTTCAGCGCGATGCCAGGGCCGGCCATGAGGAGCGGCACGCACACCGAGGGCTGGTAAAAGTGGCGCTTGTCGTAGAGGCCATAGTCGCCGATCAGATCCCCATGGTCGGCGGTAAAGAGGATGAGGGTATCCTCGAGCATGCCCTTGGCCTCCAGCGCCGCGCACAAGCGCCCGACATAGTGGTCGATCAGCGAGACCCGGCCCAGGTATTGGGCCCGCGCGCGCCCGGTCCGGGCGATCCGCTCAGGGTTGTCCACGGCGAGGGGGGGCTGCATCTTGGCGGGATCGTACATGGTCGCATAGTCGCCAGGGGCCCAGTAGGGGGGGTGAGGCCCGAGAAAGCCCACCTGCAGGTACAGGGGCGCCTCGTCCTGGTAAGCCTCGATGAACCGGACCGCGGTTTCGCCGATGTAGCCATCGTCGAACTCGTCGGGGCGCAGCGCGCCGGCGTCCCAGGCGCGCTTGCGGGCCATCTCTTGAAAGAGCGACAGCTTGCCGATGTCCTGGAGGAAGCGGGTGTAGCGGTCCTGGTTGTTGAGGTGGTCGTCGTCCACCTGCCAGACGTGGTCGTAGCCGTACCCCTGCAGGTCCCCATCGTCCTCGAGGACGTCCATTCCCACGGCCCAGCGGTCATAGTAATGGTGCTTGCCGATCATCGCCGTATAGTACCCGGCGCGTTGGAGCTGGCTGGGGTAGGTATCGAGCCGTTCCTGGCTCGCGATGGGCTCGTTCATGTTGCCGTGGACGCCGTGCTGCGTGGGGTATCTGCCGGTGACGATGCAAGCGCGAGAGGGCTGGCACAGGGGCGACGCGCAGTAAGCGTTGTCGAACCGCACGCCGCGGGCGGCGAGGGCGTCGAGATGGGGCGTGGCGGCCTGAGCCAGGGCGTCAGGCCGCATTTGGTCGGCCAAGAGCAATAACAGGTGCGGGCGCGTCACTGCGTTCCCTCCCCTATGCCAGGTCTTGGAGCACCTTCAGCGAGCGATGGAGCGCGTTATCGAGATGTCTTTCCAGGCTCTCCGCGGCAGCCGTGACGTTGCCGGCGGTGATGCAGTCGACCAGATCCTCGTGCAGGGCCAGCGTTTCCTCCCAGTCATAGGCGCTGGCATTGTTGGCGACGAACATGAAAACGGGGCCGATCATCGAGCTGAGCATCCGCAAGAGATGTTGGTTGTTGGCCTGCTGCCAGACCAACCAGTGCATGGCGACATCGGCCTCGATGTGCCTGGCCAGGTCGTGCTGGGAGATCGCCTCCCTCATCTGTTGCAGGGACTGCTTGAGCTGCGCGCAGTTCTCGGGCGTGTTGTTCTGGGCCGCCAGGGTGACGGCCAGGCGTTCCAGCTCGAGCCTGATCTGGTACAACTCGCGCACATCCCGCTCGGTCAGGCTGATGACGAATCGCCCGTTCTTTTTGGTGACGACCAACCCTTCCTTTTCCAGCTCGGTCAAGGCGTCGCGCACGGGGGCGCGGCTGACGCCCAGTTGCGCGCCCACCTCTCGCTCGATCAACTGGGTCCCAGGCGGGATACGGCCGCTCACGATATAGTCACGCAGTATCCCGGTGGTCTGATCTTTGAGGAAATTGCGTGCTAACCTGGGCTGTGTTTCGTCACCACTGGCAAACGAAAAGGGAGCATTGCTTGGCATCATGACCGTCCTGTGCAAGCGCACATCGTCATTTGCTGGC
>JAAYEA010000486.1 GCA_012689325.1 Chloroflexota bacterium
AGGGCGAGCGCATCCGCGCCGCCGGACGGCTGGCGGACATCCCCCAGCCGGAGGGCGAGATCGCCACCATCGACCTCGCGGGCGGCGCCATCCTCCCGGGCCTCATCGATACCCACGTGCACCTCGTGTTCGAGGGCTTTGATCTGGTCGCGATGATGAACACGCCCTTTTCCATGCGCTTCTACAAGGTCATGGAGCGCATGAAGCGAACGCTGGTGGCGGGCATCACCACGGTGCGCGACGCCAGCGGCGCCGACCTGGGCATGAAACGCGCCGTGGAACAAGGGCTGATTGCCGGCCCGCGCCTGCAGATCAGCATCACGGGGCTGAGCTGCACCGGCGGGCACGGCGACGATTGGACGGTCAGCGGGAGCAACCCAGGAGTGCCCCCTTACCCCGGCCAGCCTGACGGCCTCTGTGATGGGATCGACGAGGTGCGCCGCAAGGTGCGCGAGGTGCTGCGCGCCGGCGCCGACGTGATCAAGGTCTCCACCACCGGCGGCGTGCTCAGCCCCACCGACCACCCCACCCACACCCAGTTCTCGCCCGAAGAGCTGGACGTCATCGTGCGCGAGGCCAGTTACCGCGGCAAGCGGGTGATGGCCCACGCCCAGGGCACGCCGGGGATCAAGAACGCCCTGCGCGCCGGCATCCACTCCATCGAGCACGGCATCTATCTCGATGACGAGTGCATCGAGATCATGCTGCGGCAAGGCACCTTCCTGGTGCCCACGCTGCTCGCGCCGGTGATGGTGCTGGAGGCAGGCACAGAGAGCGGCAAGATGCCCGAGTACGGCGTGCGCAAGGCCCGCGAGGTGATCGGCATCCACCACGCCAGCGCCGCCAAGGCCTACCGAGCGGGCGTCAAGATCGCCATGGGCACCGACTCGGGCGTGGGCGCGCACGGGCAAAACCTGCGCGAGCTGGGGCTGCTCTGCGAGATCGGCATGTCCCCCATGGAGGCCCTGGTCGCCACCACCAAGACCGCCGCCGAGTGCCTCGGCTGGGAGGACCAACTGGGCACGCTGGAGCCGGGCAAGCTGGCCGATGTGGTCGTCGCCCGAACCGACCCGCTGGCGGACATCCGCTCGCTGGAGAGCAAGGAGAATATCGCCCTCGTTCTTCAGGGCGGCCGCATCGTCGTCGATCGACGCTAAGGGAAAAGGGTCTCCGAGGCTCTGGAAGACCTCGGAGGTCTCTGCAAAGGAGCCGCTCTGTGAAAGCCATCATGGTCATGTTCGACTCGCTTAACCGCCACATGCTGCCGCCCTACGGCTGCGACTGGACCATCGCCCCCAATTTCGCGCGGCTGGCGCAGCGGACCGTCACCTTTGACAACAACTATGTGGGGTCCATGCCCTGCATGCCCGCCCGCCGCGAGCTGCACACCGGCCGCTACAACTTCCTGCACCGCAGTTGGGGGCCGCTGGAGCCGTTCGACGATTCCATGCCCGAGCTCCTCAAGAAGAGCGGGGTCTATACGCACCTCGTCAGCGACCACTACCACTATTGGGAAGAGGGCGGCTGCACCTATCACACCCGTTACAACTCGTGGGAGATTTCCCGCGGCCAGGAAGGGGAGCCCTGGAAGGGTCAGGTGCAGGACCCCGCGATCCCCGATTGCGTCACGCCGCGCAGCGATTCGTTCTGGCGGCAGGACTGGGTCAACCGCGGGTACATGACCAGCGAGGAGCAGCAGCCGCAGGCCGTCACCTTTGACCTGGGACGCCAGTTCATCGAGCGCAACCACGATCAGGACAACTGGTTCCTGCACATCGAGACCTTTGACCCGCACGAGCCCTTCTTTACGCAACAGCAGTACAAAGACCTCTACCCACACGGCTACACAGGGCCGCACTTTGACTGGCCCCCCTACGACCGCGTCACCGAAACGCCCGAACAGGTGGAGCACTGCCGCCTCCAGTACGCCGCGCTGCTGAGCATGTGCGACCGCTACCTGGGGCAGGTGCTGGACCTGATGGACCACCACGACCTGTGGCGAGACACCCTGCTCATCGTCAATACCGACCACGGCTTTCTGCTGGGCGAGCACGACTGGTGGGCCAAGTGCGCCCAACCCTTCTACAACGAGATCGCCCACCCGCCGCTCTTCATCTGGGACCCGCGGCTGGGCGTCCGCGGCGAGCGCCGCCGCGCCCTGGTGCAGACCATCGACTTGCCCGCCACGCTGCTCGAGTTCTTTGACGTCGACCGGCCGCCGGACATGCAGGGCGTCCCCCTGCGTCAGGTCATCGCCGACGACGCGCCGGTGCGGGAGGGCGCGCTCTATGGCATCCACGGCGGCCACGCCAACTGCACCGATGGGCGCTACGTCTATATGCGCGCCCCCGCGTCGCGGGAGAACAAGCCGCTCTACGAGTACACCCACATGCCGACGCACATGCGCCATACCTTTAGCGTGGACGAGATGCGCACCATGCGGATCGCGCCGCCCTTTGCCTTCACCAAGGGCTGCCCGGTGATGCGCCTCGATGGGCGCGGCTGGACGCAAAAGGCCGAGCCCGAGACCCTGCTCTTCGACCTGGAGGCCGATCCCAGGCAGGAGCATCCGCTCCATGACCCCGAGATCGAGGCCCGGATGATCCGCCTGATGGTCAAGCTGATGCGCGCCAACGATGCGCCGCCGGAGCAGTTCGAGCGCCTGGGCTTGCCAAGCGAGTAGCCGTTTGCGGGAACCTGGGCGGGGCGGGGGACGTCCCACAAGCAAGCACCTGCGAATGAGGAGGTTCGATATGCGCATGCGCATCTTGCTTGTGGCGGCGCTGATTGTGACGCTGGCGGGCTGCCGCGCCCCCACTGCGACCCCGCCGCCAGCGCTTCAGCTCGACGGCACGGAATGGCGCTTGCAGACGATCAACGGCGAAGCCCTGGTGGCCGGAAGCGCCATCAGCCTCGACTTGGCCGACGGGCGGCTGGGAGGCACGTCGGGCTGTAACCACTATGGCGGCGAGTACTCTGTCAGCGCCGCGGGGGATCTATCCCTGGGCATGATCGCCCAGACTGTGATGCTCTGCCTGGATGACGCCGTGATGAAGCAAGAGAGCGCGTACATGGCGGCGCTGCAATCGGCGACCACGGCGAGGCTTGATGCCGAGGCGCGCTTGGAGCTGCGCGGGGAAAAGGGTACTCTCCTCTACGTCCAGCGTCTTCCGGCAGCCATGAACCCGGCCCAGTTGGTCGGGACGGCCTGGCGGCTGACCCGCTTGGCGGGAGACACCCCCATCGGCGACATCCCAATCACGCTGGCCTTTGCGGAGAACGGGGAAATCCGCGGAAATGCGGGATGCCGGGGCTATACGGGCCGTTACGAGGCCGAGGGCGACCGCATCGGCTTCCCCTTTCTCTCCATGACCGAGACCGAGTGCCGGGGATCGCAAGCGGTGGCGTACCAGGAGTCGGCCTTCACCGATGCCCTGGGCCAGGCCCACAACTACCGCCTGAGAGAGAACGCGCTCGAAATCGACACGGTCAGGGGGCAGACGCTGGTCTTTGAGGTGGACTCGCCTTAACGAGACACGGGCGGCTCGGAGACCAGGCCGACGTTCTTGGGGCCCTTGAAGGCAAAGGTTACGCGCTCATAGTGGACGCCATGGCTCTGATAGTAGGCCGCGATGGCTTCGACCAGCTCATCGCGGCCCAGCTTGTCCTCCGACCAAAAGTTGCAGCAGGGGATCAGGATCGTTGGGCGCACCAGCGCCGCCTCGGCCACGGCCCGCGTGGCCTCATCAGGATGGAGCCCCACCACCAAGTCGTAGTAGCTTGCCATCGCTGCTTCGAACTCGGCCTGGAGGCTCGGCACGCCCGCCAGCGCCCAACCGCGCGGGTCGACCACCTCCGCCTCATAGTTGTACTTTTTCCGCAGCAGCCGCGAGAGCATCCCCCGCCCGCCCGCCACGTCAGCGATGTATGTTATGTCGCGTCCGTAACGTCCATGGATGTAATCGGACAACACCTCGAAGCGATCCGGGTCGCCGTGGAAGCGGTGCTGCTCTTTGCGTCCCATCTTGCCCTCACCGCTCCGCCACGATGATCAGCCGCCGGCTGGCGGCCTTCTCGTAGGGCGAGCCATCCCAATGGCCATAGAACGCGAGATCGGCGAACCCGGCCTCGCGCAGCAGCCGCTCGTGATCGTCCCGCAAGAGGCGCGGATAGACGCAGCTCCAGACGGCGAGCTCGCTTCGTTCCGCGCCATGCCAGATGTCGAGGATGTTATAGGTGGCTTCTTGCTCGCGATAGTCGATGGCAAAGCAGCGAGTGAACTCGGGCGAGTTCGCCGCCAGCATGAAGCGCGGCTGCTCGGCCCATTGCCGGTCCGTGGTCCCTTGGGTCAGCACCAGGATGCCACCCTCGCGCAGCACACCCCGCATGCTCTGGTAGGCACGCAGCGCTTCTCCCTCATCCGGCATATGCAGGATCGAGCTGGAGAGGCAGGTCACGGCATCGAAGCGCTCCACGAACCGGCTGGGCAGATCGCGATAGTCGGCCTGGTGCAGAGGCACATGGAGGCCGCGCCCGGCCAGGTTGCGCTGGGCCCGAGCCAGCATCGCCTCGGATAGGTCCGAGCCGACGACTCGGCAACCCAGCTCGCGAAACAGGACCAGGTCGTGGCCCGTGCCGCAGGCGCAGTCCAGCACCGAGGTGACGCCACGCTCGACGAAAAGCCGCCGGAAGAACGCTTCCTCGGCAGGCGAATGGTCACCGAACCGCTCAAAGAACAGGTCATACCGCTCCGCTAGGCCCTCATACGGATCGCTCATGCTTGGTGGTCCCCTCTGTGCAGTGCAGTCTGGCGGCATGTGGCGCGAGTTGCGGCGCCCAGGATGCATGCTATAATGGCCTCATCTGCCCCAGCGCGATCGCGCGTCCTTGACGCCCACATCACCCTTGGGAGGTCCAATCATGCCATCCGTGCCAGCGGTCCAGATCGATCAGATGCCCGGTTCCGTGGAATCCTTTGTCACCTTGCGCGACCGCATCGCCGCCACGCCCCAAGGAGGCGCTGCGGCCATGATCGTGGCGCTGCACCTCTATGCGCAGGATGCATCTCTTGGCCAAGCCTGCCTCGCCGTCGCCGTGGACGCTAGCCGCCTGCAAGAGGGCGCCGCCGGCTACCAGGGCTGGCAGATGCGCCTCCGCGAGCTGCAACTGATCCGCTCGCAACTGGCCCAGCAGCCTTATCTGCCCCAGTCGTACTTGGGCGGGACGGCCCCCGAGAAAGGTTACGCCTTGCCCCCAGCCCCATATACCATCACTTTCTCCGCGAATCCCCTGGCCGGCGACCCGGACGCCGCGGAGCAAAAGCTCTTTGTCGTCTGCTCCGGCGCCTCCAAGCCCAGGCCGGTGACCCTGCGCCGCGACGCGCGCGGCATCTGGAAGGCGCTGGAGTGGAGCAGCCTGATTATGGGCATCGTCCCCGCTCCGAAGGCCGGCGCGCCTGCCCTGTAGCCGCGGCTAGGTCAGCATATCGAATAGGAAGCCCGTCAGCCCGAAGCGTCCGGAGAAGGGAAACTCGGCGGGCTCCTGAAACAGTCGCAGGGGAATCGCCGCCAGGGTCAGGCCCTTGGCGCTGGTAAAGCGCGAGTCGCGGTTGTGCGACCACGACCACTCGTTGCCTTTCTGCCTGATCTCGACGCGGGCGTCCTCGCGCCCGGGCATGTTCACGTCATAGATCGCGATCGTCCAGCGCGCGGTGTCGCCGTCCTGATCGAAGGCCACCTCGTAGGGCACGACCGAGTGGGCGACGGCGAGCTGTTCCATGAACTTGCGCTCGGTGATGCCCCCGCCGGGGAGGAACCACAGCAGTTGCGCCGTGTCGGCCCGGATGCCGTCCCGGAGCGCGGCCTGCACCGCGCTGAGGGTGGTCGCGGTGTTGGCCGGCCCGCGCTTGCACTGGTCATACGCCGCCACCAGTATCTCGCGCCCCAGGATCCGCCCCATTCGCACCGTCAGCGCCTTGCGCGTCTCGCGGTCCAGCGGGAGCACAAAGCTGGACGGCTGGGCTCCGGCGCAGAAGCGCTCCAGGCAGAGCGCCGCCAGCCCGCTGCACAGCCCACTGGCCTTGAACGGGCCCACCCCCTCGAAGAAGGAGGTATAGAGCGCATAGTAGGCCCACAGGAACAGAAACGTGGGCCAGCGCTGCGCCGTCCGCACGTGCTCCTCGCCAAAGGTCTCCACGAAGGCGCCCCAACCGGCCATGTGATCGGCTGGATCATTGCCGAAGGAAAAGCCGTCCTGGCGCACCCGGAAGCTGGAGCTGATCTGCCCCATGACGTCCAGGCCGAGCAGGGGGCGCGCCGATGGGGCGGTGATGGAGGGCGAGAGGGCATCTGCCAGCGGCACATCCTGCGGCAGCGTGATATCCAGGCGAGAGGCGGTGGCCCGCGTGGGGACCACCTCCACATCGCCCAGCCGCACGTGCGCGTCGGGCGAGAACCCCGCCCCGCGGATGGAGAGCTCGGTCCCCTCCACCACGTACAGGGCGCTCACCTCAGGCAACACGGTGAGCCGCCCGTCGGTTGGGTACGACCTGCCTCCGCGCTCGATGGCCACGCGCTTCAGCCCGCCGCTCAGCCCGCTTTGGGGCAGCACGATCTGCGCCCGCTCCGGGGAGAGCCACTTGGTGGCGCGCTTGGCCACCACCTTTTCCGGGGCGTCTCCGGCCTCACCCCAAAGCTCCACGCGGTCGCCCCGCTCCAATCCGCTGCCCGCCAGGACAACGATCTCGCCCGGACGCGCTTGCTGTGGGATCGCCGACCTCACCTTGGGATCGCTTGCCATGTCGCCTCCTTTGGTGGCGCTCAGCCGTCCTGATGCCACGCCTGGATCGCCGCGCACAGCGCCGCCACGTCGCCCAGCCCCTCGCCCAGCTCCGCCGGAACGACCCGACAGGCGCGAAAGGTGCCGGGCAGGGCCTCGCGCTGCATCTCTTCGCGGGCCGGGTCCAGCAGCAAATCTCCCAGCCGCACCGCCATGCTGCCGATCACGATCACCTCGGGGTTCAGGATGTCCGCCAGGACCGCCAGGCCGCGCCCGAGCCACCGCCCCGTCTCTGCCACCACCTCCAGCGCCTCCGGGTCGGCGGCATGGGCCAGCTCGGTGAGTTGGCGCCCATCCAGTTCGACGCCTTCCGGCCAGCGTCCGGGGTAAAGCTGCCGGGCCAGCCGCACCATCCCAGGCCCGCTGCAGAACCCCTCCCACGAGCCGCGCTTCCCATAGGCCTCCGGACCGTCCGGGGCGATGCGCATATGCCCCACCTCCCCCGCCAGGTCGGTGGTCCCCCGGTAGAGCCGCCCATCGAGGATCAGTCCGCCGCCAAGCCCGGTGCCCATCGTCAAAAAGATGATATTGCGAAAGCCGCGGCCCGCGCCAAAGTACTGCTCCGCCAGCGCCCCGGCATTGCCGTCGTGCTCGACGTGGACCGGAAGCTGGAGCCGCTCCGCCAACAGATCCTTGAGCGGCACCGCATCCCAGCCGGGGAGGTTGGGCGGCGAGTAGATGATTCCGCGGGCGATATCCAGCGGGCCGCCAATGGAGACGCTGATCGCCGCGACGCCGTCCCCCAGCGAGGCCGCCGTGCGCAGGTGGCCCTCCACCTCCTGGCAGAGCCGCTCGAACGCGGGGGCAAAGCCCTGCGGCGTCGGGAACTGGGAGCGCGCCAGGATGCGCCCCTCCCGAGTGCCGCGCAGCACCGCCGTCTTGGTCCCTCCGATGTCCAGCCCAACGATGACTTCCATATTCCTCCTCAGCCCCCTGATGCCGGTCCCTGGCCGCCATCATACCGCACAAGGCGGAATCTGTCTAGCTGCGGGGCGCGGGCACGTCGGCTTGGCAATCGCCCCCCTGGGGCGACCCCGTCATCGTTCAGAGGTGGCAAGGCGGCGCAATGAGGCGGGAGGGTGGCTCGCTGGATGAACACGGGGATCAGGAGGCGCGCGAGCGCCTCAAGATGAAGGCAAGGCGCGCACGAATGAGGGAGGGCGCAGGCACTCGGCGGGGGCCGCGCCGCTTGCGGGGTCAAGCCGTGGGGCCATGAACAGCCCAAGGCTCGCCGCGATAGGCGACCACATCGCCCTCTGGCAACTGGTTGGGCCAGGTCATCGGGCCTTCCGGAACAGCATGGCGGACAGTGGCGCGCGTCTAGCGTTCCGTGCGCCGCCCGCCCTCATTGCCGCCGATGTCGTTCACCATCCGATCCAGCTCGCGCGCCACCACCCGATCATCCAGGTTGCACTGATCCACGATCAGATTGATGAGGGCGACGCGATCCCCGCGCACCATTTCCAGGTCCGCGTCGCTGATGAGGTTGCCCCACCGCGCCTTGATGCGCTTGCGCACATCGTCCCACCGGCTCTTGAGAACATTGAAAGGCATCCTGTCCAGCTCCTCCGGAATAGCCCAGCCCGTTCCCATGCACGAATCACCTGAATTCTATCATGAATACGCCATGCCGTCAACGTACGCTGCGCACACGCGCACCAGGGAACCTCGCGCCCGACCCGCGCGTCTACAAGGCAGAACCACATCGCGCGAGATTTGAGGAGTGTCGACCATGAGGAAACTGGCTGGGCTGTTGATCGCCCTGATCGCCTTTCTGGCGCTGTCCGGCGCCGCACGCGCCGACGGCATCATCATCCCCATCCCCCCGCCGGGAATCCCGCGGGAAAGGGCGGAGCATCTGGCCGTCCGCTACCACCGCGTCACCGTCACGATCGAGGACCAGGTGGCCACTACCGAGGTGGATCAGGTCTTTGTGAACGAGTCTCCCCACGAGATCGAGGGGCTCTATCTCTTCCCGTTGCCGGCGGAGGCCAGCATCTCCCACTTTTCCATGTTCGTGGACGGCCAAGAGCTGGTGGGCCAGATGCTGGACAAGGAGGAGGCGCGCAGCATCTATGAGGGCATCGTGCGCGAGCGCCGCGACCCCGCCCTGTTGGAATATGTCGAGCGCAACACCTTCCGCGCCCGCATCTACCCCATCCCCGCCAAGGGCGAGAAGCGGGTGATCGTCCGGTACACCCAAGTCCTGCGCGCCGACTTGGGGCTGGTGCGCTACCTGTATCCGCTGGATACGGAACGCTTCTCCAGCAAGCCCATCCAGGACGTCTCGGTCCATGTCGATATCCGCTCCAAGGCCCCCATCAAGGCGGTCTACTCGCCCAGCCACGAGGTGGCCGTCAGCCGCGATGGCGAAAACCACGTCGAGGTCGGCTATGAGGCGAGCGAGGTCAAGCCAGACCGTGATTTCGAGCTCTACTATGGCATCTCCGCCGACGGCCTGGCGCTGAACGTGCTCTCCTACAAGGCCAGGGGCGAGGACGGCTTTTTCCTGCTGCTGGCCGCGCCGCCTCTGGCTGACGCCAGCAGCGAGGTGGTGGCCAAGGACGTCCTGGTGGTGCTGGACATCTCGGGCTCCATGCGCGGCGCCAAGCTCGCCCAGGCCAAAGAGGCGCTGGCGTATATCATCGACCACCTGAACGAGGAGGATCGCTTCAACATCCTCGCCTTTAGCACCGGCACGCGCCGCTTCGCCGCCGACCTGGTGGGCAAGGAGCGTCGCGACGACGCTCACCGCTTTGTGCGCGAGTTGGAGGCCGCTGGCGGCACCAATATCGATCGCGCGCTGCGCGAGGCGCTCGCCATGACGACCGGCGCGCGGCCGCAAGTCGTCATCTTTCTCACGGACGGGCTGGCCACCGAGGGCGTCGTCGCCACGGGTGAGATCCTCAAGAATGTCAACGCCGCCCTGAACGCCGCCGATGCCCGGCAGGCCGCGCGCATCTTTGCCTTCGGCCTCGGCGACGACGTGAACACGGTGCTGCTGGATACCCTGGCCCAGGATTATCGCGGGGCCAGCGCCTACGTCCGCCCCAGCCAGAGCATCGCCGAGGAGGTCAGCGCGTTCTATGCCAAGATCGGCACACCGCTCCTGGCCGATCTCTCGCTGGGCTTTGGTGGCCTGATCGTCGAAGAGATGTACCCCGATCCGCTGCCCGACCTGTTCGCGGGGAGCCAGTTGCTAGTGGTGGGACGCTATCGGGGGGGCGGCACGACCACGGTTACGCTGCGAGGCCTGGTGAACGATCGCGAGGCCACCTATGTCTACGCCGATATACCCTTCTCCCAGGAGGGCGGCGACGACTTTGTCCCGCGGCTGTGGGCCACGCGCAAGATCGGCTACCTGCTCACCCAGATACGGCTGCATGGCGAGGACAAGGAGCTGGTGGATGAGATCGTCGCGCTGAGCGTCCGCTACGGCATCATGACGCCCTATACCTCGTTCCTGGTGGATGAGACCGAGGACGTCCTGACGGCCCAAGGCCGCGAGTACAGCGCCACCCAGGTGCACAAGCAGGTGCAGGAGGAGGCGGCGGTCATAAGCGGGGCGGCAGCGGTGGACAGCAGCGTCGCGCGCCAGACGCTGCAGGATAGCCAGGTGGCAGCGGCCCCCAGCGCCGCCGAGATCAAGGTCGTGGGCGATCTCGCCTTCCTCCTGCGCAACGGCGCCTGGGTCGACACCCGCTACGACCCATCCCGGCAGGAGACCCAGAAAGTGCCTTTCGGAAGCGACGCCTACTTTCGCCTGTTGAGCGAACATGCCGAGGCCGGGCGCTACCTGTCGCTGGGCCAGCAGGTGATCGTGATCCTAGATGGCCAGGCGTACGAGATCGTTCCCGCCGACCCCGCCGCGCCGGAGAGCGCGACCCTCGCCCCGACGCCGCCTGGGGCTACAGCCACGGCCGCAATCCGCCCGACGGCCACGGCGACGCCTGCCCCGGCGCCGGCCCCAACGCCTCGCCCAAACCTGTGGGATCGGTTCTGGCAGTGGGTAGGGACGCTACTCAAATAGGCCACGATTTGCCACGCATCGCCCCCTGCGCCCGAGCGGAGCTTGGATCGCTCGGGCGCAGGCTTCATGCCACTCGCCCAATTGACAGCCGCCGACGGACCGATATAATAGGCCGGGCTTGTTCGGGAGCGCGCGTCATGCGCGCCGCGGGACTGCCTGGGGCAGCCCATCTTGAGCGCAGGCAAGTCGATCGGGAGCGCGCGTGAATCCACTCTACTTTGGCTTGGTCATGTTCTTTGCCGCCTTCACCAAGGGGCTGACGGGCTTTGGGCAGGCGCTGGTGGCGGTGCCGCTGCTGACGGCAGTGGTCAGCGTCCGGGTGACCTCGCCGTTGATGTCGCTCTTTGCCCTCTTTTCCAACGTCTATCTGCTGATCGTGCACCGCAAGGCGCTGAATTGGCCAGAGGTGTGGCGGCTCTCCCTGGCCTCGCTGGTTGGCACGCCCCTGGGCGTCTGGGGCCTCAGCGCCCTGGATGAGCGCGTGGTCTTGGGCCTGCTGGGGATCGTCCTGGTGTCCTACTCGCTCTATTGCCTCCTCGGGCCCAAACTCCCCCAGATTCGAAATGTGAACCTCGCCTTCCCCTTTGGCTTTGTGGCCGGCGTCTTGAGCGGCGCCTACAACACCGGCGGCCCGCCCGCGGTCATCTATGGCAACGGCCGCAACTGGGAGCCCGCGGAGTTCAAGGGCAACTTGCAGGCTTTCTTCATGATCAACAGCTTGATGGTCTGCCCAAGCCACCTCCTGCACGGGAACTATACCGAGGAGGTGCTGCGGCTCTTTCTCGTCGCCCTGCCCTTCATGATCGCGGGCATGCTCGTCGGCTCGCGCATGGATCGCTACCTGGACCCCGCTCGTTTTCGCAAGGTGGTGTTGGTGGTGCTGGTGGGCTTGGGGCTCTCGCTGATCTTCTAGACGGCGCCGCCATCGCCGCCGCGCTACCGCTCTCGCAGGGGATACCGAGATGAACGGACGAGAACAGGCCAATCGCTGGCGCGGGCCCTACTTGACCATCTGGGTGGGCCAGGCTTGCTCCCTGGTGGGGAGCCGGCTGGCCACCTTTGCGCTGGTCTGGTGGCTCACGTCCACCACCGGCTCGGCCACGGTACTGGCGTCGGCGACGCTGGCCGCGCTGCTCCCCGAGATCCTATTGGGCCCCTTTGTCGGCGCCCTGGTGGACCGCTGGAACCGCCGCCGGGTGATGCTCGCCGCAGACGGACTGGTGGCGCTGGTGGCTTTGGGCGCGGCCTGGCTCTTTTGGAGTGGCCGCATCCAACCGTGGCACATCTATGTCGTGAGCCTGGCCCGCTCGGTGGGCTCGGCCTTTCACTGGCCCGCCATGCAGGCGTCTACCTCCCTGTTGGTCCCCAGGGAGCACCTCGCACGCGTTGCGGGCCTGGGCCAGATGCTGGATGGAGCGTTGCAGGTCTTTGCCCCGCCCCTGGGAGCGTTGTTGCTGGCGATGTGGCCGGTGGAGGCCATCCTCGGCCTCGACGTCCTCACTGCCGCGGCGGCCATGGTTTCTCTGGCATCGGTTCGCGTGCCCCAGCCGGTTCGCGCGGCAGACGCCAGCGGCTCGATCAACCCGGCGTCGCTCTGGAGCGACGTGCGCAGCGCCGTCGGTCACATTCGCGCCATTCGCGGCCTGACCTGGTTACTGGCGGCCATGGCCCTGGCGGGCTTTTTCCTCTACCCCGCCTCCGCCCTCACGCCGCTCCTGGTGGCAGGGCCATTCGGCGGAGGAGCCCGGGAGTTGGGCTGGGTCGAGTCGGCGGCGGGGATCGGGCTGCTGTCCGGCGGGCTCTTGCTCAGCCTGTGGGGCGGCTTCCAGCGCCGCATGTTGACCACCGTGCTGGGGCTGGTCGGCCGGGGGCTGGCCGTCGCCGCGATAGGGCTGCTGCCAGGCCGCGCCTGGTGGCCGCTTCTCGCGTTCCAGTTGGCCGCCGGGGCCATGGGACCGCTGGCCGAGGGGCCGATGACCACCGTCTTTCAGTCCGCCGTCGCGCCCGAGATGCAGGGGCGCGTGTTCATGCTGGTCGGAAGCCTGGTCATGGCCATGGCGCCGCTGGGCATGGCGGTCGCCGGACCTGTGGCGGACGCGTTGGGCGTGGGGCCGTGGTTTGTCATCGGCGGGGCCGCCTACGCCGCGATCGGGCTGGCGATCGCGCTTTCGCCGGCGGCAATGGGCGTCGAACAGGAGATGGCCGGCCCGCGGCCCCACGAGTAGGCGGGCGGCGCGCCGCCAGGAGGTGCCGATGCGCGTTCCATCTTGGGCTCCGAGGCTGATCGTGTCTGTGGTCGTGGCCCTGGCCGCGATCGCCTGCCAGGCGGCGCCTGGCCCGTCCGCGCCACCAGCCACGCTCTCGCCAACGCCCCTCTGGCCGACGGCGCCTCCCTCGCCCATCGCCACCTGGACCGCCTCACCCTCCCCCACCCCACTGTCGCCCACCGCGATCGCAGAGCCCGCGTGGGAGCAGGCGCTCCTCTACGGCGGCGAGGTGACCGCCCTGGCCGTCCACCCAAGCGATCCCCACACCATCTATGCTGGGACCAACGGGGCCGGCGTGTTCGTCAGCCACGACGATGGGCAACGGTGGACCCCTTACCGCGAGTCGCTGCCCGCCGAACGGATCACCCTGCTGGCCTTCTTGGGGGACAGCCTCTACGCCGCCGGCGCGCAGGGCAGGCTGTGGCGGCTGGAAGGCGAGCGCTGGGCCGCTGTCGATGAGGAGCTACCGCCTGGCCATAAGGTGACCGCGCTCATTGGCAGCACGGAAAGAGCCTATGTCGGCCTCTCCGGCGGCCACAACCGCGAGTCCGGCGGCCTGCTTGCCAGCGACGACGGACGGCGCTGGCGCCCCGTGGATGCGGGCCTGCGCCCCGAGGGCGGGTCGCTCAGCGCCGTGATCGCGCTGGCCCTGGACGCGTCCGGCCGCCTCTATGCCGGCACGGAGCGCGACGGCTGTTTCGGCTCCGCGGACGACGGCGCCACCTGGCAGCCGCTCAATGACGGCTTGCCGGTGCGACCGGACGGCGCCTGGCGCCAGCCGGTCAGCGCCCTGCTGGCGCGCCCCGGCGCGAGCCCGCTGGCCGCCGTGATCGGTGGCGAGTATTATGTCTACGGCGCCGCTTGGCAGCTCGTCAGCGCCGACCACCCCCTGCTAGGCTCGTCGCTCCTCGCTCTTCCTGGCCAGCCCCAGACGCTGCTGAGCGCCGGCGGCCTCAGCGGTTATGTCTACCGCACCGATGACGCCGGACAGCATTGGCAACGGCTCCTGGGCCCGCCCGGACAAGGGCACATCGCGGCGGTGGCCTTCCATCCCGATGCGCCGGACGCCCTCTATGCCGCCGCGGCCCCCGCCCCCGGCGCGCGCGGCAGCGACCTTGGCGGCGTGTACGCCTCGCGGGACGGCGGGCAGTCGTGGGAGCTTTCGGCCCAGGGCCTGGCCGCCGTAGGGATCAGCGCCTTGGCCGCTGCGGGGGACCAGCTCTGGGCAGGGACAGACCACGGCTACCTCCTCTCCGGCAGCGTGGACGGGCCCTGGCGGCCCGCGTTCCTGCGCAGCGATCCGGCGACGGACCTTGCCACGGAGGCCGGCGTGGTCTATGTGGCGGCGAGCGGGCTCTTCCGCCTCCTCGCCGACGAGACGGCCGAGCGTATCGAGGGGCCGCAGTTCGTGCAAGGGCTGGCCGTGGCAGGCTCGTCGATCTATGCGGGGAGCGCCGCCGGGCGCGGGGTCTACTCCAGCCAGGATGCCGGCGCCACTTGGTCTGTCTCACGGACAGGGCTGCCCGCCTACGGCAGCGGCACCTGCCCCGTGGAGGCCCTGGCCGTCAATCCGCGCGACCCTCAGACCGTCTGGGCTGGGATGCGCTACGGCTGCGGCATCGCCCTCTCGCTGGATGGCGGCGCCACCTGGTCGCCCAAGGGGCTGGCCGGCGCGGCAGCCGTGACGGCGCTGGCGGTGGCGCCGGGCGGCTCGGTCGTCTGGGCCGGCGCCCATCTCCAGGACCGCCAGGCGCTCCTGCGCTCAGGAGATGGCGGGGCTACCTGGGAGGAGCGCTGGTCGGGCAGTGCTGCGGCGCAAGACATCCTACTTGGGCCCACCGACGAGGAGATCTGGCTGGCCACGGCGGGCGGCCTCTGGAACAGCCAGGACGGGGGTCTGACCTGGGCCGCGCGGGATCGGGGCCTCTACGCTGCGGATTGCCGCGCCCTGGCCGCCGACACGGAAGCGCTCTGGGTCGGCACCTCCGCCGGGCTCTATCGGCTGGACGCTGACAATCCGTCGAGGGAGTAGCAGCGGCACCGCCAGCCCCGGAAAAGGCAACGGCTCCAGCCGTTTCCTTGCAGGAAACGGCAGGAGCCGCACACAGATCAGAGGCTTAGCGTTGGCCCCTGGCGATTCTACGTGGCAAAGGGGTCAGCGGCATCGCGCAGGCCATCGCCCAGCAGGTTATAGGCGATGGCGGTCAGCATCACTGGCACGATGGGCCACAGGAGCCACGGTTGCTGAAGCAGCACGCGGGTAGCCTGCGCCTCGCTCAAAAGCAAGCCCCAGCTCGTCATCGGCGGCTTGATGCCCAAGCCGAGAAAGCTCAGCGTGGTCTCGCCGAGGATCATGCCCGGGATGGCCAGAGTCGCCGAGACGATGATGTGGCTGAGCGTGTTCGGCAGCAGATGGTGCCTCACGATACGCCAGTCACTGCAGTTGGAGACATGCGCCGCCATCACGAAATCGGACTCGCGCAGCGACAACACCTTCGCGCGAATCTGCCGCGCCAGTCCGCCCCACCCGATGAACGAGAGGACGATGGTAATGCCAAAGTAGACCTTGATCGAGTCCATGTTGGCCGGCAGGGCCGCCGCCAACGCCATCCAGAGCGGGATGTTCGGGAAGGCGTTGAGCACCTCGACGATGCGCATGGCGACGTTGTCGAACGTGCCGCCATAGTAGCCTGCGGCCACACCGATCACCGAGCCGATGATCAGGCTCAGAAACACACCCACAAGGCCCACCGTGAGCGAGATCCGCGCGCCATAGATGATTCGACTGAACAGGTCGCGCCCCAGGTTATCGGTGCCGATTAGAAACACCTTGCCCGGATCATCCACCGTGAACAGGTGGATATCGGACTTGATCGAGCCGACCAGAACATACTCGTCCCCCTTGGCGAAGAAGCGCACCGGGTACATCACCGAGGTGTCAGTGATCGAGACGCGCTGGAAGGTCGCCGGGTCCAGCTTGGACGAATAGCCATAGACGAAGGGGGCGCGGAAATTCCCCTCCGCATCTCGGAAGTGAATCCCATTTGGCCCCACCGCGGGGAACTTGGAATGGGTCGTTACCACGTGATATGGCGCGAAGAAACCCGCAAAAACGGCCACTATGTAGGCCAGGATGAGCAGGACACCAGCGACAATAGCTGGCTTGCTGCGACGGAAACGCCACCAGGTGAGCTGGCCTACCGTGGGCGGCGAGATGCGATCCTCTTCGATCTCCTCAGGCTGGGCTCCCCTATAGGCGAGCAGGTCCGTGTCTGCCATGTCTGATCCCTCTCTATTCAAACCGAATCCGCGGGTCTACGACGGCGAGCAACAGGTCCGCCAACAGGTTGCCGATCACCAGCATCACGGTGATCAGGATGAGCATCGTCCCGCCCAGGTAGATATCCTGCTGGCGCACCGCCTGCAGGTAGATGGGGCCCATCACCGGCAGGTTCAGCACGATGGCCGTGACGGTGGCGCCGGAGACGAGACTCGGCAGAGACATGCCCAGGGACATGATAAGGGGGTGGATCGCGTTACGCACGCCGTATTTCCACGTCACGATGGTCTCTTTGAGCCCCTTGGCCCTGGCAGTCTGCATATACGGCATCCGCAACACATCCAGCAGGTTGCCGCGCATCGTGCGCATCAGGCCAGCCGTCTGTGTCACACCGACGATGAGGCAGGGAATCCAGAGGTGCTTGAGCAGGTCCACGAACTTGGCCAGGGACCAAGGCGCATTCTCGAACTCGGCCGAAAAGAGCCCCGCCGGGACAAAGCCGAACCATTTGGTGCCAACGACGAGCAAGACGAGAGCCAGTAGAAAGCCTGGAACGCCGACACCGAAGAAGGCCACCATGGTGAAAAAGTTGTCGCCGAGTGAGTACTGGTGCGTCGCCGAATAGATGCCGATGGGCACGCCAATCGCCCAAGCGATCATCAAGCTGAGTAGCGACACGACCATAGTCATCAGGAGGTTCTGTCCGATCAGCTCACGCACCGGCTTGCGGTAGGCGAACGAATCGCCAAAGTCCCCCTGCACAAAGTGGGTAATCCAGATGAAAAAGCGCTCGTAGGCTGGCCGGTCCATGCCATAGCGGATGCGCAACGCCTCAGCCTCTTCCCGCGCGCCCTCATTGCCTTGCGCCAGCAGTTCCATCATGTGATACGTCGCATAGTCTCCCGGCGGCAACTCCATCACGACGAAACCTAGAATCACGATTATCATCAGTGTTGGAATCGCCGAGAGAACGCGATGTCCGATGTAGCGGAGCATACGACTCCCCCTTGCTTTGTCAAAGGATCAGCCCTCGCCGCGCTAGCGCGGCGAGGGCTGGTGGCTCGTCTAGCCTTCCTTGTACCACTGCTCCGGATCGAGCGTGGACGGGAAGCCGAACACGCCCGAGCTAGTCAGGCCGAACTCTTGCACGTTCTTGAGAGTGTTCTTGACCGCGTAGGGATCCACCGTGTCACCGACGATGCCGATGTTAAACGGGCCTTCGTCGATGTGAATCTGATAGCCATCCAGGACCATGTCATCGCGCTTCTTCGGATCCACCACCTTGATGGCGTCGGTATAGATCTGCTGCAGCCTCTCGATCATGGACCCAGGAGGAGGAGGCAGGCCCTGCTTGCCGCCGGACTGGTACCACTGACCGTAGGGCTGGCCGCAGATGCAGTACTCGGTGTTCTCCACCGGTGTCCAGAAGGACTGGGCAATATACAAGCCGCCGGCCGTGCCATTGCGGGCGCGGAAGGCCGTCTCGCAGTTGACGATCCGCTGGTTGATAACGGTGCCGTCGATGGTGTTCATCACCATCTTGAGCCCCACCTTGGCATAGTCGTCCGTAACCAACTTGAAGGACTCCACATAGTTGGGCGAGGTCACAGCCACGTCGACGACGATCTCCAGAGGAGTGCCATCCGGACGCTCGCGGAAACCGTCGTTGTTCACGTCCTTGACGCCGATCTCGTCCAGAAGCTTCTTAGCCGTCTCCGGCTGATAGTCGCGGCAATGGGCCTCCCACTCGGCCAGCACCTTTTTGCCGCGCTCGGTCTGGAACTCGGGTCCGTAGGGCATCTGGGTGGCTTGGCGAGGCTTGGCGGTGCCCAAGAAGACGATATCATTGACCTTGTCGCGGTCGATGGCCCAGGACAGCGCCTGGCGGAACTTGACGTTCCAGATGAGCTCCTTGAGCCCTTCGTCGGCGATGCAGAAGAGCGGCATCAGACCGGCCTCGATGTTATCGCCGCGCTTGAAGAGCACGACCTTAAAGTTGCCCTTGGCCTCGTTCTCTTTCATCACGGCAATGTCACGCACCCCGCCGACGTTGCCAAAGTCCATCTCGCCGTTGGTCGCCGCCAGCTTGAGCACCTCTGCATCCGCCATGAACCGAATCTGGGAGCCATCGAGATAGGGGAGTTGATTGCCCTCGGTGTCCACCTTCCAGTAGTACGGGTTGCGCTCCAGGACCATGCTCTCACGCAGTGTGATCTCTTTGACCTTCATCGCGCAAAAGGTCGGCATGTCCAGGAAGGTGTGGCGGCTGGGGTCGTTGTAGCGGTCCAACAGGTCCTTGGTCTCGGTGGCTGCGGGCGTGTACTTGTAGTGGAACTGCTTCATATAGTGGGCCGGGACAAACTGCCAACTGCTGGATCGCGCGCCGGCGCCGCGGCTGAGCATCTCGAGAAAGAGCGGGTTTGGCCCAGCAAAGCTGCACTTGAGCGTAAAGTCATCCAGCTTTTCCGTCTTCATCGCCACGCCGCCGACGTGCGTGCCAGACTGACGCGGGAGGGCGACCTTGGCATCCTCGATCATATCGTAGAACCAGAACAGCCAGTCGTCCCAGGTCAACGGCTCCCCATCCGACCACTTGATGCCCTTGCGCATGTACATGGTGATCTCGGTGCCGTCGGCGTTCCATTCCCACTTGGTCAGCAGGTTGGGGCGATGGCCGGACCAGTCACGGTTCCACTTGATAAAGTTCTCGACAATCCAGTAACCATTGATACCAAAGTTGGTGCCGCTGGTGCTCAACTGGGTCAACATGCCGCCATACTTGCCAATCTGGGCCACCGGTTCGACCACCAGCGGCTCCAGCGGCAGGCGCTCATCCACCGGCGGCAACTTGCCGGCCTTGACCAACTCGGCCAGCATCGGCGCCTCTTTGTAGGCCGCGGCAGGCAGAGGAGTGGGCGTGGCCGCGAGAGGCGTATTGGTGGCTGCCACAGCGAACTCTTTCGTGGGCGCCGGGGTGTTCGTTGCAGCCGCCGGAGCAGTGGTGTTGGTGGGCGCTGGCGCCGCCGTTGGCTCGGCCTGCTTGCAGGCCTGCAGCCCAGCAGCAAGGATCGAGATAGCCGATCCCCTCAGGAAATTGCGCCGCGAAATACGCTCTTGGGTCATTTCACACTCCTTTGCTGATAGAACTAGTTACGTCATTCCGAACCATCTATACGTGATGGCAAGGCTCGCTGCCCTGCCTTTCACTTCCGAGGAGAACCAGCCACCGCCGAACGGAACCGGCGGTGGCTGGTGGCCAATGGCCGGCTTAGGATCCTCTATACCACTGTTCTGGGTCGATGGTTCCAGGGAAGCCGAACACCCAGGAGCCGACGATGCCCGACTCGGCCACGTTCTTCATGGTGTTCTTGACAACCACCGGGCTGACCAGGCTGCCCACGGTGCCGATCTGGAACGGACCATCATCGATGTGCACCTGGTAGCCATCCAGCGTCCGGTCGTGCCGCTTGGCCACGTCGGCGATGGTGATGGCCTCGCCAAAGATGTCCATCAGCTTTTTCATCCAGGGGGCCTCCGCCGGAGGCGGGGTGCCCTCCTTGCCACCGGACTGGTACCAGAGGCCATAGGGCTTGCCGCAGACGATATAGTCGTTGTTCTCCACCGGCGCCCAGTGGCCGGGAGCTACGAACAGGCCCGAGGCGGCAGCGCCGCGGGCACGGAACGCCTCCTCGCAGTTGGTTTCCTTCTGGGAGAGGAGCGTGCTTTCGATCACGCTGGGCGTCCACTTGAGGCCGACGGCCTTAAAGTCCTCGGTGATCAGCTGCTGCGCCTCGATGCCGTACTTGTCGGTGTTCTCGACAATGATGACCATGTCCAGCGGAGTGCCATCGGGCCGCTCGCGCCAGCCATCGTTGTTCACGTCCTTGACGCCGATCTCGTCCAGCAGCTTCTTAGCCAGCTCGGGATCGTACTCCATGCACGAGTTCTCCCAGTCCTTGAGAACCTTCTGACCACGCTCCGAGGCGAACTCGGGGCCAGAGGCCATCATGGCAAAGGAACGCACCTGGCCCATGCCCAGGAACACGATGTCATTGATGCGGTCCTTGTTGATGGCATAGGACATAGCCTGGCGGAACTTTTGGTCAAAGAGCAGCTTGTTGAGAGAGGCATCGGATGTGCAGTAGCGAATCAGGATGCCCGCCTGGTTGGCGTCGCCCAGTTGCCACATGCGCAGCTGGTAGTTGCCCTTGGCCTCGTTCTCTTTGAACATAGGGGCATCTTTTAGGTCGATATCGCGCAGCTGGAAATCGACCTCGCCGGCCACGCAAGAGAGCGCGATGAGCTGCTTCTCCTTGACCTGCTTGACCTCAAAGCCATCAAAGTAAGGCAACTGGTTGCCCTCGGTATCCACCTTCCAGTAGTAGGGGTTGCGCTCGAACTTGACGTACTCGCCCGCCTTGATGTCTTTGACCACCATGGGGTAGAAGGTCGGCATGTCCAGATAATCCCACCGCTTGTCATAGTGATCGATCAAGGGCGTGGTGTCGGTGGCAGCGGGCGTGTACTTCCAGTGGAACTGCTTCAAATAGTGCGCCGGCACCAACTGCCAGGAGGTGGCTCGGTTGCCCGTGCCACGGTTCATCATCTCGACGAACAGCGGGTTGGGGTTAGCGAAGTTCAGTTGCAGCGTATAGTCGTCAAGCTTGGTGGCCTTCATATCCACGCCGCCGGTGCTGGTGCCCGTCTGCCGGGTGAGTTTGACCTTCTCGTCAAGGATCATATCGTTCCACCAGAACAGCCAGTCGTCCACGGTCAGGGGCTGGCCGTCTGACCACTTCATGCCCTTGCGGAAGTGCAGAACGATCTGGGTGCCATCGGCGTTCCACTCCCATTTGGCCACCACGTTCGGCCGGTGGCCGGAGGTGTCGCGCTCCCACCGCATGAAATTCTCACACATCACCATGCCGATGGCGCCACCGCCGTTAAAGTTGGTGCTCGGCGACATAAAGTTCCAGCTACCGCCGTAGGTCCCGATCTTTTCCACCGGCGCCAGGACCAGGGGCTCCTCGGGCAGGCGCTCATCGACGGGGGGCAGCTTGCCAGCCTTGACCAGCTCGGCCAGCATGGGCGCTTCCTTGTACTTGGATACCGGCGCCGGGGTATCGGTGGGCTTGGCGGGAACGGGGGTGTCCGTCGCCTTGGCGGCGGCCGCGGTGGGCTGGGCCGGCGCCGTGGTGGGCTGGGCGGCTGGCTCCTCCGGCTTGGCGCAGGCCGCTGCGGCCACGCCAACGGCGGTGAGAGCCGTCCACCGCACAAAGTCACGTCGCGTCAGTTTCTCGTTACTCATCTCTGGAATATCCTCCTATGCTACCATGCATCGGAAAAACGATCTCTCCTTGACTACGACACGACCGCTCGGACTTGGCGGCGCGCACCTCCTATCTATACAGACCCCCATCGTCCACGAGCAGCACAGCCACTACGCTGCCCTTAGGGCAATTATAGGGCGCAAAGCATGGGCTGTCAAATCGGTTAATCCGCCGCGCTGACCCAACCTGCGCTTGGCAAGTCATTTGACAACTCGCTTGTGGCGTGCTATAATCGAAAGCAATCGGGGCAGAGTCGTCCATGGCAGAGAAGCCCCCTATTGTCTAAGGAGGTCCGCAGAATGTTGGGAAAGGTCGGAACGACTGAGCTGGTCCTGATCCTCTTGATCGTGCTCATCATCTTTGGCGTGGGCAAGCTGCCGCAGATCGGCGGCGCGCTCGGCAGCGCGATCCGGGATTTTCGCAAGTCGTCCAAGGAGATCGAGAGCACCATTGACGAAGTGAAGGAAGACGTCAAGGGCGTCAAAGACGGCGTTGAAGAGAGCGTCAAAGAGATCGCCAAGGCCGGGGAAGACAAGTAACCCGTCAACCGGAAGCACATGGGGAGATGCTGCACCTGTTGCGCATCTCCCTTTGTTCTATTTACTGGGCTCATCCTAGAACCCCTGGTAGGCCATGAATATTATCAGCACCGTTCTCCTCATCCTGATCGGCATCGCCATCCTCGGCCCCGATAAGCTCCCCAGGGGGCTCGAGTTTCTGTGGCTGAACGTCACCAACTTTTTGCGCGCCAATGACGGCAAAGAGCCCTTGGAGCTGGAGGCAGCGCGGTTGCAGTGGCGCTCGCAGGACAGCCCGGTCTACACCGCCGTACTCCTGCTGCGCGCCGCCACCGAGCACCTCATGGAGCTGCGGCACCGCATCTTTAAGGTGCTCGCGGTGATGGTTGTCTTTGTCATCGCCGCGATCGTGGGCAGCAACTATTTGATGGAGGCCATCACCCGGCCCGTGGGCGGCGTGACGCTCATCGCCCTGCGCCCCAGCGAGATGTTCCTGCTCTACGTGAGGGTGATCCTGGCCGCCGCCCTGGCGTTCACCGTGCCCGCCATCGTCTATCACCTCTTGCGCTTCATCGAGCCCGCCCTGGAATCCGAGAGGGAACGCACTATCTACAACACCGTAACCCACTGGGCGATCCCCTTCTCTGGCCTCTTTTTCCTCGGCGGCGTGGCCTTCGCCTATTTTGTCATGCTGCCCTTCTCACTCAAGTACCTGGGCGAGTTTGGCAGCGAGTTCGCCGTGGCGCAGTGGAACATCAGCGAGTACGTCAACTTTGTCATCACCCTGGTGCTCTGGATCGGCGGCGCCTTCGAGACGCCTCTGATCATGTTCATCCTGGCCAAGGCCAAGATCGTCGAGCCCACGGCCTTTGCCAAAGCGCGCCGTTGGGCCTATGTCGGCATCGCCGTCATGGCCGCCATCATCACGCCGACCCCGGATGCCGTCAACATGATCATCGTGATGGCGCCGCTGGCGTTGCTGTACGAGATGGGCGTGTTCCTCGCCAAGCTCACCAAATAGCGCAATAGCGCAGTCGCACACAACGAACACCGCCAACCCTAGCTGGGTTGGCGGTGTCTTCTTTTCCGGCGAGCGGCCAAACGAGGTTAGGGAACGACGAGGTCGGCTAGAAGGCCTCGTGCAGCAGGGCCGCCAGTTGCGCCGCAGTGGCCGGGCGCGGATTGTTGCGCATCAGCCGCGCGTTGCCCACCACCTGTTGCGCCGCTTCCGAGATCTGCCCCTCGGTCATGCCTAGCTCGCGCAGGCGCATGGGGATGCCCACGTCCTCTTTGA
>JAAYEA010000062.1 GCA_012689325.1 Chloroflexota bacterium
CCACCATGGCCGTGAGCCAGGTGTGGCCCGAGCCCATGGAGACGCCCCCCGCGCCCAGCCGCTCGCCGTCCACGTCGGGCAGCGCTTGCAGCACGTCCAGCTCGCGCATGGCGTCCCAGACGTACTGATTGGCCATGCAGCGCCCCTCGGCCAGCAGGCGCATGGCCAGCACCCGCTCGTACATCACGCCGTCGGGCTTGGGCGCTTTGTTCTGCCGCGGCCCCCAGCCGATGGCGTCGCCGCAGATGGTCACAAAGCCGCGCCGCGCCAGGTCTGGGCCCATGTAGGACTTGCCCGGCTCCGGATCCACGCCGGCCGTCATCTTCTTTCCCAGCGCCCAGTCCCCATGGCCGTGAAAGAGGGCGATGGCGGGGCGCTTGCCGGGGAAGCCCTTGGGCCGCAGCAGGTAGGCCTCCACCCGCTCCGTGGCGTCGTTGTCCCAGGCGATGAGCGACCGGGTATAGTCGCCGCAATCCACCGTCTCGAGCGTCTCCAGGTTCAGCGGCACGCGCTCGGGGAAGGGGCCGAGGATTTGGCGATAAAGAGCATCGATAGTCTGTAGGGAAGGCATGGTCCATCCTTTTCGGGAACGATGATGGTGGTGCGAGGTGACGGGCAGTCATTGCGAGGCACCGGCAACGGGTCGCCCGCACAGGCGACAGAGGACATTATAAGCCCCCCACGCCACGCGTGTCAAATCGCGATATGAGCTGATGAAACCGCCTACATCCGCTCCAGCACCCCCGCCACCGGCGCCAGCGCCACGTCCGCCGTGCCGCGCACCACGGTGGTATAGACCACGTACGTCCCCCGCGGCGAGACCTGTGGGTGCGGGTCCAGGTGATAGGGGTTGCGGCCCATCGGCGGCTTGGGCATGGCGCTGACGATGTCCAGCTCTTTGCCGCGCGCCCGGTCGTAAAAGATAATCCGGCAGGGCTGCTTTTCCCACTTGTACGGCGACTCGTCGGCGCAGTAATAGCGGCGCGTGGCGTCGCAATGGGAGTGGCAGAGCGGCCCCGGCCAGACCAGCGTCGCTTCCCAGGGCCGCCGCGTGATGTCGCACTCGTAGACGCCCTTCTGATAGTCGGTCCAGCACATCCAGCCATCCTGCGACCACCACTCGTGGGAGGGGGCGCTGCCGTGCCCGTACCAGCCGTCGACCAGCAGCGGCTCGAAGCGGGTCTGCTCGGTATCCATCAGCCAGGTGCGCTGCTCATAGATGAAATACTGCCCGCTGGTGTTGTCGATCCACCAATCCTCGGCCAGGGAAAAGAGCTTGGGGTCCACCGGCGAGAACTGCCCGTGGTCATAGCAGCGCCCAAACTCGTGCAGCACCTTCACCTCGCCGGTGGCCAGGTCGCCCAGCGCCACGAACCAAAAGTTCGCCAGCTCGCCATCCAACAGCAGGTACTTGCCGTCGGCGGAGCGGGTCAGGTGGGTGGCCAGCCGCGCCAAGGGCCGCCGCTTGATATAGTCGGGGTCCAGGGTGCAGACCACCTGGGTCTCGCCGTCCAGCGTCAGGCGATAGACGTGGTTGCGCATGGCGAAAAGGATCGAGCCGTCGGCGTCCACCAGCGGTGAGGCCTCGGTGAACTGGGCCTGGGGAAAGTGACGGATCAGCGGGTTATCGGGGTCCAGGCTGACCACGCCCAGGGTGTTGCGGTCGCCGGGGGGAAAGATCGTATAGAACCAGAGCCACTTTTCGTCCGGCGAAAGGCTGGGGTTGGTAAAGTAGAAACTCTGCTGGATCGGCGCGACGCGCCTATCCAGGATATAGCTGACCACGCCGGTCTGCGGGTCGGCCCAACGCTGAAAGAACGGGTGACGGTCGAGGTTCATCGCAGCCTCCTCAGGAACTGGTACACGGATTCCACGGATCGCACGGGCTAGGGGCGCCTGCGCGCATTCTAGGCCGCCTGGACGGGGCTGGCAAATAGAAAAGGGGGAAGGTTGCGACCTTCCCCCAGGGTGGTGCCCGCCACGGGCGGCTACTTCCCTGCCTGCCCCTCCAGCGCGGGCTCGGGCAGCGGCGCGATGGGATCATCCGGCCCCGCCTGGCGGCGCACGTAGCGCTCCTCCCAGATCGGGTCCGTGAGCGCCGCGAACGCGCGGCTGTAGGCCACCAGCCCCTCCGTATAGGCGGGGTCCAGGAGCGCCTCGACGGCGTTGGCATCGGTCGGCTCCGGCTCGAACTGGAGCAGCAGACGCTCCAGCTCGTCGTGGTGGTCGCGGCTGGGGCACGGCGCGAGGGTGCTGCGCCCCGCCTGCATATAGTCGTACTGCCATTGGCGCACCGCCTGGAAGAATGGCTCCTGCCAGATGTCGTTCAGCGTCTGGCCCCGGGCATAGACGTCGCGGATGTTCACCGGCGAGTAGGGCATAAAGACGCAGGGCGTGATGGCGCCGCTCCAGTCGACGTAGAAATAGCCGCCGTTGCCGTGCCCGCCGGCCGAGATGCACCCCTCCACGCAGGTCCCGTGGTTCCAAAAGTCGGGCATAAAGAACCGCTTCTCGCGGATGATCTCCCAGGACCGCCGCCACATCCAGGCGCGCTGCTGAGGCGTGGGCATGAGCTCCAGGCTGAAGGCGCGCCCGATGGGCATGTACTGGAAAAGAAAGGCCAGCAGCGCGCCCTTGCCGATGACCAGGTCGACGAACTCGTCCGAGAGGATCTCCTCCACGTTGTCGCGCGCCGCCGTCAGCGAGACGCCGAAGGGCACCTTGTCCCGGGCCAGGCGGTCCATCGTCGCCAGCACCCGGTCATAGACCCCGGCCCCCCGGCGAGCGTCGGTGCGCTCCCGGAACCCCTCCAGCGAGAGGCAGTTGAGCACGTTGCCGCTCTCGGCCAGCCGCCGGCTGACCTCATCGGTGACGAGGGTGCCGTTGGTATAGACCAGGAAGAAGGAATCCTGGTGCTTTTGGAAGAGCTCCATCATCCCCTGGCCTTCGGAGCGGTAGGCATAGGGCTCGCCGCCGCTGATGACGAAAAAGCGCTCGCCCCAGAGTTCCTTGGCCTCGCCGATCATCCGATCGACCAGGCTCCACTCCAGGCAAGGGCGCTGGCCGTCGGCATCGGCATAGCACCCCGCGCAGCGCAGATTGCAGGCTTTGCCTGGGGCGAGGAGGAGAAAGCTGGGGGCGGCCCGGCCAAAGGCCTCCTGGAACTTGACCTTCGCTTGGGGGTCGCCGCGGTCGATAAAGAGGGTCTTGATCAGGGTTTGCAGCATCCCGCGCAGGTAGGCGTCCGAGAGGGCGCCCCGCGTCAGCACCCGGCTGAACGCCTCGATGATGGCCAGGCCCATGATCGTGCGGTCGTCCTCGACGCTGGGCTGGGCATCGGGGTTCAGCCGGGTCTCGCGGAGCCGGGCGTACATGTACTTTTCCGTCTCGCGCACGATCATCCTGCGAACGAAGGGGGTCTTGACCATCTTGACGAGCTGCGAGTTGGGGGCCAGGGTCAGGTTGGTGATCAGTTCCTGAACGGCTTGAGGTATCGCCACTCCGGCTTGAACGCGCATGTCACGCACCCCTTTCCGATCGGGGCGCACCCCGCCCGGCGATAGGCGCGCAGGGCGGCCCCATCGTTGACCAAGCGATTGCCAGCCCTAACTATAGCAGAGGATGACGGCGCTGTCATCAACAAAAAGTCCCATGTAGGGGCTAGTGCGGGCCTTAGCTCGCGCGCGGGCCAACGTCGGAGAGGTCGATGGGCTGGAACCCCAGCTCGAGCGCGGGCGAGCCAGGCGGCAGGGTGAAATCCCGCGCGGCCAGGTCGACAAAGCCCGGGTCGGCCACCAGCGAATGGCGGTCCTGGCCCAGCGCGCGCCAGGCCGCCAGCGGGTAGGGCGTGACCACGTGCACGCGCCCCTGGGCGTCCTGGGTCGCGTCGCCGGCCAGGAACTCGGCGCCGGTGGTGTCCCAATAGAGGTTGAGATCGCTGGCGAAATTCCGCCGCCCCAGCGGCGCGCCCCGCCCGCCCAGGAAGAAGGGCCGCCCCGCCGAGACCAGGATGTTCCGCTCAAAGGTGAAGGCCAGCCGCCCCGCCTCCCGCGGCACCAGCAGGTCGCCGGGGTTGCCGCCGATGCGGCTGTGCCGCGCGATCCCCTCCTCGCCAAAGGCCCAGATGTTGTTGCGCACGATATTCTCGCGGCCATAGTGCTGATGAAAGACCTGGGCGTTGGTGTCGTAGCAGACATTGTTCTCGATGGTCAGGTGGGCGCTGCCCTCGTCGGGATAGATGGCCCAGCCGCCATAGTGCCACTTGCGGATATCGTGGATCAGGTTGCCGCGCAGCACCGTCCCCGGCTGGACGCCCAGGGTGTAGATGCCGCCCATGTCGCTGAGCAGGCCGTGGCCCAGGTCGTGGATGTGGTTCTTTTCGATGCGGTTGTTCTGGCTGACGCTCTCGGCATAGCCCCAGACCCACCCGCACGAGATGCCGCTGTAATAGAGGTCGTGGATGTGGTTGTGGGAGAGGTCGTTGTTGAAGGCGTGGGTCGCCAGGATGCCCACCGCGGCCTGGTGGACGCGCCCGCCGGCGTGGATGTGGTTATCGGTGATGGCGCAGTTGCCGGTGCGGCGGCAGAGCGGCCCCGCCGCGTCGCTGCCGCCCAGCTTGACGCCGCCGCCGCCCAGGTCCCAGAGGTGGCTGCCCACGACGCTGACGCCCGAACAGCCCGCGCCGATCTCGACGGCATAGCCGCCCAGGTGCTGCGCCGCGCACCCCTGGATGGCGCAATGCTCCGCCCCTTCCAGGTAGAGCGCCCCCGGCACGGTGGCCGCCGCCTGCACTCCGGAGGCGTAGGGCGCGCCCGCCGGGTCGCTGGGCAAGCGGCCGTCGGGCTGCTCGCACGTCGTGTGCTCCCAAGTGAGGCCGACGAAGCGCAGGAACCGCACCAGTCGCCCGCTCTCCGGGTCGCCGACGACGCGCAGCAACTGGGCCAGGCGCGGGGCATAGGCCGCCAGCGAGTCCGCCTCCTCCCCGGGGAGCGGCAGGTAATAGACCAGCCCCTCGGCGCGATCCAGGTACCATTGCCCCGGCTGCAGCAGCGCCTCGCGGACGTTTTCCACCCAATAGCGGCAATAGGCCCGGCCGCTGTCGTCGCGCAGGGAAAAGCGGCTGCGCCGGGTCGAGGTGACGAGGTTGGTGGCGGGGTCGAAGGAGGCGAGGGGCATCCGCTCGCAGATCCAAAAGTGCGGCGCCACCACCTCCACATCCGTCAGGTTTCGCCAAGGCTGGATATCGCCCGGGGCGCAGGTGAAGCGGTCCGCGCTGACATCAAAGATGCCGGAATCGAGCCGCGTGCCGGGGACGTCGGCCATCCAGTAATACCCCTCGGCGGGGAGCCGAGTGCGCGGGCGGCGCTCCCCGCCGACGAAAAGCTGCCGAAAGTCGCCGAGCGCCTCCGGCGCGGGGGCGGCGAGCGCTCGCTGGCCGTTGATCTCGGCCTCGCGCCAGCCGGTGATGGGCAGGCCGCCATCCAGGATGGGCGTCTCGCCAGGATAAGCGGCATAGGTCACCGGCGCGGCGTCCTCCGGCCCAAAGCAGAGCGGCTCCGCCAGCGGGTAGCGCCCGCCGCGCAGCCAGACGGTGAGCGGGCCCGGCAGCGCCCCATAGCGCAGCCGCGCGCGGATCAGGTCACGCGCACGGGCCACCGTCGCCAGCGGGCCATCGCTGCCGGAGGCGTCGGGCTCGGGCAGCCGCCCCGACCAGGCATCCTTGCCCTGGGGCGAGACGTAGAGATCGCCGGGTTGCGGATCGCGAATCGTGATCATCAGAACCTCCCCATTGAGTGAGATACGGATTTCACGGATGGCTGCA
>JAAYEA010000487.1 GCA_012689325.1 Chloroflexota bacterium
CTGCGGACCGGCACCACCGTGGACCGGATTCGGCGCGTCAACTGCCTGAGCAGCGACGTGATCCGCATTGGACAAAAGCTGTACCTGCCGGCCTTGCCCGTCGACTGGACAGCGACGCCCTGGCCCACCTCCACAGGGTGGCCCAGCGCGAGCGCCACACACACGCCCACGGTGCAATTCACCACCGCCGCGCCCAGCCCGACGGTGACCCTGAGCGTGACGCCCTCGCCCACGGCCACTCCCATCATCGGCCCGACGCTGATCGTGACGCCCACCTCGCCGCCCACGCCGACGCCCCTGCCCACGGAGACGCCCACGCAGCCGCTGCCGACCCTGATCACCTTGCCCACCATGTCGCCGACGCCGCCGCCGACCGAGACGACGGCGCCAACCGAAGCGCCCACCCAGGCGCCAACGGCGACCGGCCAGGCGCCAGGATAGCCAGAGATACAAAAGAGCCAGCGCATAATCTGCGCTGGCTCTTTTTTACCGTCCTTGCGCCGCCTCGAGGCGGCTGGAGTTACGCTCGGCGCACCCGGATTGCCGCCTCGCCCTCCAGCGGGCAGCGGTACTCACAGATGCCGCAGCCGATGCAGAGATCGCGCAGCACGTGCGGCTTTTGCAGCACGACCTCTTGCCCGTCCTCCCCGCGCACCGTCTCCTCGATCAGGCGGATCGCCTTATCGGGAACGGGGCACATCTCTTCGCAGACAATGCACGGGATGCCATCCGCCCAGGGCAGGCAGCGGTTGGTATCTATATAAGCGTGGCCCAGCGACTCTTGCCGCTTGAGCGGCAGGCTCAGCGGCGGGATCGCGCCGGTGGGGCAGACCTGGCCGCAAGCATGGCAGCTATAGTCGCAATGCCCCAGCCTCGGCACCAGCCGCGGCGTGCCGAGGCCGCGCCACCCCGCCTCATCCAGGCAGGGCTGCAAGCCCGAGGTGGGGCAGACCTTCATGCACTGGCTGCAGCGCACGCACCGCTGCAAAAAGGCCCGTTCATCCTGCGCCCCCGGCGGGCGAATGAGGCGCGGGTGCGGCAGGGCGACGCTCGCCTGGCCCTCCAGCAGGGTCACCCCCAACGCAGATGCCCCTAAGGCAGCCAGGAACTGGCGGCGGGTCGGGTCGTAGGGCTGGGCGGGCGCCGGCCGCGCCTGCAGCCGAAAAGCAATGCGCTGCGGACGGCAAGCCGTCAGGCAGTCGAGGCAGACGGTGCACTCGGCGGGGTCGGCCTCATATCCTTGCTCGGGGTGGATGGCTTCCATGTCGCAGGTCGAGGCGCAGGCGCCGCAACTGGTGCAGCGCGCGGGCCGGCGGCGGATCAGCGAAAAGCGCGCCAGCAACGCCAGCAGCCCGCCCAACGGGCAGAGATAGCGGCACCAGAAGCGATGGGCCACCAGGTTGAGCGCGAGCAAGCCAGCGAATAGCGCCGCAAAGAGCAGGCTGCCGTAATAGACCCCTTGCTTGACCGGCAGCACCGGCCCGCGCAGGGCCCGCTCCAGGACATCCACCACCCCGCGCAGCGGCCTGACGCCATACATGGCCCCCTCGACCACCGTGACCGCGCGGTTGAGCGCGGGCAGGATGGCGGTGGTCATGGTGCGGGTCAGGATGGTGATGGGGTCGAGAACCATCAGGGTCAGGTTCGAGAGCAAGGCGCCAACCAGGAGGAGCACCAGCAGCAGGTACTTGACCTTGCGCCAAGCGGCATCGTGCCGCAGCACGCTGGCGCGCGCCTTCGCCAGCCGGTCGCCGCCCTGCTTGGGCTTGGCACGGCGCGCCCGCGCCAGGTCCAATACGGTGCCCAGCGGGCAGATCCAGCCGCACCAGACCCGGCCCAGCAGCAGCGTCACCAACACGGTGATCAGCCCCACGGCCAGGCGCGGAATCCAGGCCCGCGCGGCGAGCATCGAGCTCGCGGCGAGCAACGGGTCCAGCCGCAAAAAGAGGTCGGCCAGGGGAAACGCCACGCGCCGTTGCAGCGCCGCGAACAACAAATAGATGTACAGCGCCAGGGCCAGCCACTGCACGCCCCGCCGAATCCGCCTCCACCACCTCCAGCTCATGGAGCCTCCCCGCGCTAGGCGCTGATCTCTTCGATCTTGAGGTTCGCCAGGTCCAGGCGGCCCAGGCCCATCTCGGCGGCGGCCTTGACGTAGCCGATGTCCTCGCCTTTGAGCCCAAAGAGCGTCGCCGCGTAGGCGTCGGCCGCCACGATATCGGGGCTCGCGATAATGGTATCCTGCTTTTGGACGTCATCCAGATTGCCGCCCGACGGCCCGTTCCGCATCATGGTGCGGATGGCGTCCACCACCGTCAGCTCGGGGCGCACCAGGCTGACCAGGTCGGCGATGCGCTGCCCCAGGTTGCGATGGAGCTGGTTGGGGTTGCGGGCCACGCCCAAAAAGTTCTTGCCGCCCAGCGTCAGGCGCGCCAGGCTGTGGTGCTTGGCGATGGGCACGTTGATCACAAGGTCGGCCTCGATGATCTCTTGATACACCGCCCAGTTCTTGATGTCCACCCCATCCGGGATCGGGGTATCCTTATACTTGACCGGGCTCATGATCTCCATCTCGCCGCCAGCCGCCTTCACGGCCTCGGCGATGCCGCTCACGGCATAGGCCTCCTCGGCGCGCCCGCCAAAGGGCGTGTCCATCACCCGCACGCGCTTGGCTCCCGCGGCCAGGCAGAGCCGTACCAGCTCGGCCACCACGTCGGGGTTGGTGGTCGCCCCATACTCGAAGGTGTGATAGGCCACGCAGATATTGGGCTTGATGATCACATTGGCGCCCGAGCGGACGAACCGCTCCATGCCGCCCACCGCCGCGATGGCCCGCTGGGTGATCGTGGCGGGATCGCCGCCCCTGGCCACGGCCAGGTAGGCTTGCCCCACCGAGATCGTGGGCCCCACGGTGGCGGGAGCGGTCGCAGCGGCCGCCGCGGTGGCCGGCATCTGCGTGGGGGCGATGGTCGCGGGGCTGGCCTGCGTGGGCGCTGCCGCCACCGCCGCCTGGGTCGCTGTGGGCGCGGGCGGCGCCGAGGTCGGCGCTGGCGTGGGCTCGTCCGGCTGCGCATCCCCGCACCCGGCCCCCACCAGCACGGCGCTCACGCCGAGCGCTCCGGCTATTCTGATCAGGTCACGACGCTTCATGCGCGTCATGGGCCCCTCCATTCTATTTATGTAAAAAGATGGGCGTATTATACCCGGCTTGGGCGCTGCTGTCAATCGTGGCTTTTTTTGTTTTTCGCCATTTGTAGTATAATCAGAATGGAGTTGAATGGCATCAAATCGCGAGAAAAGAGGGTATCGCCCGGCGACGACGACGCTCGCAAGGCTACTCCCCCCTGTTGCCGGTGAAACCAGCGGATGTCAATCCCAATGCGAGGCATCCGCTCGATTTATGTCGGGACACCATCGCATCCGCGCCACAGCGCATCCCACCCATCGCCGAGGGCAATCCATGAGACCCACCTGGGACGAGTATTTCTGCGAGATCACCAGGCAAGTGGCCAAGCGTTCCACCTGCCTGAGAAGGAATGTCGGGGCGGTCATCGTCAAGGACCGCCGCATCCTGTCCACCGGGTACAATGGAGCTCCCCGGGGGCTGCCCCACTGCGAAGAGACGGGCTGCCTGCGCCAGCAACTCGGCATCCCTTCGGGCCAGCGGCAAGAGATCTGCCGCGCCCTACACGCTGAACAGAACGCCATCATCCAGGCCGCCCTGCATGGCGTCGCCATCGCCGGCAGCACGATCTATGTCACCCATCAGCCGTGCGTCACCTGCGCCAAGATGATCATCAATGCGGGCATCGAGCGCATCGTCTGCCTGAGCACCTACCCCGATGATCTCGCGCTCGAGATGCTCGAAGCGGCTGGCGTCCAACTGGAAATCCTATCCGAACCCGAGAAGAAAGAGGAGGGCAAATGACAACGGATTCCCAAATCAGCAAGCTCTATCAAATGCTCGAGGCCGCCCAAAAGGCCGGCGGCGAGGATCGCCTCGCCAAGCACAAGGCCGCGGGCAAGATGACTGCCCGCGAGCGGATCAACGCGCTCCTGGATCAGGGCAGCTTTCAGGAGATCGACACCTTTGTCACGCACCGCGCCAACAGCTTTGGCATGGCGGATCGCAAGCCGCTGGGCGATGGCGTGGTGACTGGCTACGGCACCGTGGAAGGGCGGCTGGTCTACGTCTTTGCCGAGGATTTCACCGTGCTGGGCGGCTCGCTGGGCGAGGCCCACGCGGACAAGATCTGCAAATTGATGGACCTGGCCATGAAGACCGGCGCGCCGGTGGTGGGCATCGAGGATTCCGGCGGCGCCCGCATCCAGGAAGGCGTCAACGCCCTGGAAGGCTATGGGCGGATTTTCACCCGCAACACCCTCGCCTCGGGCGTCATCCCGCAGATCTCGGTGATCATGGGCGCGTGCGCCGGCGGCGCGGTCTATTCCCCCGCGCTGACCGATTTCGTGGTGATGGTCAAGGATTCGAGCCACATGTTCATCACCGGCCCGGACGTGATCCGCGCCGTGACCCACGAGGACGTGACCTTTGAGGAGCTGGGCGGCGCTATGGCCCACAGCACCACCAGCGGCGTGGCCCACTTTGCCGCCGATAACGAAGCCCAGGCCCTGGAGACCGTCCGCAAGCTGCTGGGCTACCTCCCCGCCAACAACCTGGAGGACCCGCCCTACATCGCGTCCAAGGACAACCCCGGCCGCCTGGAGGACAAGCTCAACACCATCCTCCCGTCCGACACCTCGCAGCCCTATGACGTCAAGAACGTCATCAAGGCCATCGTGGACGACGGCGCCATGCTCGAGGTCCACGCCGGCTATGCGGGCAACCTGGTGACGGCTTTTGCCCGCCTGGACGGCGCGGTGGTGGGCATCGTGGCCAACCAGCCCGCGGTGATGGCTGGCACCCTGGATATCAATGCGGCGGACAAGGGCGCGCGTTTCGTGCGGGTCTGCGACGCCTTTAACGTGCCCATCATCACCCTGGTGGACGCCCCCGGCTTTATGCCCGGCGTCAATCAGGAGCACGGCGGCATCATCCGCCACGGCGCCAAGATGATCTATGCCTATTGCGAGGCCACGGTGCCCAAGCTCACCGTCATCACCCGCAAGGCCTATGGCGGCGCCTATATCGTCATGAGCTCCAAGAACGTGCGTAGCGACCTCAACTATGCCTGGCCCGGCGCCGAGATCGCCGTCATGGGCCCCGATGGCGCGGTGAACATCATCTTCCGCAAAGAGATCGCCGAGGCCGCCAACCCGGACGCCAAGCGCGCCGAACTGGTGGAGGCCTACCGCAGCGAGTTCGCCAACCCCTACGTCGCCGCCGCTCGCGGCTATATCGACGCCGTGATCGAGCCCAAGGAAACGCGGACCCGCTTGATCAACGGGCTGCGCATGCTGGCCAACAAGCGAGATAGCCTGCCCACCAAAAAGCACGGCAACATCCCTCTCTAGGCCACCCGCCTGGTTAGGTTTCGATATGGGGATACACCTAGCGAATCAAGAAGGATACAGCAATGGCAAATAGACCTATCAAGATCACGGAAACGGCCCTGCGCGACGCGCACCAGTCGCTTCTGGCGACCCGCATGCGCCAGGCGGACATGCTGCCCATCGCCCGCAAGATGAACGAGGTGGGCTACCATTCCGTCGAGATGTGGGGCGGCGCGACCTTTGACTCGGCCATGCGGTTCCTGGACGAGGATCCCTGGGAGCGGATCAGCGCCCTCAAGCAAGAGATGCCCGATACCCCCTTCCAGATGCTCCTGCGCGGGCAGAACATCGTGGGCTATCGCCACTACCCCGATGACCTGGTGGAGAAATTCATCACCTGTTCCATCAAGCGCGGCATCCAGGTCTTTCGCATTTTCGACGCCCTGAACGATGTCCGCAACATGGCCTACGCCATGGAAGTGGTCAAGCGCGAGGGCGGCCACGTGCAGGGCACCATCTGCTACACCATCAGCCCAGTCCACACCATCGACGGGTTCGTCGAGCTGGCCAAGGAACTGGCCCGGCTCGGCTCGGACTCGATCTGCATCAAGGACATGGCCGGCCTGCTCAACCCCTACGCGGGCTATGAGCTGGTGAGCAAGATGAAAAAGGCCATCAACCTGCCCATTCAGGTCCACAGCCACTATACCAGCGGCCTGGCCTCCGCCGCCTACATCAAGTGCGTGGAAGCGGGCGCCGATATCATCGATACCGCCATCTCGCCCGTGTCGCTGGGCACCTCCCAGCCGCCCACCGAGACCCTGGTGAGCATCTTCCAGGGGACCGAGTGGGACACCGGCCTGAACCTGGGCCTCCTGGCCGAGGTCGCCAGCTACTTTTCCGAGATCCGCAAGAACTATGCCAAGTTCGAGAGCGGTTTCGTGGGCGTCGACATCAACGTGCTGCGCTACCAGATCCCGGGCGGCATGCTCTCTAACCTGGTCTCCCAGTTGCGCGAGCAGAACGCCTCCGACCGCTACGAGGAAGTGCTGGCCGAGATGCCTCGCGTGCGCGCCGAGCTGGGCTATCCGCCCCTGGTGACGCCCTCCAGCCAGTTCGTGGGCACCCAGTCCACCCTCAATGTGCTGCTGGGCGAGCGCTACAAGATGATCCCGCAAGAGATCAAGAACTATATCAAGGGCATGTACGGCCGCCCGCCCGCGCCCATCGATCCCAAGGTGCAAAAGCTGGCCATCGGCGACGAGCAGCCCATCGACTGCCGCCCGGCGGACCTGCTGGAGCCCGGTTTCGAGAAGGCCAAAGAAGAGCTCGGCGACCTGGGCCGCAGCGATGAGGACGTGGTCTCTTACGCCCTCTTCCCGCCGGTGGCCAAGGCCTTCTTCGAGAAGCGCGCCAAGGGCGAGCTTCATCCCGAGCTGGCCATCCCGAAGCCGCAGGCAGCCGCCCCCGCCGCTGCGCCCGCCGTCGCGGCCCCCGCGGCCGCCCCGGCCCCGCGCCGCGTTTATTCCTACTCGATGTGGAAGCTGTCCGGCCGCGTCAAAAAGTAAGCTCGCCAGACGAGCCTGAAAACCATCGCCAGGGCCGCATGACGATCATGCGGCCCTGGCGAGCAAATGGAGGGGATGCACCATCATGTTGGAAAGCTCTTCAACCTTTGTGCAGGGTCTCTATGTCATGCTCATGGGCATGCTCGTGGTCTTTGCCGCCCTGGCCCTGGTCATGCTGGCGATCATGGCCCTGAACAAGCTGTTCCCGGGCAAAGAAGAGGCCGAGGCCGCGCCGGCGCCGGTTCGCGCCAGCGCCCCGATCATCGTTCCCGCGCCCGTGGAGGATGACAAGGACCTGGCAGCCGCCATCGCTGCCGCGCTGGCTCTACGCCTGCAAGAAACCGAGCAAGCCCCCGCTCCCGCGCCGGTCCGCGTGCTCTCGGTACAGGATGAGAACCGCCTCTGGACCGCCCTCGGGAAACTGCAATAATCTAGGAGGAATCACACGCACATGGCCAAGTACACCATCACCGTCAATGGCAAACAATACGATGTCGAGATCGGGGACGTAACCGCCTCGCCGATCACGGTCAACGTCAATGGCGCGGCCTATAACGTGCAATGGGCGCGCGGCCAGGCCCTGCCGACCCCGGCGCAGCCCGTGGTTGCCGCGCCTGTGGTCCAGACCAAGGCCCCCGCGCCGGCCCCCGCCGCGCCCGTGGCCGCCTCCGGCAAGGGCGAGCTGATCAACATCACCGCGCCCATGCCTGGCAAGATCCTCAAGGTCATGGTCGCCGCGGGCGATACCGTGGCCGATCAGCAGCCTCTCTGCACGCTGGAAGCCATGAAGATGGAGAGCGCTATCCAATCCACCACCGCCGGCAAAGTGATCTCGGTCAACGTCTCGGTCGGCGACGCGGTCCAGTATGGCGCCGTCCTCGTCGTCCTGGAAAAACAAGGGGAATAACGCCATGGAGTGGATCACAGACCTTCTATATGGCTTTATGGGCCTGACCCTCAGCAACGTGGCCATGATCGCTGTGGGCGGCCTCCTGATCTATCTGGCGATCTCGAAGGAATACGAGCCACTGCTGCTCCTGCCCATCGGCGTGGGCTGCATCCTGGCCAACATCCCGCTCACCGGCCTCACCGATGAGCACGGCCTGCTCAAGACGCTTTACGATGCGGGCATCGCCAACGAGCTGTTCCCCAGCCTGGTCTTTATCGGCGTCGGCGCCATGACCGATTTTGGCCCGCTGCTGCAAAACCCCAAGCTGGTGCTTCTCGGCGCGGCGGCCCAGTTCGGCATCTTTGGCACCCTCCTGGTCGCCACCCTCTTTGGCTTCAACATCAATGAGGCGGCCTCCATCGGCATGATCGGCTCCGCCGACGGCCCCACCTCCATCTATGTGGCCTCGGAGCTGGCCCCCAAGCTGCTCGGCCCCATCGCCGTCGCCGCCTATTCCTACATGTCGCTGGTGCCCATTATCCAGCCGCCGGTGATGCGCCTGCTCACCACCAAGGAAGAGCGCCGGATCAAGATGCCCTACATCTCGCGGCCGATCTCCAAGACCACGCGCATCTTGTTCCCCATGGTCGTCACCCTGATCTGCGGCCTCATCGCCCCCATGTCCGCGCCGCTGATCGGCATGCTGATGTTCGGCAACCTGCTCCGCGAGGCGGGGGTCGTGAATCGGCTCAGCCAGGCCGCGCAGAACGAACTGGCCAACATCGTCACCATCTTTTTGGGCATCGCCGTGGGCTCCACCATGCGCGGCGATACCTTCCTCAACTGGCAGACCATCCTGATCATCGTCATGGGCCTGGCCGCCTTTACCCTGGACACGGCTGGCGGCGTGCTGCTGGGCAAGCTTTTCTGCGCCCTCTCGGGCCGCAAGATCAACCCGCTCATCGGCGCCTCCGGCATCTCGGCCTTCCCCATGTCCGCGCGCGTGGTGCAGCGCGTCGGCCAGGAGGAGGACCACACCAATTACCTGCTGATGCACGCCATGGGCTCCAATACCGCGGGACAGCTCGCCTCGGTGATGGCGGGCGGCGCGGTGCTGGCCCTGCTGGCTGGCGGATAGCCGTCGCGAGGTGCTGATGGCCGAGACCGCGGAAGGCAAAGCTCGCTGGGAAGCGACCACGCTGAAAAAGGCCCTGGACCGCTATCCGGAGCGCCAGGGAGCGTTCGAGACAACCTCGGGCATCCCCGTGGAGCGGCTCTACACGCCCGCCGAGGGCGCGCCGGATTATGCGGACGGCCTGGGCTATCCCGGCGAGCCGCCCTACACCAGAGGCATCCAGCCCACCATGTACCGGGGCCGCCTCTGGACCATGCGCCAGTACGCGGGCTATGCCACGGCACAGGAATCGAACCAACGCTACAAGTATCTGCTGGAACAGGGGCAAACCGGCCTATCCGTCGCCTTTGACCTGCCGACCCAACTGGGTTACGACGCGGACCATCCGCTGGCGGAAGGCGAAGTAGGCAAGGTCGGCGTCTCCATATCCTCCCTGGAGGATATGGAGACCCTGTTCGCCGGCATCCCCCTGGAGCGGGTCAGCACCTCCATGACCATCAACGCCCCGGCGGCGGTGCTGCTGGCGATGTACGTCGCCGTGGCCCGCAAGCAAGGGACCGACCCGGCCAAGCTCCGCGGCACGATCCAGAACGACGTGCTCAAAGAGTACGTGGCGCGCGGCACCTACATCTATCCGCCGCAGCCTTCCATGCGCCTGATCACCGATATCCTCACCTACTGCAAGGACCACCTGCCCCACTGGAATGCCATCTCGATCAGCGGCTACCACATCCGCGAGGCCGGCGCCACCGCCGTGCAAGAGGTGGCCTTCACCCTGGCCAACGCCATCGCCTACGTGCAGGCAGCCATGGGGGCCGGGCTGGACGTGGACGAATTCTCCGGGCAGCTCTCTTTCTTTTTCAGTGCGCACAACAACCTGCTGGAAGAGGTGGCCAAGTTCCGCGCCGCGCGCCGCCTCTGGTCGCGCCTGGTGAGCCAGCGCTTCCACGCGCGCGACCCACGCTCGGGACAGTTGCGCTTCCACACCCAGACCGCGGGCAGCACCCTCACCGCGCAACAGCCCTATAACAACGTGGTGCGGGTGGCGCTGCAAGCGCTGGGCGCCGTGTTGGGCGGCACCCAATCGCTGCACACCAATTCGCTGGACGAGGCGCTGGCCCTGCCCAGCGAGGAGGCGGTGCGGCTCGCCCTGCGCACCCAGCAAATCATCGCCCACGAAAGCGGCGTCGCCGAGATCGTGGACCCGCTGGGCGGCAGCTATGCCGTGGAGGCGCTCACCGACGAGATCGAGCGTCGCGCCGTCGGCTATCTGGACCAGATCGACGAGCTGGGCGGGGCGCTGCGGGCCATCGAGCTGGGCTATATCCAGCGCGAAATCCAAGAGAGCGCTTACCGCTATCAGCGCGAGGTGGAGACCGGGGCGCGCACCGTGGTCGGCGTCAACGAGTTCGCCAGCGAGGAAAGCCAGGCGCCCGCCACCCTTCGCCTTGAC
The DNA here is from genome assembly GCA_012689325.1 of Chloroflexota bacterium. Taxonomy (GTDB): domain Bacteria; phylum Chloroflexota; class Anaerolineae; order JAAYEA01; family JAAYEA01; genus JAAYEA01. The sequence continues at coordinate 10,500 of JAAYEA010000487.1, forward strand.
CCGCAGCTCCAGCAGGCCCAGACGGAGCGCGTCCGCGCGCTCAAGGCCCGCCGCGATGCCGCCGAGGTAGCGCAGTCGCTGAGCCGGCTGGAGGCCGCCGCCAGGGGCAGCGAGAACCTCATGCCCGCGATCCTCGCTTGCGTGGAGGGGTATGTGACGCTGGGCGAGATTTGCGACCGGCTGCGGCTGGTTTTCGGCGAGCACAAGGAGGCCTACGCCCTATGAGCACCATCGGCAGGATCGCCCACATCGGCATCGCCGTCAAGAGCATCGCGGAAGCGGAGCGCTTTTACGTCCAGGGGCTGGGCATCGAGCTAGACCATACTGAAGACGTGCCAGAACAAGGCGTCAAGGTGGCCTTTTTGCCCACCGGCGAGAGCGAGCTCGAGCTGCTGGAGCCGCTCAGCGAGGCCAGCCCGGTGGCCAAGTTCCTGGAAAAGCGCGGCGAGGGCATCCACCACATCTGCCTGGAAGTGGCCGATATCGAGGCCGCGCTGTCCCAGCTCGCGGCCCAGGGCGCCGAGTTGATCGACAAGGCCCCCCGACGCGGCGCCGAGGGCAAGCGCGTCGCCTTCATCCATCCCCGCAGCGCCCACGGCGTCCTGATCGAACTGGTCGAAAAGGCCTAGCTCGACGGCTTGCAAGCCGTGTTCTCCCCATAGTATTCCTGCGCGCCTCCCATGTTGCCGTTTGAGCAAATCGGCATAAAATAGCCATGCTGCCGCTCGTAGCAACGCAAGCGCTGGAGGTGATCCCCGCCATGACGAACAGAATTCGCGTGCTCATCGCCAAGCCGGGTTTGGATGGCCACGACCGCGGGGCCAAGGTCATCGCCAGGGCGCTGCGCGACGCGGGCATGGAGGTCATCTATACAGGGCTGCGCCAGACGCCCGAGATGATCGCCGAGGCGGCGTTGCAAGAGGACGCGGACCTGGTGGGACTGAGCATCCTCTCCGGCGCGCACATGACGTTGGTGCCGCGGGTGTTGCAGCAGATGCGCCAACAGGGCTTGGCCGAGATCCCCCTGGTGGTCGGCGGGATCATCCCGCCGGACGACGCCGTCGCGCTCAAGGCGCTGGGCGTGGCCGAGGTCTTTGGCCCAGGAACCCCCACCACCGAAGTGATCGCCTTTGTGCAGCGAGCGGCGGGGGCGCGACCGTGACATGGAGCTGGCGGAGCTGATCATCGCCGGGGATCGCCGGGCCATCGCCCGCGGCATCAGCCTGGTCGAGAGCCAGGCCCCCGCCGCGCGAGAGCTGGTGGCCGCGCTTTACCCACACGCTGGGCGAGCGCACATCGTCGGCATCACGGGCGCGCCTGGCGTGGGCAAAAGCACGCTGGTCAACGCCCTGGCGCTGGACTATCGGCGGCGCGGCGCGCGCGTGGGCATCGTCGCCGTGGACCCCAGCAGCCCCTTTTCCGGCGGGGCCATCCTGGGCGACCGCATCCGCATGCGCGACCTCGCTGGCGACCCCGGCGTCTTTGTGCGCAGCATGGCCAGCCGGGGCAACCTGGGCGGCCTGGCCCGGGCCACCGTCGATGCCGTCACCGTGCTGGACGCCGCCGGATTCGAGACGATCCTCGTCGAGACCGTGGGCGCGGGCCAGGCAGAGGTGGAGATCGCCCAGGCGGCGCACACTGTGGCGGTGGTTCAAGTTCCGGGCATGGGCGATGACATCCAGGCGATCAAGGCCGGGCTGCTGGAGATCGCCGATGTCCTGGTGGTGAACAAGGGCGACCAGGACGGGGCCGATCAGGCCGTCGCTGTGCTGGAGGCGATGCTCAGCCTCGCGCCGCCCCGGGTCGGCCCCAGCGGCGACGCCTGGACGCCGCCGGTGCTCAAGGCCATTGCCACCCAGGGCGCCGGGATCGCGCCGCTGGCGCAAGCCATCGCGGAACACGCCGCCTACCTGGAGCGTTCCGGACAGGGGCAGCAGAACGACCAAGCCCGCGCCGCTCGCGAGCTGCACCAAGCCGTGCGGGAGGCGCTTTGGGAGCGCTTCCTGGCCCAGGCCGGCAGCGAGTTGGCCGCGGCGGTGCAGCGCGTGCGGGACCGCCAAATCGACCCTTATACCGCAGCCGAGCAGCTCTTGCGCGACGCGGAGCCATAGGATAGCGCGGCGGCGTTTCATCGGCTCATCGGAGGATAACAGATGATCAAAGGCAACAAGGTGCGCCTGCGCGCCATCGAGCAGGAAGATATCCCGCGGTTCGTGCGCTGGCTCAACGACCCAGACGTGATCCGCTTCTTGACCATCTATCAACCGATCTCCACGGCGGACGAGATTCGCTGGTTCCAGCGGCACCTGGAGTCCAAGGACGATTTCGTGTACGCCATCGAGACCGCCGAGGGCGTGCATATCGGCAACATCGGGCTGCACGGGATGGACTGGAAGAACCACAACGCCACGCTGGGCATCTTTATCGGGGAGAAGGCCTACTGGGGCCTGGGGTATGGCACCGACGCCATCCTCACCCTGCTGCACTTTGCCTTTGGCGAGATGAACCTGAATCGCGTCGAATTGAGCGTGTTCGACTATAACGAGCGCGCCATCCACAGCTATCGCAAGTGCGGCTTCCAGCTGGAAGGGGGCCGCCGCCAGGCGCTCTATCGCGAGGGCGAATATCACGATGTGCTGCTCATGTCTATCTTGAAGTCCGAATACGAGGCGATGCTGGAGGCGGCCGCCAAGCACGCCGCCGAGATGCTCGCCGCCGCCCAGGCGGAAGCGCAGGGGGAACCACCCGAGACCCCGCCTGCCGAAGAAGCTCCTTCCGAGCCGGTGGCTCTGGAAGCCGAGGAACAAGCGCCAACCAACCCGACGACAGAGGGCGAATAGGGCCTGCAAGCCCGCTGGGGCTCCCGCCCCTCAGGGCCCTGCGGCCGCGCCCAGCTCATCATGGGATAAGGTCATCATGTTCAAAAAGCTACTGCAATCCGTTATCGGCGACCCCAACGCGCGCGAGGCCAAAAAGCTTCAGCCGATCGTCGACCAGGTCAACGCCTTGGAGGCCGAGTTCGAGCAACTCTCCCGGGAGGATCTGGTCGCGCTGACCGGGCAATTCCGCGAGCGGATCGCCACGGCGAACCGCGAGGACAAGGAGCGGCTGGATGAGCTGAAGCGCCAAGTCCGCCAAGAGTCCGATTCCAACATCCGCAACCAGATCGAAGAAGAAGCCAAGCAGCTGGAAAAAGAGGTGATGGCGGAGGATCGGGCGATCCTGGACGAGATCATGCCGCGCGCGTATGCGGCGGTGCGCGAGGCAGCCAAGCGCACCATCGGCCAGCGCCACTTTGACGTCCAGATCATGGGCGCCATCGTGTTGCACCGCGGCGAGATCGCCGAGATGAAGACCGGCGAAGGCAAGACCCTCACCGCCACCATGCCGCTCTACCTGAACGCCCTCACCGGCCGCGGCGCGCACCTGGTTACGCCCAACGACTATCTCTCCAAGATCGGCGTACAATGGATGGGCCAGGTGTACCACTACTTGGGCCTTTCCACGGCGGTGATCCAGTCCATCGGCAACGACCCCAGCATGAGCTCGTTCCTCTACGACCCGGACTATGTCTCGGCGGACGATCGCTATCAGCACCTGAGGCCGGTGAGCCGCCGCGAGGCCTATGCCGCCGATATCACCTATGGCACCAACAACGAATTCGGGTTCGATTACCTGCGCGACAACATGGCCGTGGACCTTTCGCAGCTCGTGCAGCGCGAGCTGCACTATGCCATCGTCGACGAGATCGACAACATCCTCATCGACGAGGCTCGCACGCCCCTGATCATCTCGGGCCCGGCGGAAGAGTCCACCGACCAGTACATGCAGTTCGCGCGGCTGGTGCGCCGGCTGAACGCCGCCACCGACTGGACCGTGGACGAAAAGATGCGCGCGGTCACGCTCACCGAGGAGGGCATCTCGCGCGTCGAGAGCATGCTCGGCATCTCGAACCTCTATTCATCCGACCATTTCGAGCTGACCCCCTACCTGGAGAACGCGCTCAAGGCGCTGGTGCTGTTCAAGAACGATGTGGACTATATCGTCAAGGACGGCCAGGTGATCATCGTGGACGAGTTCACCGGCCGCCTGATGTTTGGCCGGCGCTATTCGGAAGGGCTGCACCAGGCCATCGAGGCCAAGGAAGGGGTCAAGGTGCAGCGCGAGAGCCTCACCTGGGCCACCATCACCTTTCAGAACTATTTCCGCATGTATAAAAAGCTGGCGGGCATGACCGGCACGGCGGCCACCGAGGCCGAAGAGTTCGACAAGATCTACAAGTTGAGCGTCATGGTCATGCCCACCAACAAGCCAATGGTCCGCGCGGATCACTCGGACGTGGTCTACAAGACCGAGGCCGCCAAGTTCCGCGCCGTGGTCAACGAGATCGAGCAATGCCATCAGCGCGGGCAGCCGGTGCTGGTCGGCACCGTCTCCATCGAAAAGTCCGAGACGCTCTCCGAGATGCTCCGGCGGCGGCGCATCCCCCACCAGGTGCTCAACGCCAAATACCACGAGCAAGAAGCCGGGATCATCGCCCAGGCCGGCGCCTCGGGCGCCGTCACCATCGCCACCAACATGGCCGGCCGCGGCGTGGACATCTTGTTGGGCGGCAACGCCGAGGGCTTGGCCCGGGACAAGCTGCGCCGCCAGGGCAAGGACTTGACCCAATTGGAGCCAGGCGAATGGGAGGCGGCGCTGGCCGAGGCCACGCGCATCTGCGCCGAGGACCACGACCAGGTCGTGGCCGCCGGCGGGCTGCACGTCATCGGCACCGAACGCCACGAGGCCCGGCGCATCGATAACCAGTTGCGCGGCCGCTCCGGGCGCCAGGGCGACCCCGGCGCGTCGCGCTTTTACGTCTCGATGGAAGACGACCTGATGCGGCGCTTTGGCGGCAGCACGGTGGCCAACGTAATGGGCCGGCTCGGCGTGGACGAGGACACCCCCATCGAGGCCGGGCTGATCTCCAAGTCCATCGAAAGCGCCCAGGTCCGCGTGGAAGGCTTTAACTTTGATATCCGCAAGCACGTGCTGGAGTACGACGACGTCGTGAACCAGCAGCGCGAGCTGATCTACGCCCAGCGGCAGCTCGTGCTGCGCGAGGAAAGCCTCCGTCCCATCATCACGGACATGGTGGAGGAAGAGCTCTCCGAGTTGGTGGCGACCTATGCCGCCAGCGAGAGCGAGCAAGGCCAGGGCTGGGACGCCGAGGGCCTCTATAACGCCGTCCGCCTGGTCTACCCCCTGCCCCCCACCGTGAGCGCCAAGACGTGGGAAGGCAAACCCGCCGCGGAGGTGACCCAAGAGGTCATCGGCCTGGCCCACCAGCTCTATGACATGAAGGAGCGCGCGCTGGGGCCCGAGCAGATGCGCCAACTGGAGCGCATGGCCATGCTGCGCGTGATCGACACGCTGTGGGTCAACCACCTGACGGGGCTGGACGAGCTGCGCGAGGGCATCGGGCTGCGGGCCTACGGCCAGCGCGACCCCCTCATCGAATACAAGCGCGAAGCCCACGACATGTTCGACAGCCTGACGGCCAACATCCGGCGCGACATCGTGCATAGCATCTATTTCCTGAACCTGATCCGGCAGCCCGTGCGCCGTCCCGTGCGCGTCAGCGGCGCGGCCGCCGGCGGCGCCAGCCGGCCGGTGCGCAAGGCCAAGGTCGGGCGCAACGACCCTTGCCCCTGCGGCAGCGGGAAAAAGTACAAAAACTGCTGCATGCTGCGCGAGGGTGAAGAGGCCGCCGCGGCGCCGGCGTCCAAGTCCGGTGCGGCCCAAGGTGGCGCGGCCAAGCCTGGGGCAGCCAAGGCCAAGCCACGCCAGCGACGCTGAGACCGCCAAGCCGCTGGCGCGGAGATTGGGCTTGCGTGTTATTCGCAATCATGCTAAGATATCCGCGTCTGTTCGCATCATGTCGTCTTGCACAGGCGGGGCCTCCATCCCTTCCAGACGAGATAGAGGGCTGCCCAGCCGAGGGGGTGATCCAAGGTGACAGTGCAGTACGAGGACTTTACAACCAAGCTGATGAACGACATGGACCCAGCGCTGCTGGACTTTGTGAAGGAAAAGGTCAACACCTTCATCAAATGGGATCTGCTCCGGTTCTTTCATGGAAACCCCAATACCGCCGATACGGCCGAAAACATCGCCAGGTATGTCGGGCGAAGCGCAGCCGCGGTCAAGGCGGAGGCGCAAGAGCTGGTGGATGACGGGCTCTTGCAGATACGGCTGGTGGCGGATCTGCCGATCTACACCCTGACCCAGGATCGGGAGAACCGCACCTTGATCGATCAGTTCCTGGGTGCGTGCGAGGACCGCGATTTCCGGGTCAAGGTCGTCTACCACATCATCCGTGGGATGCGATAGGAGCGCCGGCACGCCGCCTGTGCCTGCCGAAGCGCAGGCTGCGGAGCGCGCCACCGCAGAGGAGATCAGCAACATGGAAAGGGTCAAGACAGGCATCAAGGGCTTGGACCAGATGCTGCAAGGGGGCCTGCTCCCCGAGACGGCCACCCTCGTCGAGGGCGCGCCGGGGACAGGGAAGACCACCCTGGGCATGCAATTCATCTACAATGGCATCGTCCAATACGATGAGCCCGGCCTCATCGTCACCTTTGAGGAATTCCCCCTGCAGTATTACCGCGATGCGGCCAGCTTTGGCTGGGATTTCCGCGAGCTGGAGCGCCAAGGCAAGCTCCGCGTCATCATGAGCAGCCCCGAAGTCACTCACCATGACCTGACCAGCGTGGGCGGGATCATCGAGACCGCCGCCAAAGAGATGGGCGCCCGCCGCATCCTCGTGGATAGCATCTCGCATTTCCGCCGCCTGGAGCAAGACCCCATCGCCCTGCGGGAGCTGCAATACAGCTTTATCAACGCCCTGAAGCGCGAGGGGCTGACCAGCCTGCTGACGCGGGAGAGCCAGACGCTTTTCGGCGAGAACCGCCAGGCGGATGACTTTGTCGCCTTTACCGCGGACACCTACCTGCTCTTGCGCTATGTCGAGATCGAGAGCATCGTCCAGAAGGCCCTATTGGTGCTCAAGTTCCGCGGCAGCGACCACGCCAAGGACATCCGGCAGTTCGAGATCACCGGCCAGGGGATCGTCGTCCGCTCCAGGTTCGAGGGGCAGGAGGGGATCATGAGCGGCAGCCCCCATCGCATGGCCGATGCCTTTGTGAAGGCTTTTGTGGAGAACAGGGGCGCCAAATGAGCATCCTCTGCGCCGCGATGAACCTCTATTCGTGGGGCCTGGCCGTCGTGGTCATCATCTTTGTGTACCTCATCGGCAGGTTCTTTGAGGAGAAAGCGGGGCAGCGTTCTCACTATCAGGCCTTCCTGGTCCCTATGGTGCTCTTTCTATTGGCGGCTCTCCGCTATGTGGCCTATGCGCAGGATTTCGTCGGCGACCTGGTGGGTGATGCGCTGCTTTTTGGAGGAGGGCTGGCCCTCATGTTGAGCTGCCGCCACCTCCTTGCGCTGATGGTAGGTGGCAAGAAATGACCGTGCTGATCGCGCTCTTGGGTTCCGCTGGCTTGGCCGCCTTGATCTACGCCGTTTCTTTTCTGGTGAACGTCAACCAGCGAATCGGCGCGATGACCAAGATGAAGCCCTTCTATCGTTGGCTCTACCTGGCGGCCCTTTGCCTCACCGTCGCCTTCCTGATCCGCCTGCTGCGCACCAGCGTGTTCTGGGCGCCCCAGGAGGCGCCGCCGCTGTTGACCAGCGACCTATTCTACCTGGCGACCTACCATGTGCCGCTGGCCGTGGGCATGACGATCATTCTCATGGTGACCATCAAATACTGGGGTTGGCTGATCAAATTGTGATACGGTTTTGGGACGCCAGCCTGCGCCTCGTCCCTTGATCGCGCTGGAGCCCCGACGAATCCAAACTCGATGGGAGGCGGGACGGCGATAATGGGTACCGCGGCCGAGATCGCTGCGCTGGTGCTGGCGTTGAGCCTCCTTTGTTACGCGCTGGTGCTGTTGAGAAAGGCCAGACGGCAACAAGGCCTGGCCGCGCGCGCCGAGCAGCTCCAAGTCATCAACGAGATCGGCCAGGATATCGCCGCCACTCTGGACGTCAGCAGCATCATGGACCATGTGGTGCGCATCCTACGCGACCGCCTGGGCCACTATGACGCCAACATCCTCTTGCTCGACCCACAGGGAACCGAGCTCACCTGGCAAGCCGGCACGCGCATCGACCCGGCCCTGGCTCCGGCGGGCTCGCTGCGCTGCTCCCTGGGCACCGGCATCATCGGCCAGGCCGCCAAGCTCGGACAGCCCCTCTATGCCAGCGACGTCCTCCAAGACCCCGACTATGTGGCCGTGCCCCAACTGCCCGACACCCGCTCCGAGCTGGCGGTGCCCATCCAGATCGGGGATCGCCTGCTGGGCGTGCTGGATGTGCAGAGCACGCAACTGGACGCCTACACGCAGGACGA
>JAAYEA010000488.1 GCA_012689325.1 Chloroflexota bacterium
AGCCCGATTTGATCGGGCGCCGCCGAGTGCGGGCATCGGCTCGCGCGATTGGACATTTCTCGCAAGCGGTACTATGATAGATCCATCTTTCCCCGGTGTGCAGCCCCCGACGCTTCCCACCCATCCCCACCACACGATGCACCCTTGCACAACCGGGAGGAAACATGGCCCAACCACGCCGCGCGTCCAGCCTTGCCCTGGGTTTCACCCTGCTCATCGCCCTGCTCCTGCTCACCTCCAGCGTCGCCGGCGCCCAGACGGGGCCGCGCGCCCCAGCCCAGTCCGAGCTTCAGGCCGCCTGGGAGCGCCTCCGCCAGGCCGGCTCCTACCGCTTTGTCTCCACCATCGAGCAGGCGCTCACCCCGCGCCCGCTCCCCGCGCTCATCGGCCAGCGCGACACGCACCTGACCCTGGAGGCCGATGGCGCCGTCGTCCTCCCCGACCGCTCCTACCTCGAGCTGCGCGTCGCCGGCAACGGGCAGGCGCTCGACCCGGTGGCGCTGCTCCGCGACGGCAACCAGGCCTTCCTGGTGCGCGACGGGACGCTCCAGCCGGTGGATGACCCGCTCAGCCTCGCCGCCCCCGCCGCCGATTTCCTCGGCTACCTGGCCGGCGCCGAGAACGTGGCGCTGCTGGACCCGCCCGAGGGGTGGCCCCAGCTCGCCCGCTACGGGTTCGACCTGAGCGGCCCGCGCCTTGCCGAGTACGTCCACGCCCAGGCCCAGGCCGCGCTGGAGAGCCAGCCGGGGACGCCCGACGGGGTGGAGCTGCGCCCGTCGTCCAGCCTGGACCGGCTGACCGGCCGGGGCGAGCTGTGGGTCGACGCCGCGGGGCTGCCGGTGCGCCAGATCCTCGAGATCGCGCTGCCCGAGGCGACGGACGCCTACGACGCCCGGCTGCGCATGGTCGTGGACCTGAGCGGCGCGGGCCAGGTGGACGCCTTGCCCCGCGCGGCCCAGTCCGCCGACGGGAGCTGGCAACTGCAAGGGACGCTCTCGCTGGGCGAGCGCCGCCCGCAGGCCGCGCCCGCCCTGGCGCCCGCCGTTTCCACGGCGCCCGCCGTCTCCACGGCGCCCGCCGTCCCGGCGGCTTACGCCCGCGCCCGCTCCCCGCTCGTGCGCCTCTCGCCCTTTGCCCTGGCGCTCTTTGGCCTCGCCCTCGGCGCGGCGATCCTGCTGCGCTGCTACCGGCGCAACTGGCGGCGCGCCCTGGCCTGGGTCGCCGGCCTCCTCATCCCGTCCATGCTCTTCGCCCCGCTCCTCCAGGCCGGGCAGGTGGTCCAGTTCACGGAGCGCCAGGCGCTGGCCGCCGAGGCGCGGGCCGGGTCAGCCGCCCAATTGACGGAGGCGCTGGGCCTGGACGCCCAGCCGTCGCGGGCCGTCCATGCCGCCCCGCGCGCCGCCGCCGAGATCGTGGCGCTGGCCCAACAGCAGGCCACGGCCCTGGCCCGCTGCGGCGATGGCTCCACGTCCGAGGACGCCGATGGCGACACCCTCAGCGACGCCGCCGAGCTCTGCCTGGGCACCAACCCCTACAGCGCCGATACCGACGGCGACGCCCTCCCCGACCAGGTCGAGCTGGCCGGGTTCGAGTGGCAGGGCCGCGCCTGGACCAGCGACCCGCTGCGGGTGGACACCAACGGCGACGGCCTCGCCGACGCCCTGGAGTGGTCCGTCACCCACCACCCCTACGGCCAGCGGCCCAGCCCCGACGTCGACGGCGACGGAATCCCCAACGTCTGGGATGAGGACGACGACGGCGACGCCGTCCCCGATTGGCTGGACCTCTCGCCCAACGCCGCCACGGGCTATACGACCCAGGCCCAGCTCAGCACCGCCGGCGGCGGCTTTGACGGCTACCAGTACATCGAGCTGGCGGTGCGCCCCGCCAACAGCGCCCGCCTCCGCTACGCCACCACCGCCCTGGATTGGCCCTATGACGAGCAGGGCAACGTGCAGGACCTCGATGGGTCCGCCGCCGACCTGCGGCTCCTCCCCTTCCTCTGGGTGACCACCAACGCCCGCCCCAGCGACGAGCTGGCGGACAAGTACGGCTATAGCATCATGAAGGACGGCGACCGGCACCTCCTGCTCATCCCGCTGATCCCGGTGCAGGATGGCGGCGACATCGCGGCCTTTTACGCCAAGGTGGCCTACGCCCCCGGCCAGTTGGACGACATCCAGTGGCAGGTCGAGATGATCTGGCTGGCCCAGGCCCAGGTGGACGAGCGGGTGAACTGGCGCCTCTACACCGACCCGCAGTTGCTGCACCGCTACAGCGACTCCTTTTGCCTCACCGGCTTGCAGGTGGCCAAGGTGGGGAGCTATGAGGCGGCGCTCATGGGCACCCCCGCCGCGCCGGACGACCTGCGGCTTTTCCAGGGGCTGCTGGGGCTCAACGACACCTTTATCGGGCACCAGCGGCTGGAAGGGCAGGACCCCGGCGAGACGGCGCTGCAAGAGATCGCCTCGCGCTTTGCTGCGGGGAGCGGCGCCAGCCTGGTGCACACCTTTGGCATCCCCGGCGGCTATGTGGTGATGCGCGGCCCGGCCCGCTTCCCGCACCTGGACGCGGGGCTGGCCGGCGTCGGCTCCGAGCTGGTCCCGAACTATTTCCGCGACTATGGCTTTTACATGTCGAGCTGGCGGGACGCCGCCGGCAACCCGGTCAAGGCATCGCCGCTGATCCTCGCCTACGAGCAGCAACTGGGCGTCAAGGACCTGGCGGACCTCACTGGCGGCGGCGCCGGGATCGGCGGCGTCAGCCTGCACGTCAACCTCGCCGACGTGCCGCTCCTGACCACCCGCGGGCTCCAGTTCCGCATGTACGAGCAGCAGTATCACGAATGGCAGTTGGCGACCCCGGCGCGGATGCTCGAGCTGGTGGAGCAGCGCTACGCGGCGAGCTATGACAGCGCCCTGCGCAGCCGCTACCCGGACCTCACCGTCCAGGACGTGCGCCTCATCGCCTATACCGCCTACCTCTGGGCCAGCAGCCCCGTCTATGGCGCCATCGCCGCCGACGGCCGCCCCCTGGTCCCCGAGTTCCCCGACGAGGCCGCGCTGCTGGCCAGCCGCTCCCTCACCCCGGAAGACGAGGCCATCACCCAGACGCTGATCGACTATGTGGCGCTGTCCACCGGCCTGGCCAACGCCCTGGCCACCGGCGGCTATGCCATGTGGGTCATCTCGGACTCGATCAACCTGCGCGGCCAGTGGAGCGGGATGAGCCGCGGGGCCAGGGCCTGGGAGGGGCTGGGCTGCGGCCTCTTTGCCGCCTCGGTGCTGGCCAGCACCATCATGGGCGTGATCAACGCCATCTGCGACGCCGATTCCACCCAGCCGATGTGCCGCAACCAGGTGGCGCTGGACCTGGCCAACCTGGGGGTGGACAGCCTGGCGCTGCTGGCCCAGACCCAATACGTCTGCGCGCTGATCATCAGCGCCGCCAAGGGGACGCTGGAGGCCGCCTCCAAGGCGGCGCTCGCCGCGCAAGGCGTCGGCATGGTCATCGGCATCCTGGTCACCTGGACCACCTTTGCCTTCACCGTGGTCGGCAGCCGGGGCGACCCGGTCACCTGGCGCGTGGCGCTGGGGCTGGCCATCGTCACCACCATCTGGATGATCGTCCTCTTTGCCATCAATTTCATCCCGCTGGTAGGGCAGATCATCTCGGCGGTCCTGGCCCTCATCGACCAGATCGTCTCGTTCTTCACCGGCATTTTTGCCGGCGAGTCCTGGAGCATCGCCGCCGTCGTGCTCAAGCTCTTTTACGACGCCAAGCCGCTCACCGCCGTCGGCGACATCAAGATCGACACGTTCGATTCCGCCCTCACCAAGCCCGCGCTGGGGCTGATCGCCGGCAACACCTTCAAGGTCACTGCCCGCGCGCTCGGCTGGATCACCAAGACGGACCAGGGCAACGACGACGACCTGCTGGCCAGCTATGTCCAGGGGCAGCTCGTCTCCGATGGGGCGTCCTTTGCCAGCCAGGACATGAGCGGGGCCCGCGCCTGCGCGGTGGTCAACGGCGCGCTCCGCTGCGAAAACACCGCCGCCCTGGGCTATGCCCTGGCCGCGGACATCAACGGCGCCGTCCAGTTCCTGACCCAGTTCAGCTATCAGGTGCTCTGGGCCGAGTACGGCCTCTATGGCGCCTTCCGCTGGAAGACCCACACGGCGCAGGGCGTGCTGCCGGACCCCGAGGCCGA
>JAAYEA010000489.1 GCA_012689325.1 Chloroflexota bacterium
GTTCTCCCCGCCCTGGGCGACCCCGCCCACGTCGCCAAAGAGGCCCCACATGGTCTGGAACTGGCCGGCGGCATCGAACTTTTGCACGCGGTGGTTCCAGGTGTCGGCCACATAGATGCTGCCATCCGGGCCCACCGCCACGCCCCACGGCTCGTTGAACTGGCCAGCCGCCGAGCCCTGGCTGCCAAACTGCATCACAAAGCGGCCCTGGGCGTCATACTTGACCACGCGATGGTTCTGGCTATCCGCCACGTAGGCGTTGCCTTGCGCGTCCAGCGCGACGCCCTTGGGATAGCTCAGTTGGCCCTCGCCCGCGCCCTGGCTGCCCCAAAACTCCAGCGCTGGGATCTGCTTATACTTGGCCTCATAATCCTCGCCGGGCAAGGTCACTTCGGTGGCAATGATCTCCGGGCCGTAATCCCACAACTGGGCGGCGACATCCTTGCGCACGTACAGGATAAAGGGGTTATAGTGCGGCCAGTTGTCCAGGCCATACGCATATTCGCGGCTGAAAAAGATGTTCCAAAAGTTCTTGCGCGACTCGGCGTCCCTCAACCCGCTCCAGATCTTGGACAGGGTCAGGTCCTTGTAGGCCTCCGTCGGCCACCAGATCAGCTTGTACTCTCGACGAAAGTACTTGCCGCCGAGATACGGCTTGACCGCCGCCTCGTTGCCCGTGCCCACGATCACCACCGGCGCGTCAAACGGCGCCCCTGGCTTTTTCGCGTAATACTGCGCGTTCTTGAAATTGCGCAGATACCACACAAAGGGCCAGCTAGAGAGGTCGTCATAGGCCACCTTCAGGTCCAGCCCGCCCACGGTGCGCTCGGAAAGCTCGGTGAGCTCCTTCATCACCAGCGGCACGTCCGGGGTGCCCTGGGCATAGATCATCATCTCTGTCGCCACGTCGCCGTTCTTGAACGTCCCCATCCAGGCAAAGCGCACGGTCAGGGCGGTCAGCACGATGAGCGAGGTCACGAACAGCGATTGCAGCATGCCCTTGCCGCCCAGCTTGCGTCCCAGCAGGTAGAGCAACACCACCGCGGCGATGGCGCACAACGCCGCCACGAGCCACTGCATGGTGGCGGTCAGTTGGTCCAGCGAGGTGCCCTGGAACGGCTTGGCCTGGACGGCGGTGACGATCACGGTGACCAGCAGCGGCCAGAGCGCCACGGCGATCCAGCCGCGGCCCTCGCGGAAGGCGCGCCAGTCGATCTTGTCGAACATCTGGCCCAGGTACCAACCCGCCACCAGGGCCACTGGCACGACGATATTCATCGCCAGCCAGGGCATCTTTTCCCCGGCCCAGCTATAGACGAGGAAACTGGTCACCATCCAATAGATGGCAAAGGGAACGAACGGCGCGCGCGGGGTCTCTTCCTCGGCCGTGCGCTTAGCTGGGCGTTCCGACTCGGCCACCTGGAGCGCCGCCTCGTCCTCCACGTTCTGCCCCCGCCACTTGAACAGACCATAGCCGATGCCCAGGAGCGAGAAGAGCAACGGGAGGAATTCGTACATGGGCACCAGCAACAGATAATAGAACCACGGCTGGCCGCCTCGCGCGACGTCGTGCTGGGAGAGCCAATAACCTAGCGCGCCGACGATGCCCGTCGGAAAGCCCTGGCCATTGGTAAAGACGGTGCTATAGAACACCGTGAAGGGCACGAAAAAGAGAGCCATCGAGATCAGCCAGCGCTTGCGATCCCACCACAGCCCAGTAACGACGGAGAGCGCCAGCAGCGCCGCAAAGACGATCATGGAGCGCTGGATGCCGACATCGCTGTAATCGATGGGGTCGAACCCCAGAAGCTTGGCCGGCAGCGCGGTCATCAACGGCAGGAGCACCGTGACCATCAGCGCGATCACATCGAACTCGGCATACTTGCGCAGCGGGAAATCCTTACCCAGTCGCAGCGGCAAGAGACGCTCCCGCGCCGCGAACAGGCGCACCAGGAAGTAGATGAGGAAAAAGCTGCCAAAGATCGCCAGGTAGATATATGAGGTCGCCTTCACGCAAAAGGCCAAGCCCAGCGCCCCGGCCATGATGTAAAGATAGATCTCTTTGCGCTTTTCCAAATAGTTGAGGATGGCGAGGGCCACCACCATCTCGAAAAAGATCGCGAAAATGTCGTGGCGGATATACCGCGAACGGTGCATCATGATCGGCGAGATGACCAAGAGCGCGGTGGCGATCAAGGTGCCCTTGGTTCCCAGCCATCTTTTCATAAAGAGCGGCAAGAGCACCACGCCAAGCCCAAAGAGCACCGGCGCGACCCGCCCGGTCACATCGCTATCGCCAAAGAGCGTAAAGATGAACGCCGTGATGTGATAGAGGAATGGACCGTGGTAGACGGGGTTGTACCGATACCCGCGCCCCGTATACAGATCCCACGACCAGGAAGCGTGGATGCTCTCATCGTGGCAGTAGGCGCGCGAGCCCAGGTCCCAGAAGCGCGTCGCCACCGCCAGGAGAAGCAATGCCACATAGATCAGCGTCCACCAATTCAGGGGGATGCCCTTCAAGACCGGCCGATCCAGAAACGATGTGCTTTCTTTACGCATCGTGTCCTGCATAATCCAACACCCCTTTAACTCGAGTTCAGAGCCTTGTCTTTGGCAAGCCAGAAGCCTATTGCGGTTGCGGTTTGACCCACACTTCGATCTTGACGCTCTCCAACGAGCCGATCTCGTAGCGGCGCAGGTACCATTTGGCCCAATCGCCCCAGCCCAGGCCCGCCGTCTGCGCGGACTCGTACAAGCGGAAGCGCTGCGCCACGTATTGCCCCGGCCCCTCGCGTCCCTCTTGAGCCATCGCGATCACGGCCAGTTCCTGCGGCGCGTCGGGCATGGCGTTGGTGAACCTCATGTCGCGGAAATCGCGCATATACCAGGAGACAACCGGTTGCAGATCCTCCTCGATGAGCACCGCCATGACGTGCGGCGCCCGCGTCCACCGGCTCGATAGATCCTCGAGGAACGGCGCCAGGTTGAGGATGTCTACCGAGGTCGTCCGGCGCACCACCAGCTCGCGGGCGTCCCGGCCCCGGTAGAGGTTCAACTGCCAGGTGGTGTGCACGGAGAGGGCAAGGAGGAGCATCAGGAACGTCACCGCCCCCACGGAGAGGGAGGAGGTGGCGCCCATCCAGTACCAGAACGCCGCAAAGCAGACCACCAGCACGCCCACCGACACGATGGCCAGCGTCTGATAGGCCTTCTCGCCGGCAAAGGTGAAAGCGACCAGTTGCAGGTAGAGATAGGCGAAGAGGACCGCCCCCAGGCCCAGGAAGAGCCAGCCCTGCGCGTCGATCTCGGAGGCTCGGATCGTCGCCACCAGGTTTTCCACGGCCCGCCCGGCCAGCAAGATCAGCGGGAGGACCAAGATCACCACCGCGCCGGAGGGGCGGCTCCCGGCCACGCTGTGCACGACCAGGGCGACGATGAACCAGATCGCCAGGAGGACGCCCAACCAGTCCTGGCGGCGCAGGCCCAGCCCCAAGCCCACCAGCCCAACCAGCAGGGGCAAGGTCTCGTAGGCCACCAGCACGCGCGCATAGTAGCTCAGGTTGGTGCCGTCGCCGCTGGCGGCGAACTGGCCGAACCACCGGCCCAGCACGTTCAGCGTGGCCTGCCACCCGCCCGGGTTCAGCAGCAGCGCGGAAGCCACCAACGCCACGGCTGCGCCGACGATGGCCCCGCCAACGCGCAACCAGGCCTGATCCGCGACCAACTCGTTCCAGGCCCCACGAACCTCGGCCCAAGGCGACTCGGCGTCCGCGCGCCCCCGCCAGGCGGCCCAAGCCGCCCACAGGGCCAATGCCAGCAAAAAGGTGTAGAAAGAGTACTCGGACAGCAGGCCCGCCGCCAACGCCGTCGCGCCCCAGCCAACCGCGGCTGGCCGCCGCTCGGCGAGATAACTCGAGATCGCCACCACCAACGCCAGCGCGCTCAGCGCGGCCAGGATGTGGCCATCCAGCGACCGGGAGAAATAGACCAGGGTCGGCGAGATCGCCAGCAGCAGCGCCGCCACCAGCGCGCCAACGCGCCCCAGCCGATCGCGCAGGAAATACGGCAGCAGCGGCAGCAGCGTGCCGACCAGGGCCGGCCAGAACCGGACGATGGCATCGCTGCCGCCAAAGGCAAACAGGTTGAGCAGGTTCAGGTTAAAGAGCAGGGGAGCATAGTCCAGGCTGCTCGGCCCGGCGCCGTGCAAGAGCTGCCAAGCCCCCCAAGCCTGCGCCGCCTCCCCCTGCGATAGCGGCCACCGTCCCAGGCTGCCAAAGCGCAACGCCGCCGCCACCGCCAAAATGCCGATGTAGCAAGCGGCCTCGACGCTGATGAGCAGCCAGGACCGTTCCACCCCACGCTCTCGGCGCGTCTCCACTCGAATCATGGTTACTTTCCGCTCCTCCATTGCCAAGGGCATGACAAGCCCGCCGGCGGACTAACGCCGGCGGTAGATGGTCACGCCCTGGTCATCGTATACCACATCCATGAAACGATCAAACTTGTTGATCATGGGCGTCTGCAGGCCATACTTGGTGCGCTCCAGCTCGCCCACATAAACATACTCGATATCGTATTTCTCCAAGAGATCCTGCACCACCTGCCGGTCCAGGCTCTTGTAAATCCGCTCGATATCGGGGATTCGCTTGCCCGGCTCATCATAGTTGCCGCGCCACTGCTGCTGATGAAAGTCCCAGCCCAGCACCGTCGGCAGCCCCGTCTGCGCCGAGACCCGCCCATACTCCGAGTACGACCCGCCCGGCGCTTCCAAAATCACCGGGGCCCCCTGCACGTTCTCGTTGAGCCACTGGATCGCCCGATAGTCTCCCGGCCGCCGCTGCTCCATGTAAGCGATGCCGTTCAGCGTCGGCTTGACGGCGAATTGCTGCCCCTTGGAGTACATCCCCGCGATGGGGTAGAGCAGGCTGATGCCGAAAAGCAGCATAAAGGCGCCCAGCCAGATATACCCGCCCACGCGCCGCCCCCGGCGCATCACGTACCAGACGGCAAAGGCCGAGGCAATAGCCATCTGCACCCAGGCCTGGTACCAGAACTTGAAGATGGTGTTCATCCGCGTCCCGAAAAAGTCGCGCAGGTAGATGAACTCGGTCACCAGGGTCAGCAGCAAGCCCATCCCCGCAATCAGGCCCACAAAGATCGCGCTGGTGTTGGCAGCCGGCTCGACGGACCCGGCGGGAAGGCCCGTCTCCCGCGCCAGCCGCAGCCGCTTCCAGATCATCAACGCCAGCGCCGTGAGCATGACCACCAGCAACAGGAACAGCCAGGGGCTCTGCAGCCGCATCATCAAAAACTGGCGCAGCAGGTCGCTGACGTTCTGCCCCCCCACCGCCGCCTGCACCTCGGGCTGCGCCAGCAGCTCTTGCACGAAGGCCTGGCCCTGCGACGTGGCCGTGATCAGCAGCACCCCCAGGGCAAAGATCGCCAGCGGCAACAGGGTCACCGCCA
>JAAYEA010000490.1 GCA_012689325.1 Chloroflexota bacterium
CCGTGCGAAAATAGTCGAACGACCGCGAGAAAGCCAGGATTTCCTCGTCACCGCAGAGCCAGACCTCGTTCAGCGCCGGCGGCGGCTGCGGCGGCAACACCTGATAGACCACGCCATCACGCCGGTAGCCGACCACCAGCACGCCGACCTCGATGGGGATCTGGCGGTTCTCCCGCTGGTCGCGCAGCACCACCTCCGAGATCGCCTCCGCGCCGATGAGCTGGCGCACCAAGAGGTCGTCCTGATAGGCGACATCGTAGATCAGCCCATAGACCTCGGTGCCGTTGGGCACCTGGACCTTGACCAGCGCCCCAAAGTTGGGCACCTCCCGCAAGAGCGCCGGACAGCCCGCCACGAGGCGCGTGGTGCTCGAGCTGAGCACGCGGCCGATGCTCAAATCGGTTTCCCTTTCCAAGCTCAACGCCTCCTCGGCGGCCCTGGCCGCCTGCTCCCCGTCAGCTCTTTGAGCCGCGCCTTTTCCGAGGGCTGGCCCACCAACCCCTGCCGCGCCATGGCCGCCACCGCGCGCATCTCGAGCTCGCGGCGTTCCTCCACGCTCACCAGCGCCAGCTCGTGGGCGCGACCGAGGACGTAGGGAAAGGGCCGCGCGATGCGGCACTGCTGGCAGATGGCGGCCTGCACGAAATCCACCAGGAGATAGGCGCGCGGCGCGCCCTCGGGTTGCCAGGGCGACGGGCGCTCCGCCACCCAGCGCGGAATCTCGACGCGCAGGATCTCCGGGCGCCCTTCCGCGCCCACATTCAGGTAGAAAAAGAGGATCTCGAAGGCGAGGCTCTGCCGCCGATGATCCTCGTTGACCTTGCCCGAGCTGAGGAACAGCGCGGACCGCTCCCCTGGCGCCAAAAAGCCGAATAGCGCCGCGTCGGTGAGGCGGCGGTATCGGTGACCAACCACCTCCTCGCGCCGGGTGGGCGGCTTCGGCAACTGGGCCAGGTAGACCAGGTTGATCACATCGCTGTAGCGAGGGCGGTCGATGACCCCGGCCAGGGCCGCCCCTTCACGCTGCAAAGCCTCCCAGTGGGCGAGGTAACGCTCCAGTTTGGCCTGCGGCCGCGTGGGCGGGTTCTCCTCCAGGATCCAAAGCAGCAGCGGCCCGTCGCGCAACGCCGCGAGGGGCGCGCCGGGATGCTGCGCGGCGAGCTCGGCCAGCTTGCGCATCTCGGCGGTGGCCATGCGCACGTCCAGCAGGTTGCCCTGCACCAGACGGTCCTCCTCGTAGAGGTCCTCGTCCGCGTAGCCCAGCTCCGGCTCGCTGGCGGCCAACGGGCGCCGGTCGCTGCCGTGCTCAAAGACGATGCTCCCGATATTGATCAGGTAGAACAAGGCCACGCTGTGCTGATCCGGCTCCACCGGCGAGCCGTCGGCGGCGATAAGCGTCGCCCGCTCAGGGTGCGGCGGCTCGGGATAAGCGCAATCCAGGGGCTGCCCGGCAGGGATGGCCACCCGCCAGGAGCAATCCTTGGCCGCGCGTCGCGACCAGTCCGTCAGGCGATCCAGGTCGTCGGCGTGCCGGTGCAGCAGCTCCTGCGCCTCCCTCAAGAGGTCGGACTGCGCCTGCTGGCGCCCCGCCAGGGCAGCGCCCATCTGTTGCAGTTGCTGGCTCAACGCGCTCAGGTTCAGCGTCACGTCAGCCAGCCCTCAAGACACGCTCGTCGCCGATGCGGCGGGTGACATGTTGCGCGTCCAGGTACTCGAGCAGCGCCCCAGCGTATTTGCGGCTGGTCCCGAAAAGGTCGCGCACCTGCGCCAGGGTGATGGTCGAGTTGCTCTTCAGGTGCTCGACGATCCGCGCCACCATCGCATCATAAGTGGCCGCCGCAAAGATCACCTCGTCGCTGACCTTGACCAGCTTGCGCTGCTCCAGCAGGGCATTCAGCACATCCGCGCCGACGCGCTCCTCGCTGCTGGCCGCCGAGGGCGGGCTATACGGGTTGGCCGTAAACTCGCGCAGCAATTCGCTGACCCGCGCCTGCTGCTGCGGCGTGAAGCGAATCTCGTGATCGGGCAGGCGGATGTCGCCGCTGGCGGCCTCGGCCAGCGCGCCCTGCGCCGCCAATTGGGCCAGCACATCGCCAAACAGCCGGGTGTTGGTCAAACGCAAGCGGTTGCGCAGCTCGTTTCGGGGCATCCCGCCGCGCAAGGGGTTGGCGCGATGATAGCCAAAGAGCATCTCGGCAGCCTTGTCCGCCAGGGCGCCCCAGCCGGATCGCGTGAACAGGTAGCGGTTGGATGAAGCGACCTCGGCAGCCGCGGCCCCGGTCGCCGCCAGGGCGACAATCTGCCCCTCCTCGATCAGCTTGGCCAGGCCTTCCTGGGCCATCTCGGCCGGCATGTGCGCTAGCTTCAGGAGTTCGCCCGCCTCCAGCGGCTGCTGGCGCTCCAGGGCCTGCAGCACGATCTCTTCCGGCGTCCCCTTGGTCAGCGTCTCCAGCCGCTCGACCACCTCGGGGCGAAAACGGCGGTGGCGGCGCGCCGGCAGGGGATCCACGATGGAGCCGCCGCCGATGGTCTGACTGGGCGAAGGCTGGCGGATGACGTAGCGATCGCCTTTGGCCGTCACCACCGGCTCAGCCAGCACGATCTGCGCCCAGCCATGCTCGCCCGGCGTCAGCTCGTCCACGCCCAGGAGGCGCACCCGCGCCGGGACCACCGAAGCGCCCACGTAAAAGTCCACCTCGGCGTTGTGGCGCAAGGGCTTGGCCGCGCCCTCCAGATAACGCAAGGTCACGTCCACCAGCGCCGTGGGTTTCATGGTATTCGCGTGGCAAACCACCTCGCCGCGCCGCAACTCGTCGACGCTCAAGCCCACCAGGTTGACCGCCACCCGGCTGCCGGGCGAGGCCTCTTCCAGCTTGTGCTTGTGGGTTTGCAGGCCGCGAATCCGCGAGCGCAGCCCGCTGGGCAGGATATCCACCTCCTGCCCCACAGCCAACCGGCCATCGATCAGCGTTCCCGTCACCACCGTGCCAAAGCCCGCCAGGCTAAAGATGCGGTCGATGGGCAGCCGAGGCCGGTTGATATCGCGCCGCGGCGGCGAGTCCGCGATAATCCGGTCCAGCTCGGCCTTGAGCTGGTCCAGGCCATACCGCGTGCGAGCCGAGACGGGGATGATCGGCGCGTTCTCCAGGCAGGTGCCGGCCACCTGCTCGCGGACGTCCTCCTGCACCAATTGCAGCCATTCGGGGTCGTCGATCAGGTCTTGCTTGGTCAGGACGATCACGCTGCTGCGCACCTCGAGCAGGTCGAGGATCGCCAAATGCTCGCGCGTCTGGGGCATCACCCCCTCGTCGGCGGCCACGACGAACATGGCCACATCGATGCCGCCCACGCCCGCCAGCATATTCTTGATGAAATCCTCGTGGCCGGGCACGTCGACGATGCTGGCCCATTGGCCGCTGGGCAGCTCCAGCCAGGCAAAGCCCAGGTCGATGGTCATCTCGCGATCTTTTTCCTCTTGCAGGCGATCCGGGTCGATCCCGGTCAGCGCTTTGACCAGCGAGGACTTGCCGTGGTCTACGTGCCCTGCCGTGCCGATGACTTTCAACGCCCCTTACCTCCCGACGACTGCCGCCTCTGCATGTCTGCCATCAGGGACTGTAGCCCGGCGAGGCCCTGCTGGGTCCAGGCAAGCGTGGCCTGCCAGATCTGCGCGATCTTGGCGTCTTGAGCCTGGTCATTGGCGACGATCTGGTCGCGGATCGTGGTCAAGTCAGCGATGCAGGCCTGGCGCCAGGTCTCCAGCGCGGCCAGTCGCCCGTCCTGCTGGCCGTCGAGCTCCTCCTGCTTGGCGCGATGCCACTGCTGCTCGGAGAGGAAATTGGTCCACCCCTTTTCCAGCTCGCCCTGAAAGACGCGCAGCTCTTTTTCCCGCCGCTCATCGCCCAGGCGCTGCATCTCTTTCCGCTCGTCGTTATCCTGGCGCAGCCGTTTTTCCGTCTCGCGCACCACGAGGAGCACCTTTTGCGCTTCCTTGTTCTGCTCTTCCAACAGCTTGAGCGATCCCGCCCAGCCGCGCACCTGCTTCTGCGAGTCCTCCAGCTCTTTCGACCACTGATCGAGTCGCTGGCGATGAGCCTGTTGCTCCACGCGAAGCTGATCCGCCAGCTCGCCTTGGGCCTTTTTCAGGCTCTCGGCGGCCAGCTTGAGGCCGGACACGTCGCCCGTATACCGTTCCTGCCAGCGGGCCAGCAGGGCATTCTGGTCTTGCACCTCTTTGGTCACCCCCTGCTGCCGCTCTTGCAGGATCGCGAGCTGGGCCAGGATCGGCGGGTGCACGGTGGAGAGCAGCTCGAGCTTGTCGGCATGCTGCTTGGCTTGCCGCGCCAGCTCTTCGATTTTGGGAAACACGCCCGAGAGAGAGGCGGCGAGCCTCGAGACCCCTTCGCCGTTGATCTGGCCGACCTCGTTCAGCGCCTTGAGCTCGGTGGCCACCTGCCCAAGCTGGGCCTGTAACCTGGTGGCCTGCTCCCGGTCCCGGTGAAGGTCCTGCACGCCAACCTGCAGGTTTTCCGTGATCGCGGCGATCTGTCCGCGGACCTCAGCCATCGCTTTATCGAGCAGCGTGGATTGCGTCCTGGTGTCCCGGTGCTCCTCGGACACGATCGCCAGGCGCCGGTCGAGGTCCTGGCCGCCTCTTTCCAGGGTCTCCTGCCGCGTGGCCAGTTCGGTGAGCCGGGTAAGCAACTGAGCCTGCCGGTCCGAGATGGGGCCGATGGGTTGCACCTGCTCTTCCAGCCAGCGCCGCAGTTGGAGCATCTCGTTCTCTTGGACCGCCAACTGCGTCCTTTCCTTATCGTCCTGCTCTGCCAGCAGCCCGATCTGCTCGGCCAGCTCGGCATCCCTGGCCTGCGCCTTGCGAATCCCTTCCTCCTGCACGGACAGGCGGCCCGCCAGCTCGCCAAAGCTGGTGGTCATGCTCTCGAG
Source organism: Chloroflexota bacterium (assembly GCA_012689325.1). Lineage (GTDB taxonomy): Bacteria > Chloroflexota > Anaerolineae > JAAYEA01 > JAAYEA01 > JAAYEA01. Next base: position 4,945 of record JAAYEA010000490.1, read on the forward strand.
GCTTTGTCGCAGGCCCTGGGAGAGCTGATCCAGCGCGGCCACCTCATCATGCTGCACCGCCAGACGCTTGAGCAGTTGGTCCTGCGCCTCCAGAACAAAGGCGACTTTATCGGGGAAATCGCGAATCTCTTTGGTCAGACCGTCCAGGTTGCGCCGCTGCTCCGCCACGTGGGCGGCGATGTCCTCCTGCCCATCGGACAAGAGGGTCAGTCGGCCCATCGCCTGCTGGCTGTTTTCTTCCAAGCCGGCCAGCCGCTGGCGGTGCAAGGTGATATGCTCCAGGGCCTCGGCCTGACGAGAGGCCAAGAGGCCCGCCTGCTCGTCGATCGCCCCCTTGTGCTTGACCAACGCTTCGAGCGTCTCGCCCATCTGTGCAACCAGCTTGTTGCCGCTCGACTGGGCCTGGCTCAGCGATTGCAGCCTCTCCTCCAGCGCGCGCGAGGCCGTGGCCAGCGGCGTCACCTGGTCCGCCAATTGCGCCACGCGGGTGGATAGACGCTCGTGCGCCTGTCCCATGGCCGCCAGTCGGTCATCCGCCCCCTTGAGCCGCGTGGTCAGCGCCAGCAGCTCTTCGCTGGCCTGGGCTTGTTGCCGAACCTGGTTCTCGCCCGTGCGCGTCCAGGTCGTCACCAGCTCTTGCTGGGCCTGAGCCTCCCGCTCCAGGTGGTCCAGGCGCAAGCGCGCCTCGCCCAGCCCTTGCACGTGCGTATCCTGATCCTGCTGCTGCCGCGCCGTGAGGGCCTTGATGGACCCCTCGTGCGCCTGGCGATCCTCATCCAGCCGGCGCAGCAGCTCGTCGCGCCAGCGTCCCTGGGTGTTTTCCATCTCGGCCAGTTTGAGCAGCTCGGTCCGCACGTTGGTGCGCGTGCTTTCCCAGGCTTGCAGCGCCAGGTTCTGCTCGGCGATGCGGGCATCCTGCAGCTTCAGAGCGGCCTCCAGCGCGTCCAGGCGCGCCTTGTCCTTGAGGCGCTCCTGTTGCAGCCACTCCAGCAATGCGGTCGCTTCACTCAACTCCATGTGACCAACCTCTTCAGTCATGCAGATCGAACGATAGGCGTATTCTAGCACACTTTGAATGATCGGAAAAGGCCATCCCGCCCGCTCTTTTGACGCCGCGCCGGGTCCGTGGTATCCTCTAGCAGGTCAGGGTCGGGGCCTGCCTCGCCCCTGATGATGTTGTATCGAGGGGGATCCGCATGACGGAAACGAAATCGTATGATGTGATCATCGTGGGCGCCGGGCCGGCCGGCATCTTTGCCGCGCTCGAGTTGAGCCAGGCCAGCGACCTGCGCATCCTGGTGCTGGATAAAGGGCGCGATATCGAAAAGCGCCATTGCCCGATCTATAACTCGGACCGAAGCTGCATCCACTGCAAGTTCTGCGACCGTATCTCGGGCTGGGGCGGCGCGGGCGCCTATAGCGATGGCAAGCTCACCCTCTCCGACGAGGTGGGCGGGCAGCTCCAGGACGTGGTGGGCCAGCCTGCGCTCGCCAAGCTGGTCGAGTACGTCGACAAGACCTACGTCCAGTTCGGCGCGCCAGCCCGGGTCTATGGCCAGCAGCGGGATGACGCCGTCGAGAACTTGATCCACCAGGCGGCGCTGGCGGAGCTACAGCTCCTCTATTTCCCCGTGCGCCACATGGGCACCGACGGGTCCGCCGCGGTGCTGCGCGCCATGCGCGACGAGCTGCTCCGACGCGGCGTCGATATCCGTTGCAGCACCGAGATCAGCCAAGTTCTCGTGAATGATACCCACGTCGTTGGCGTCAAGACCAAGCGCGGCGAGGTCATCGAGGGGCATTACGTGATGGTGGCGCCGGGGCGCGAGGGCAACGCCTGGCTCACCCAGATGGCCCAGCAACTGGACCTGCCGCTGGCCGTCAATCCCGTGGATATCGGCGTGCGCGTGGAGCTCCCCGCCAAGGTCCTGGAGCCGCTCACCAGTATCCTCTACGAGCCCAAGCTCTACTACTATAGCAAGTCCTTCGACGACCAGGTGCGCACCTTTTGCGCCTGCCCCTATGGCGAGGTGATCTCGGAGTGGGCCGGGGACGTGCTCACCGTCAACGGCCATAGCTATGTTCACAAAAAGACCGAGAACACCAACTTTGCCATCCTGGTGAAAAAGAACTTTACGGAGCCCTTCAAGGACCCCATCGCCTATGGCAAGTATATCGCCCAATTGGCCAACCTGCTCAGCGGCGGCGTGATCGTCCAGCGGCTGGGCGACCTGAGGAGCGGGCGGCGCACCAACGCCCAGCGCCTGGAGCGCTGCATCGTGCGGCCCACCCTCAAGGAGGCCACCCCGGGCGACCTGGGGCTGGTGCTGCCGTATCGGCACATGGTCAATATCCTCGAGATGCTGGACGCGTTGGACAAGCTGGCCCCCGGCGTCGCCTCGCGGCACACCTTGCTCTACGGCGTGGAGGTCAAGTTCTATTCCTCCCGGCTAGAGCTGAACGCGCATCTGGAGACGCGCATCACCAACCTCTTTGCCGGCGGCGACGGGGCGGGCATCACCCGCGGCCTGGTGCAGGCCTCGGTCTCGGGCGTGCTGGTCGCGCGCGCCATCCTGGAGCGGGAAACCAAGTCGTCATAGAAATCGGCGTTTTCAGGACTTGACCGCAAGGGCAAACCCTAGTATACTACATCACCTACAGCCGCCTTGATGGCGGCTTATTCTTGCGAGACTGGGCGGACCGGGCATTGGCAGAGCAGGTGTTCCTGACCAATTTCACGCCTTCACAGCTTCAGGAGTGGGTCGTCTCCCTGGGGGAGCCGGCCTATCGGGCGCAGCAAATTCGCCAGTGGCTCTACCGGTCTCTGGAATCCGACATACACAACATGGCGAACCTGCCCGAGGAGCTGCGCGCCAAGCTGGCGGAGCGCGCCTGCGTGAGCAGCCTGCGGCCATTGCAGCATATCCGCTCGGTGGACGGGCAGACGGAAAAGACGCTGTTCGCCCTGCCCGATGAGCAGACCATCGAGAGCGTCCTGATGCGCTACGAGTCCCGCCAGACGATCTGCGTCTCGACCCAGGTGGGCTGCCCTATCGGCTGTTCTTTTTGCGCCACGGGGCAGGGGGGCTACCAGCGCAACCTGACCGCCGGCGAGATCATCGATCAGGTTCTGCATTTCGCGCGCCTGCTCAGGCCAGAAGGCCTCCCCGTCACCAACGTGGTGTACATGGGCATGGGCGAACCGCTGCTGAACTATGACGCGGTCTGGCAATCCATCGTGGTGCTGCATGATTCCCAGGCCCTTTCCATCGGCTCGCGGCGCTTTACCATCTCGACGGCGGGGGTCGTGCCTGGCATCGACCGCCTGAGCGCGGAGACGCTGCAGATCGGGCTGGCCATCTCGTTGCACGCGCCCGATGACGAGCTGCGCGACCAGTTGGTGCCGCTCAATCGCCGCTATCCCTTGAGCGAGCTGCTGGCCGCCTGCCACCGCTACGTGGCGCAGGCCGACCGGCGCATCACCTTCGAGTATGCTTTGATCGACGGGGTGAACGACGAGCTGGCGATGGCATACAAGCTGATCGAGCTGCTGCGCGGCCTGCCCGCGCACATCAACTTGATCCCGCTGAACCCCACCGCCGATAGTCCCTACCGCGCTTCCCGGCGAGATAGGGTCGTGGCGTTCCATCGGGCTTTGCGGCAGCAGGGGATGAAGGTGACCCTGCGGCTGCGCCGCGGCGTCGGCATCAGCGCCGGGTGCGGGCAGTTGCGCTCGCAAGCGGGCGACCATCAACAGGGGCAGAGACCATGATCAAGATCGCGGCATCGGTGTTATCAGCGGACTTTGGCCGGCTGGGCGAGCAGGTGCAAGAAGCTGAGCGAGGCGGCGCCGACTATATCCACCTGGACGTGATGGATGGGCATTTCGTGCCCAATATCACCGCCGGGCCCATCCTGGTGGAAGCGGTGCGCCGCTCCACCCGTCTGCCCCTGGATGTGCACCTGATGATCGAGAACGCGGATAGCTACCTGGAGGCATTTGCCGGGGCGGGCGCCGATATCATCACCGTCCACCAGGAAGCCTGCCTTCATTTGCACCGCACCGTGGACCAGATCCACAAGCTGGGCAAGATGCCAGGAGTGACGATCAACCCTGCCACGCCCCTGGTCACACTCGAAGAGATCCTAGAGTATGTCGATCAGGTTCTGATCATGACGGTGAACCCGGGGTTTGGGGGGCAAAAATTCATCCCCAGCATGCCCGATAAGGTGCGCCGCCTCTATCGGATGATCCAGGAGCGGAAGCTGCGTTGCGATATCGAGGTCGATGGCGGCGTCAACCCCGCCACGTGCGCGACCATTGTGCAGGCGGGAGCCAACGTGCTGGTGGCGGGTGCCGCCGTCTTTGCCGCTGAGCTGCCCATCGCCGAGGCCATCAGCAGGCTGCGCCTATGCGCCGAACGGGGCTTGGCCAATCGAGCGGAATGAAAAAAGGCCAGCTCTGGGCGAGCTGGCCGCGGAGATGCCGCTGAGGCGAGAACGCTTAGGCGGACTTGCGCATGGTGCGCAGGCAGCGCGAGCAAACGTACACGGTCACGGGCTTGCCATCCATCTCGGCCCGCACCTTTTGCAAATTGGGCCTCCAGGACCGGTTGGTCGCCCGCTTGGAGTGGCTAACGTTGTGCCCATACTGAAGACCCTTGCCGCAAACATCACATATGGCCATATCTGGACCCCCTCTGCTTGGGTTATAAATAGTCGATTAGCCTAGACCGACAATAGCAGGATGATGATATCACAATGTGATGATTTAGGCAAATCTAGAGCGCGCGAGGTGAAGATATGTCGGAGGAAACGAGGCTTGGCAGAATAGAGGTGTCGCCTCTCGCCATCGCCACCATCGCCAGCCGGGCCGTGCTGGGGTGCTATGGCGTGGTGGGCATGGCCTCCAACAGCTTGCGCAATGGCCTGGAACAGCTCTTGGGCCAGGAGAACAGCCGCCGCGGCGTCCAGGTCAAGCTGGTCAAGGATCAGATCGTTATCGATCTATATGTCGTGCTCGAGCACGGTCTCCGCGTCTCTGAGGTTGCTCAGAACATCATGGAAAGCGTCAAGTTCAACGTGGAGAAATCGTTGGGGATCCCTGTGGCCCAGGTCAATATCCACGTACAGGGCCTGCGCATCAGCACGAACGACTGAGAGGCAACACAACATCTGGCCCGACGTGGGTGAGGCCCGCCCGCCAGAGGCACGCGGGCGCGCCGAATTGAAGTGGAGGACAAGGGATCGTTGATGCAAGATATGGTTCATGACGCGGAACTAGATCGCCCCACCGCCGCCGAGAGCCTGCCCGATTCAGTTTTGGATGGCAACAGGCTGCATGATGCTCTGGCCGCCGGAAGCGCCTGGCTCGAGCAGCACATCGACCTGATCAACTCGCTGAACGTCTTTCCCGTGCCCGATGGCGACACTGGCACCAACATGTTCCTGACCATGCAGGCCGCGCTGAAAGAGACGTCCGGCCTGGCCTGCCTGACGGTTCCCACCGTGATCCAGGGTATCGCGCATGGGGCGCTCATGGGCGCGCGCGGCAATTCCGGCGTGATCCTTTCGCAGATCCTGCGCGGCATGGCCAAGGTCTTGGCGCACACGGAGACGGTTGGTGGCAGCGACCTGGCTCGGGCGCTGACGGAAGGGGCCAACACCGCCTATAAAGGCGTGATCAAGCCCGTCGAGGGCACCATCCTCACGGTGGTCCGAGAGGCAGCCGACGTCGCCACCAAAGCGGCAGCCGGTCAGGATGATATCCGCCACGTTCTGGAAGTCGCCGTCCAGGAAGCGCGCGCCTCGGTGGCGCGCACGCCTTCATTGTTGCCCACCCTGCGCGAGGCAGGCGTGGTCGATTCCGGGGGACAAGGCTTGCTCACCTTTTTGGAGGGCATGCTCAAATTCCTTCGAGGTGAAGAGATGTCCCTTGCGCGAATCGACCTGGCCCTGGCCGCCCCCGAGGTCAGCGCAGAAGGCGCCTATGGGTACGAGGCCCTGTTCATGCTAAAGGGCACGGACCTCCCCGTGGAGCAGATCCGCGCCACGCTCAGCATGATGGGCGATTCGGTGTTGGCCGTGGGCGACGAGATAGCTGTCAAAGTGCATATCCACACCGGGCGGCCGGGCGCGGTGATCGACTATGCCATCAGCCTGGGCTCCATCAGCGACGTGGTGATCGAAAACCTGCAGGCGCAGACGGAAGTGTTCCGCCGCGAGGCCCCCACAGCGCCCGCGGAAGTCCTGACCGATACCGCCATCGTCACGGTGGCCTCCGGCGCGGGGCTGCAAGAGGTCTTTCGCACGCTGGGCGCCAGCGCCATTGTCTCCGGCGGGCAGACTTCCAACCCCAGCACGGAAGAGCTGCTGAAGGCCCTGGAGGGACTCTCGGCCAGCAAGGTGATCCTGTTGCCCAACAATAGCAACATCATCCTGGCGGCGCAGCAGGCCAAGCAGATGTCCAAAAAGAATGTCCAGGTGGTCCCGACCAAGACCATCCCGCAGGGGATCAGCGCCCTGCTGGCGTTCAACTATCAGGCCGACCTGGATACCAACGTCGCCATCATGACCGAGGCAATCAAGCTGATCCAGACCGCCGAGATCACCACGGCAGTGCGCTCGGCGCAGGTCAACGGCCTGCGCGTCAACGCCGGGGAGACCATCGGCCTGCTGAACGACCAATTGACCGCCTCCGGCCCGGACGCGCTGCACGTCATCGACAAGCTGCTGCAGCAGATGCAGGCCGGCCAATACGATATCGTCACGGTCTATTACGGCGATTCGGTGAGCGCAGAAGAAGCCCAGGCCGTCGCCGAGCACATCCAGCAGGCTTTTCCCGGCCCGGAAGTGGAAGTGGTCCATGGGCAACAGCCTCACTACCAGTACATCATCTCTGCGGAATGACCGTCCCTTAAGGGAGGCGAGCAATGAGCCAGATTCGCGTTGTCACGGATAGCACAGCCGAGATACCGGCATATCTTGTGGCCAAGCTGGGCATCACCGTCGTGCCCATGGAGCTTTGCCTCGAGGACCATACCTGGCGCGACAGCGTGGATATGACCTCTGCCGAGTTCCTGGAGCGGGTCACTGCCAGCGCCAGCCTGCCCACCATGATCCCCCCCTCTGTGGAGGCCTTTGAGCAAGTCTATGCCGAGTTGAGCGCCGAGACCGACGAGATCATCTCGATCCACGTCTCCTCCAAGCTGAGCCCCACGGTGCAGAACGCGCGCGAGGCCGCTGGCCGCTTCCTGGGCCGCAGCCGGATCTCTATACTCGATTCCGAGCTGATCTCGGGCGGGCTGGGGTTGCTGGTGGTCGCCGCGGCCGAGGCCGCCGCCAACGGCAGCAACATGCAGCAGATCGTGCGGCTGTTGCGCGGCATGATCCCTCATATCTATGTGGTCTTTTTCATCGAATCCCTGGAATACCTGGAGCGCAGCCAGCGCATCGACCGGTCCCAGGCGATCCTGGGCAACTTGCTGAACATCAAGCCCATGCTCATCATCGAGGATGGCGAGTTGATGCCCCTGGAGAAGGTCCGAACGCGAGACAAGGCCGTGGAGCGCCTGCACCAGTTCATCAGCGAGTTCGCCGAGTTTGACAAGATCACCATCTCGCATGGGCTGAATGGACAGGAAAGCCCGGACCTCCTGGAGCGCATCGCCGAGACCTTTCCTGATCGCGAGGTATCGATCACCACGTATGGCCCCTCCATGACGGCCCAACTAGGCCCCAAGGCCATTGGAGTCATCGTCTGCGAGGGCCGGTGAGCGCATGCCCAAGGTTGGAATCGTAACTGATAGCCTGGCGGATATCCCCGACGACTTGGCCGCCGAATTGGGGATCGTCGTGGTGCGCTGTCAGGTGCATGTGGGCCGCCAGACTTTTCTGGACGGCATCGAGCTGACGAAGGCCGACGCGATCCGGCTGCTCCGGGAGGGCCCGCCGTATCCGACCACGGCCAGCCCGCCCGTTGGCGCGTTCGTGGAGGCCTATCGCCAGCTCGCTCAGCAAGTCGATCACATCGTGTCGATCCATCTGGCCTCCAACCTGAGCACGCTGTATAACGCGGCCCGGCTGGCCATCGAGATGGTGCCAGAGATCGACGTTACGCTGGTGGACTCCCGCCAGCTCACCATGTGCACCGGCTGGCTGGCCATCGCGGCGGCCAGGGCAGCGCAGAGCGGGGCCAGCGTGGACGAGATCAAGCGCCTGGTGCAAGACCTGATCCCGCGACTGAGGCTGGTCGGCGTGATCGACGACCTGAGCCATCTGGCGCGCAGCGGGCGCGTCGGCCTGGTCACGTCGCTGCTCGGCACCGCCCTGCGGATCAAGCCCATCTTTCAGGTTCAGGAAGGCCAGGTGGGACTGCTGGAAAAGGCCAGGACGCGGCGCAAGGCGATGGCCCGCCTGGTCAAGCACGTCGCCGCCTATGGCCCCCTGGAACAAGCGGTGGTGCTGCACCTGGATGCGCCCAAGCAGGCTGCCGAGCTGGCTGAACAGATCGCCCGATACCTGCCAGGCTACCCCCTGGGCATCGCGGAAGCAGGCGTCGCCATCGGCACGCATCTGGGCCCAGGTTGTGTTGGGTTGGCCTTGGTCCTGGCCAATGGACATGTCGCCTAATCTGAGGCAATGAGGTTCGAGGCTTATGAACGTCCTTTTCGAAAAGCTGCTCAAGATCCTCTCGCTGGAAAAAGAACAGGGCTTCCAGGACCATGCCGTCATCGGCGGCCTGCGGAGGTTCCTCGTCGTCTGGCGCGACACCTCCCCCGCCGACGCGCAGACGCCGGAGGACCGCGCCCTCGTCGAGCAGGTCTATGGCATGTTGGCCGATTACCATGAGCTATCCCCCCAGGACCGCGCTCAGGTGGTAAGCGCGGTCATCGCCAAGCTGGGCAAGCCCGGGCCAGTCGAGGCCCCGCCCCCGCCTCCAGCCCGCGAGCCGCGCCCTGCGCCGGCCCCGCGCGCCCGGGAGCCCGAGTCCCGTTGGGAGGCGGATTTGCCCATCGAGAAGGTCAAGGGCATCAGCGAGATCTATGGCAAGCGCATGGCCAAGCTCGGCGTGCGCACCGCCAAAGACCTCCTTTACCTCTTCCCGCGTCGCTATGACGACTTTTCCGCCCTGAAGCGGATCAACGAGCTGCAATACGGCGAAGAGGTCACCATCGTCGGCACCATTTGGGAGACCCGGTCCCGCCCCACCAAGCAGGGGCGCGGCATGATCCAGACCATGATCTCGGACGGCACCGGCATGATCCAGGCCACCTGGTTCAACCAGCCCTTCCTGGAAAAGCAATTGCGCCCAGGGCGCGAGATCGTGCTCAGCGGCAAGGTGGAAGAGTTCCTGGGCCGGCTGACCTTTTCCGGCCCCGAGTGGGAGCCGCTCCAAAAGACCCAACTGCATACGGCGCGCCTGGTGCCGGTCTATCCGCTGACCTCCGGAATCAAGCAGCGCTGGCTGCGCCGCACCATGCGCACCGTCATCGACGAGTGGGTCCGCCGCCTGGCCGATCCCCTCCCCTCGGCGCTGCGCCTCAACTCGAACCTGCTGGACCTCAAAACCAGCATCGAGCAGATCCACTTTCCGGACTCCAAAGAGATGCTGGAGCGCGCGCGGCAGCGCCTCTGCTTTGAGGAGTTTCTGCTCATCCAACTGGGCGTGCTCAAGCAGCGCCAGGCATGGCAGAAGCGCCCGGGGCAGCCCCTGCCCGTCGACACTGCGCTGGTGCAGGCCATGACCGCCGCGCTGCCCTTCGCCCTTACCGGCGCCCAGCAGCGGGCGCTGCAAGATATCCTGGCCGATCTGCAGGAGAATCACCCCATGAGCCGCCTGTTGCAGGGCGACGTGGGCTCCGGCAAGACCGTCGTCACGGTGATCGCCATGCTCATCGCCGTAGCCAACGGCATGCAAGCGGCCATCATGGCGCCCACCGAGATCCTCGCCGAGCAGCACTTCCGCAGCGTCAGCCGCATCCTGCAGCAAATGTCCGCGCGCGCCGCCGACCCGGAGCAAGCGGCCCTGTTGCAGAACCTGACGCAGCGCACCCATCTGCGATTGCTCACGGGCAGCACGCCCCGGCAAGAGAAAGAAACCATCTATCGCGAGATCGAGAGCGGCGAGGCCAATTTGGTGATCGGCACCCATGCCCTCATCCAGGAGGGGGTCCGCTTCCCGCGCCTCGCCGTGGCCGTGATCGACGAGCAGCACCGCTTCGGCGTGGAGCAGCGCGCTGCGCTCAGCCCGCAAGAGTACAACCCCCACGTGCTGGTGATGAGCGCCACGCCCATCCCGCGCACCCTGGCGCTGACGATCTATGGCGACCTGGATATCTCGGTCATCGACGAGTTGCCGCCCAACCGCCAGACGATCCAGACGCGCTGGCTTTTCCCGGCTGAGCGCGAGCGCGCCTACGCCTTTGTCAAGAGCCAGATCGAGCAGGGCCGCCAGGCCTTTATCATCTGCCCGTTGGTGGAAGAATCCGACAAGACCGAGGCCAAGGCCGCCACCTCCGAGCATGAGCGGCTGCAGAACGACATCTTTCCCCGGCTCAAGCTGGGTCTGCTGCACGGCCGCATGAAGGGCTCCGAGAAG
>JAAYEA010000491.1 GCA_012689325.1 Chloroflexota bacterium
CGGCGCTGGAGCCGATGGGCCAGGGCCGCGGCGGCGACGCGTTGAGCACCGATTTCGACAAGATCGTGGCCGACTGCAAGGCGCTGGACTGCAACTTTTTGCGCATCGGCATGCTGCCCATGACCTATATGGGCAACGTCGAAAAGGCGCTGGCCTTTGTCGCCCGCGCCGACGAGATGGCCGAGCGGCTGGCCGAGCACGGCATCGAGCTCTATTACCACAACCACGAGGTCGAGTTCGAAAAGTATGGCGGCAAGTACCTGCTGGACATCATCAAGGACTCGACCAAGCGCCTGGGGTTCGAGCTGGACGTCCACTGGATCCAGCGCGGCGGCGAGAACCCGGTGAGCTATATCAAGCAGTTCGCCGGCCGCATCAAGCTCATCCACCTCAAGGACTATCGGATCAAGCTCGATCTCTCCGAGCTGGAGAGCGGCTTTAGCTTTGACAAGTTCCGCGCCGCGCGCGCCAACATTGTCCAGTTCGCCGAGGTGGGCGAGGGCAACCTGCCCATGAAAGAGATCATCGACACCGGCCTGGCCTGCGGCAGCCGGTATTTCCTCATCGAACAGGACCAGCCCTATGGGCGCGACCCGTTCGATTGCACCGCCACCAGCCGCGATAACCTGATCAAGATGGGGTACAAGGACTGGTTCACCCGGTAGGGTAGGGCGAGCCCCCGCCACAAAACAAGCTCCTCGCAGCCTCATGGCCGCGAGGAGCTTGTCTTTTTGTCCGAGCCCGGCCTATGGCGGGGTGATGACGATCCCGCCCTTGAGTTTCCAGCCGGTATCGCCGTTCTGCGCCCAAAAGGCGTCCTTGGCCCGCATGTACATCTGGCGCGGGCCCTGGAAGGCGGGCTTGAACTCGATGCGCCAGTAGACGAGGCGGGTTCGGAGGTCCGCCACCCCCGGATAGCTCCAGGCGCAGCTAACCCTGGCCGCTTCGTTCTCCAGGAACGCGCCGGATCTGGGCGTGGCCCCCGCGCCCCAGGAGGCCCCCGCCGAGTCGGCCAGGTACAGGCGGTTCTCGCCCTGCTCATACTTGAGGAACACGCCCCCCGGCGCCATCTCTGTCGTGGGGAGGCCATCGGCGAAGGCCAGGTACAGCGTCTCCTGGTTGGGCCAGCCATCCAGGTCGCGATAGCGCGCGCTCAAGGAGTAAAGGTTGGGCGCGCTGGGGTCCGGGCTGGAAAGCAGCGTGGCGCCGGCTAGGTCCGGCGGGATGAGGTAATCGGGCGCGCGGTTGATGGTCCAGTTGCCGTGGTCATCCCACCCATCGGACAGGCCGCCCCGGTCCTCCACCAGGAGGTAGAGGTTGTGCTCCAGGCCGCTCATCCGATAGCTCGGCGTAAAGGTCCAGTTCACCGTGAGATAATCCCCGGCGTGGGCTGCCGTGGTCAGGCCATAGTCCAGCGTGGCATGGCTCGTCTGGACGGTCCCCGCGCTGCCGGCCAGGCCGCCGCCGAGCCAGGCCGAATCGTCGGGCTGGCGGATGTGCAGCTCGCCGGTCTCCACGTCGTAGCGGAGATAGATGCAGTCGGTCAGCGCGTCGTTGGTGTTCAGGCGGAGATAGACGTAGCGCAGGTCGGCCCAGCCATTGGGGTCGCGGTAGATCGCCGAGAAGGTGAGAACGGCGCCTGGCGCGCTATAGCCGGTGGTCGGGCTGGCCGAGACCGTTTCCGGCTGGGCATTGGGCGCCGTGGTCGCCGTCGCCGTGGGCGTGTCGGCGTCCACCGGCGTGTGGGTCCAGGTGGCCGTCGGCGTGTCGGTGTCCACGGGCGTGTGGGTCCAGGTGGCCGTGGGCGTGTCGGTGTCCACGGGCGTGTGGGTCCAGGTGGCCGTCGGCGTGTCGGTGTCCACCGGCGTGTGCGTCCAGGTGGCCGTCGGCGTGTCGGTGTCCACCGGCGTGTGCGTCCAGGTGGCCGTCGGCGTGTCGGTGTCCAC
>JAAYEA010000492.1 GCA_012689325.1 Chloroflexota bacterium
ACGCCCAACTCGGCCGCGCCTTGCTCCACATCCTCGCGCTTGACGCCCGCCGCGAACGCGCGGTCTTTCCACTTTTTCCGCACCGAGCTAACCTGCACCTCCGCGATGTTCTTGGAGGGCCGCACCAGGGCCACCGCCATCACCAGCCCGGTCAGCTCGTCCACGGCGAAAAGCGACTTGCGTAGCTGGGTGTCTCGCGGCTGGCCCACATAGTCGGCATGGGCGAGCACGTCCTTGATCACCTCTTCCGGCCAGCCGCGCTGGCGGAGGATCCGGGCGCCGGCGTAGGTGTGCCACTCCTCCCGCGGCGTGGCGCCATCCATGGTGGGATAGCGCTCATAGTCGAAATCATGGATCAGCCCCACCACCCCCCAGCGCTCCTCGTCCTCGCCGAATCGGCGGGCATAGGCGCGCATGGCCGCCTCCACTGCGAGCGCATGCTTGATCAGGCTGGGGCTGGCGGTGTATTCGGTGAGCAGATCCCAGGCTTGCTGGCGATTCATCAGCGGCTCCTCATCGTATTTGTGACCGTGCCTATTATAGGCCGGACGCGACGAGAGACAAATCGCTTTGATCTTGCGCCGGACTTGTGGTAGAATGCCGCTTATGTTAGAAAACTACCAGGTCCAACTGCGCCAAAGGGAATACCTGCTGCGCATCAGCCGGGCGATGACCTCCCGGCTCGATCTGCCTTCCTTGTTGCGGCTGATCCTGGGCAGCGCCGTGGACATGTTGGGCGGCGAGGCCGGGCTGATCGTGTTGCGCGGGCCCGACGGCGAGTTCTCGCCGCGCGCCAGCATCGGCATCCCCGTGGCGGCGCTGTCGCTCTTTCAGCCGCTGTGGGAGGACCTCCCGCACCAGGAGACCAGCGACCCTTCTTTGTGGCAGATCCCGGACCTGGGGCGCAGGTTGGCCCTGGTGTCGGCCTCGGTGGGCATTGCCTTGCGGCAGGTGGTCGCCCTGCCCTTGGTGCTGGAAGAGAGCATGGAAGGCGTCATCTATGTCTTCCGCACCCGCGACCTGCGCTTCTCGGCGAGCGACCGCCAAAGCCTGGCCAGCTTTGCGGACCAGGCGGCCATCGCCGTGCGCAATGCCCAGCTCTATCAGCAGGTGTCCGAGGAAAAGCAGCGGCTGGATACCATCATCGCCAATAGCGCCGATGGGATCATGATCCTGGACCCCGACCAGCGCGTGCAGGTGGTCAACCGTTCCCTTTCCGAGCTGACCGGCTGGTCGGCCGAGGCGGCGCGGGGCCGCCTTTGCCACGAAGTGCTGGACCTGCGCGACCGGCAAGGTCGCCCCCTTTGCGACCAGGATTGCCCGCTGCGCGAGATCGCCGGCGGCCAGCACTTCTACATCGAAGGGGATCTGATCCGCCGCAACCACAAGCGGGTGACGGTGGGCGTCAGCTATACGCCCTTGTTCGATCAAGATGGCGAGTTGATGAGCATCATCTGCAACGCGCACGACATCACTCGCTTTCGCGAGGCGGAGGAGCTCAAGTCCACCTTTATCTCGGTCATCTCGCACGAGCTCAAGACGCCGGTGGCGCTGATCAAAGGCTACGCGGGCACGCTCCGCCGCGAGGATGCCCACTGGGACCAAGAGACCTTGAGCGAGGGACTGGCCATCATCGAGGAAGAGAGCGATCGGCTGGCGCGGCTCATCGACAACCTGCTGGATACCTCCCGCGTGCAGGCCGGCGCGCTGCGCCTGGAGATCAGCGACGTCTATTTGCCCAGGGTGGCCGCCAAGGTGGCCGAGCGGCTGCAATCGCAAACCACGAGCCACGAGATCAAGGTGGCCTTTCCGGAAAACTATCCGCCCGTGGATGGCGACGAGGAGCGGCTGGAAGGGGTGCTCTATAACCTCTTGACCAACGCCATCAAGTACTCGCCCGACGGCGGCGAGATTCGCGTCGGCGGGCGTTTCGACGACAAAGAGGCCATCGTGTTCGTGGCCGATCAGGGTGTGGGCATCGCCCCGGAGGACCGCGCGCAGCTCTTCAGGCCCTTCTCGCGGGTGGACTCGGGCCTGGCGCGGCGCACCCCCGGCGCGGGGTTGGGGCTGTTCCTGTGCAAGGCGATCATCGATGCGCTGGGGGGGCGCATCTGGGTGGAGAGCGCCCCGGGCGAAGGCTCGACGTTCTATTTCGCCCTGCCGCGCCAGGCGGCCTAGCCCTCCTGGATCTGGGCCCATCTATTCGAGGAAGCCATGGCTGAGGAAGAAAAGAAGCTCATCTTGGTGGTGGACGATGAAGCGCGCATGAGGCGCTTCATCCGCATGAACCTGGAACTGGAAGGCTATCAGGTCAGCGAAGCGGAGAACGGCCTGCAAGCCGTGGCCAAGGTGCGCGACGAGCTCCCCGACCTGGTGCTGCTGGACGTGATGATGCCCGAGATGGATGGCTTCGAGGCGCTGGAGACGATCCGGCAGACCTCCAACGTCCCCGTGATCATGCTGACCATCAAGAGCGAAGAGGACGACAAGGTGCGCGGCCTGGTCGGCGGCGCTGATGATTATGTCACCAAGCCTTTCAGCCCGCGCGAGCTAACCAGCCGCATCGAGGCCATCCTACGGCGCGCGGCCATGCCCTCGCCCACCGCCAAGACCACCATCACCATCGACGAGGACCTGGCGGTGGACTTTAGGCGGCGCGAGGTGATCGCCCGCGGCGAGCCGGTCAAGCTGCGCCCCACCGAATACCGTCTGCTCTATCACCTGGTGAACAACGCCGGCTGGGTCATGACCCACGAGGCCCTGCTCTCCAAAGTCTGGGGCTACGAATACCGCGACGACACCCAGCTCTTGCGCCTCTATATCACCTACCTGCGCCAGAAAATCGAGCCGGATCCATCCAGCCCCAAATACATCTTTAACGAGCGCGGCATCGGCTACCGGTTCGTGGATTTCAAACGGCAGGCCGAATCCGCAGAAAGCGATAACCCACAGGAACATGGCGAGGACCCAAGCTAGCAGGAGACGACCTAACCCGCGCGCCCGCCAAGAAGACCGGTACCGCTGGCTCCTCTTGGAGTTGTTCATCGTGCTCCTGGGCGGCATCGGCATCGCGCTCATCGCCAGCAACATGTTTGACGGCGGATCGCGAAACGCCACACCCATCCCCAGCCCCTCAGCCCAGGTGGTCGAGGAGCAGACCCTCACCGCGCAGCCCGGGGAAGGCTCGCCCAGCGCGCCCACCGATACGCCGACGGTCCCGCCGGCGGACACCGCCACGCCCGCGGCCCCGACCTCGACGCCCAGCGAGACGCCCTTGCCTACCGCCACCTGGACGTCCACGCCGGACCTGGCGACGCTGTGCCGTGAGCCCAACGACGCTTTCAACGAGGCCGTCGGCCCGCTGGCCTGCCCGATCACCCTGCAATGCCTCGCCTGGCCCGAGGGCGATACCGACTTTTACTATATCGAGTTCGCCACCCCCGCGCCTTTGCACATCCTGTTGCGCGAGCTCGCTACGAACCTGGATCTCTACCTGTTCGACGGCAACCTGCAGATCATCACCGTCTCCGATGGGGAAGCCCTCGCCGATGAGCAGATCGACACGAACGTGGGGCCAGGACGCTACTATATCGCCGTCCAGACCGTGGGTGACGGCGTGGAGGATCGGCCCTATACCCTGGAGGTGTCCTGCGGCGCCGACGGCGTGCCGCCCGCCTCGGCCACCACCCCGCCAGCGGCCCCAACTGACGCCTGCGCGGAGCCGAACAGCAGCTTTGACACCGCCATCGGCCCCATCGCTTGCGACTTGCTCTACCGCTGCGACCTCAGCCCGGTGGGCGGCGACCTGGCCGACGTCTACTATGTCGACCTGGCCGAGACCACCGAGCTCGAGATCAGCCTGACCGAGATCCCGGAGAATAGCAACTGGAGCTTGCACCTGTACGACCCGGACGAGATCGAGGTTGGATTTTCTGACAATGGCGGCAACAGCGACGAGTTCCTGAGCTATGTCGCGCCGCCGGGCCGGCTCCATATCGCCGTGCTGGTCTCCAACACCGCCGCGCCGGCGGGCACCTATGCCCTGCAAGTGAGCTGCGCGGGAGGGAACCAGCCGCCGCCACCGCCGCAGTCCCCGACAGCGCGGCCTTCGCCCAGTGCGACGCGCCCGCGGCTGCCCACTCCCGCTGGCCCCTGCCAGGAGGTCAACGACTATGTCGAGGTGGCCTATGGTCCGCTGGCCTGCGGCGAGAGCTATAGCTGCCTGATGGACCCGCCCGAGGGCGATCTGGTGGACATGTTCTACATCGACCTGCCCTACGAGATGGAGCTCATCGTCGAGCTGACCGGCATGCCCCCCGACGTGGACTGGGACCTATCGCTCTATGACCAAAACCAGGCCATGCTCGCCTTCTCCGGCGGCGTGATCAACGAGGACGAGCGCATCGCCATGTTCGTCAACCCCGGGCGCTATTATATCGCGGTGGAGGTGATCGAGGAAGGGCTGCCTGCCGGCGGATATACCCTGCGCGTGCTTTGCGCGGACCTGCCCACGCCCACCGCCACCTGGACGTCCACACCGACCATCACCAACACGCCCACCTGGACCGCCACCACGACGCGGACGCTCACCAAGACACGCACGGCGACGCGCACCCGCACGCTCACGGCCACCCGCACCGGCACCTGGACCAAGACGCCCACCTGGACCCGCACGCCGACCTGGACGGGGACGCCGACGCGCACCTCCACCTGGATCAACACGCCGACGGTGACCCGCACGGCCACGCTCACGGGCACGCCTACGCCGACGCCGACCATCACGCTGACGCCCACCATCACCGCGACGCCGACGATCACACCGACGCCGACCTGGACGCCCACGCCCACCCACACGCCAACCACGGGCCCCACGGGCACGCCGACGCCTACCGGCACGGCCACCGCCACCTTCACCCACACGGCCACGGGGACGCCCACGCTGCCGCCGACCCTGACGATGACGCCCACCCATACGCCGACGCCGACCGATACACACACGCCG
>JAAYEA010000493.1 GCA_012689325.1 Chloroflexota bacterium
CTTTTGTCACGGGCGCATCACGGTCCCGTTGCGCTCGGCGGCTACACTGAAGGCAAGGAGGCGAGTTGCCGAGGAGGTGCCACGATGAGCGCCGGGATGCCAACGCAAGGATACCGAGGGAGCGTCTGGAAGGTGGAGCGGCCGGGGCCCGCGATGGCGCCGCTGGAGCTGGCGGCAGGCAAAGCGCCCGCACCCGCGTCGTCCCCCGTGCGGCAGGCGGCGGAGGCCTGGCAGGCGCTGGGCTGCCCGGCGGGGCTGCTCTGGCGCGACGAGGCGCTGGCCCAGGCGGAGCGGTGGGCGGCCACCCATCCCGCCGAGGTGGGCGAGGTGGAGTCCGACTTTCTCCAGGCGTGCCGCGAGGCGGAGCGCGGGCTGGAGCGGGAGGGCCATTGGGGCAGCCTACTGCGCGGGATGGCGGCGCTGGCGCTGGCCGGGCTGCTGGTGGCGCTGGGGGCCTGGTGGACGGCCCGACAGGAGAGCGCGAGCCTCGCCGCGGCCAAGGCCAAGGCTGAGCAGCAGGCGGCGGGCGCGCAGGCGCAGGTCTCCGAGACGGCGCAGGTGGTGGCCACGCTGGTCGCCGTGACCGAGTCCTTCTCGGCGGCGCAAGAGGAGCTGAAAGAGGAGAAACACTGGCTGGAGCGGCAGATCGGCGTGGAGCGGGCGCTCAAGCTGGCAGCGCAGTCGCAGGCAGCGCTGGCGGAGGACCGCGACCTGGCGCTGCTCTTGGCGGTGGAAGCGGCCCGCCGCCTCGCCGCGTGGAACCGCTCCGGCGCCGCGGCCGACCAGGTCGCCGCCGCCCTCTATCGCGCCCTGGGCCACCCTGGCTGGCGCGTTTGGCAGTCGCCCGCCGGCCTGGAGGCCGCGGCCCGACGCTCGACGCCCGCGTGGGCCGCGCCGGATGGCCAGCGGCTGCTGAGCGCGACGCCGGAGGGGCGGCTCGGCCTCTGGGACGTGGCCACGGGGGCGCAACTGGTCGAGTTGGAGGGCGGGGGCGCGATCAGCCTGGCCGCCTGGAGCCCCGACGGCCGCCGGGTCGCCGCGGTCAGCGCGGGGGGGCAGGAACTGGCGGCCTGGGACCAGGGCGGCGCGCGGCTCTGGCAGCTCTCGGCGGGAGCGCTCCACTACCAGGACCTGGTCTGGAGCCCGGACGGCGCGTGGCTGCTGGCCGTCCGCGACGCCGAGATGGTCTTGATCGAGGGAGAGGGCGGGCGAGAGGCGGCCGTCTGGCGCTCCGCCCTGCTGGCCGAGGGCGCGCCGCCGGCGTTGCAGTGGTCGTCCGACGGGCGGCGCCTGGCGGTAGCCACCGAGCTGGGCGTGGAAGCGTACGACCTCGCCACCGGCGCCTGCCTCGCCGCTCCCCACGCCGCCACGGACTATGCGGCGGCGGGCAACGCCCTCCCCGGCGCCACGGCGCGCTGGGACGAGGGCGGCGAGCGGGCCATGCTGGCCGATCTGGACGCCGCCGTGGCGCTGGCCTGCGGGCTGGTCCGCCGCGAGCTCACCCCCGCCGAGCGGGCGAGTTACCTCGGCGCGGAGGCGGACTATCGCGACACCTGCACCCGCCCGAAGCTGGCGGAGTAGGCCAGCCGAGGGGCGCCGTCTTCTGAAGTGATACGAGAATGCGACCTACAGGCGGCTGTCTGAAAACGGACGCGACCCGCCCGGAATCTAGCAAGCGAGGTGTCGAGCGGCCATGTAGTGGCGTCGGCATGGAATGCCGCATTCAGTCGCTCCTGGCCCGCCCGGAACGACTAAAGTCGTCACTACATAGGAGCCGCTCTGTCTGGTATGTAGGTTTGACCTTGGCATTGGTTTAGAAGGTCAGCATCACCTTGAAGGCGTGCTCCTTGTCGTGAATGGCCAGGTCAAAGGCCTCGTGGATGCGCTCAAAGGGGACATGGTGCGTGTTGAGCGCCGCGAAATCGTACGCGCCGCGGATGCGATCCATGAAGCGGATGGTCCGCTCGGCAAAGTTGCGGGTGCCGCCCGCGCCGCTGATGTCCAGCGTCCGCCAGATGGTCTTGCCGATCTCCACCGGCACCTTGCGCCCGATGGAGTGGCCGATGAGCCGCACCCGGGCGCTGTGGCCGGCGAGGTCAAAGAGCGAGGCGATAGCGGCGTCCTTGCCCGAGCATTCCACCACCACGGTCCCCAGGCGGCCGTCGGTGAGCTCGGCCAGGCGCTCCACCAGCCCGTCCGCCGGGTCCAGCGCGACCTCGGCGCCGTAGCGCAGCGCCCGCTCCCGCCGCGCCGCGATGGGCTCGACGACGATGGTGCGCGCGCCGGAGGTCCGCGCCACCATGGCGGCGGAGAGCCCCACCGGCCCGGCGCCCAAGATCACAGCGGTGTCGCTGGCGTCGATATAGCCGCCGTTGCCCCAGATGCCGAAATAGCCGATGGAAAAGGTCTCCACCCAGCCGCCGTCCTCGTAGCTCCAGCGATCGGGGATGCGGTGGACGTAGGGCTCCTCGATGACCATGTACTCGCCCATGCCTCCGGGGGAATCGGGGCGAAAGCCGGCCTCGCGCATGTTCAGGCAGGCGGAGGGCATCAGCCCCTCGCGGCAGTTGCGGCAGACGCCGCAGCGCATCACGCAGTCGCCGGTGACCTTGTAACCGGGCCGGAGCGTGGTCACGCCGCTGCCCACCTCGACGATCTGGCCGCCCCATTCGTGGCCGGGGGTATAAGGGCCAAGGTCATAGCGCCCCTCGGCGGAACGCCCCTCGTAGCACTCGACGTCGGAGCCGCAGATGCCGCAGGCGCCGACCTTGATCAGCACCTGGTCGGGCCGGAGGGGCGGGATCTCCACCTCGCGGACCCGCAGGTCCCGCGGCCCATGCAGAAACGCGACTTGAGCTTTCATGGACGCCTCCATTCAGTCAAGACCGGGGATATCCACCACGAAACACACCAAATACACGAAAGATGAACCGGCCTTTCCTTTTTCGTGTGGCTCGTGTGTTTCGTGGTCCTAGCTCAGCCGCACCACCTTGCGGTCCCGCACGGCCTC
>JAAYEA010000063.1 GCA_012689325.1 Chloroflexota bacterium
CCATCGGCTTTGCCGAGATCACGGGCTGGAAGATCCTGCTGGCCCTGATCGTCTGGCCGCTCTACCTTGGCCAGGCCGCTGGCTAGATCACCGCTCTGCTGACAACAACGAGAGGCCATCTTGATCAAGATGGCCTCTCCCTTTTCCTACCATATCGCGCCAGTCAGCGCGTCCGGCTGAGCCACCGCCAGATTCGCGCTGGGGCCGTCGGGCCTGCCGGTAATGTCCTCGGGCCTTGGCCCCCGAACTATGGGGCTGACCGGACTCCGCCAGCCTCCACCGCTGGGCGGCCACGCCACCGGTTGGAGACGAACTTGGCCAGCTCCACCACCAGCAGCATTCCCAGGGCCACACCGCCGATGAGCGCCCATTGGGCCAGGTGCAGGTGTTCGATGCCCAGCATGTTGCGAATCGGCGCCACTTGAAAAGCGCCGAACGCCAGGGCCAACCCGGCCACCACCGCCCAGATGAGCGGCTTGTTGGCGGACAGCTTGTTGATGTGCAGCAGAGAGCGCCGCAAGCTGCGGTAGGGAAAGATATAGATCATCGAGTTCACGGCAAAGACGCCAAAGGCCAGAGACTGGGCGCTGCGCAGGTCTTGATGCGTCAGCCAGTAGTGACCGAAAAGCGCCAGGGCCACCACTGCGCTTGCGCCACTGATGATGCCGATCAGCGACAGACTCAACCGGTTGAGGATCGGCTCATCCCGCCGTTTGGGCTTCTCGTCCATGATACCCGCTTCCTTGGGCTCGAAGCCGAGGACGATATCGGATGGGCCATCACAGATCAGATGAATCCACAGGATCTGAGCCACAGCCAGCGGCGCGGGCCAGCCCAGCACCATGGCGGCGAAAATGGTAAGCACCTCGGCGAACGAATTGGAGAGCGTGTAGGCCACGACCTTGCGGATATTCTCAAAGATGACACGGCCTTCCTCGATCGCCGCCACCACCGTTCGAAAGTTGTTATCCAACAGGATCAGGTCAGCCGTCTCTTTGGCCACATCCGTGGCGCTGCCGACGACCACGCCGATGTTGGACCGCTTCAGCGCAGGGGCATCGTTGACGCCATCGCCGATCATTGCCACCATCTCGCCGTTGGCTTGCAGCGCCTTGACGATGCGCAGCTTGTCCTGCGGGCGGATACGGGAAAAGACCGCCGTCCGTTCCACTCGCTGCTTCAGCGCCTCGTCATCCAGCGCGGCCAGTTCTGCGCCCTCCATCACCTGGCTGTCGTCCACTTTGAGGCCAGCCATGGCCGCGATGCGCACTGCCGTACGGCGATAGTCCCCGGTGACCATCTTGACGGCAACGCCGGCCCGGTGTGCGATATCAATGGACTCGCGCACCCCCTCACGAATGGGATCCTCCATGGCCACCAGCCCAACCCAGGTGTATCCGCTCCGCGTTTCCAGCGATGCCGCCTCACGGACCGCCAAGCCCAAGGGGCGCAGCCCCTCGCCAGCCCACTGGTCCACTAGACCCAGCACCCGCTGGCGTTGCTCGTCGCTGGCCTGGCACATGCCCAGCACCACCTCCGGCGCGCCCTTGAGATAATCCAGACTCTGCCCATCTATGCGGTTGGACGTGACCATGAACTTGGCCTCGCTGGTGAACGGCTCCTCCCCCAGGCGCTCGGCTTGCTCGAGCAGACGTTCGGGATCGTCGCCCAGCTCCTGGCGAGCGAACTCCCACAAGGCCACATCCACGGGCCCATCCAGGTTGTTGCACAGGATCATGGTCTGCACCGCGCGGTCCTGGTCCGCAAAGTCGTGGTGGGTCACGCGCATGCGCCCTTCGGTGAGGGTGCCCGTCTTGTCGGTGCAGATCACGGTCACCGAGCCAAGGGTCTCCACGGCCAAAAGCTTCTTCACCAGTCCGTTGCGCTTCAGGATCTTGCGCATGCCCAGCACCAGTACCACCGTCACCGCGATGAGGAGCCCCTCCGGCACTGCGGCGATAGCCAGGATGATGGACACGCGCAGCATCTCCACCATGTCGCGACCCGTGATCACACCCACGATATAGATGCCGAGCGTCACGGCGATCACCAGCTTGGTGAGGGACTTGCTGAACTGCTTCAGGCGTGTCTGCAGCGGCGTCTCCTGCTCTTCCGCCTCGTGCAGGCTAGTGGCGATCTTGCCTAGCTCGGCGTGGATGCCGGTTTCCGTGACAGCCATCACCCCTCGACCGGTAACAACCGTGGTGCCCATGTACACCGGCTGCTTGGCGGCAGCGTCATCGCTCTTGGTAACTGGCTCGCTTTCACCAGTCAGGATAGCCTCGTCGACCGCCAGCTTGGCGCTCTCCAGCAACACGCCATCCGCTGGGATGCGCTCGCCGGCGCCCAGCACCACCAGGTCGCCTGGCACCAACTCCCAGACTTCCACTTCCTGGCGCTGGCCGTCGCGGATAGCGATGGCTGTGGGCTTGAGTAGGCTCTTCAGGGCGGTATAAGTGCGCTGAGCCTGGTACTCCTGCACAAAACCCAGCACCGCGTCGATCACGACCACTGCCATAATGATGGCAAAGTCAGTCATCTCGCCCATGATCAGCGAAATGAGCGCAGCGGCCAAGATGATATACACCAACGGGCTCTTGAACTGCGCCAACAAGATCATCCAAGGGGAGACCCCCTTGGTTGTAGGCAGCTCATTCCTGCCGTGCTGCTCACGGCGCTCCAGCACTGCGGCGGAGGTCAATCCGCCGCCCTGGTGAGTGGCGACAAACCCCGCAGGCAAACCGTTCTGTCCCATGGATACCCCTCCATCATATAGATCGTGGTGGCGGAGCATTCCCTGCGCCTGGCCGCGCCCCATGGGCAGCGTCCAGGTAGCAGCTCCTAAACAAAAAAGGTATTGGGACGGGCTAACGTCGGGCAACTTGCGGGTCTGTCCGGCGCTAGCCTGATCCCAATACCTTTTCGACTGAACAGATTATACCTAATCGCCGCTTCTGAGTCAAATCGTGACGATGCCCAACACCCCCGTGCTGGTTTGACCCGCCCTCGATCTATCCTCGGAGGATGCCATCTCGCTCCCGTTCCTCGGGCTGCCGCGCGTGGCGGCGGCCTACGCTTCCAGCCCTCTCATTTGACCTGCTGCGGGAGGGCCTGGCGCAGCAACCGCCTGGCGTCGTTCAGGCTGGTGCTGCCCAGGAGGTACTTTTGCTTGCCGTTGGCTCCCTCGATGACCATGCGGCGCTCGACCTTGCCCGACTCGTCGTCCTCGCTCTCGCTCAGGCTGATCTTTTTGATCTCCCCCACCGTGATGGCAAAGCTGCCCGGATACTCGGCCAGTATCTCGTCGCCGGTCTTGCCCTCGTAGCGCCGGATGAGCGACTGCACCCAGCCCATCTGCGCCGCCCACTGCCCCATGAACCCCGCGCCTTTCGCCTTGGCCTCGTCACGAGCGGCCGCCACCATCTCTTTCATGAGCTGGGTCGTCACCAAGGCAAAGATCAGCCGCTTGGGGGTGATGATCACGCTATAGTTCTCGTAGCTCAGGCCCATGAACCCCTTGCGCCGCTGCACGTTGGGCATGATGCCGAGGATCGGCTCGCTCGGGGCGGCCGCGGGCCGCGCTGGCTCGCCGACGGGCGGCCGTCCGACGGGCTCGGGCGCAGGTTGCCGCCCTGGCGCCGCTGGGATGGGCTCGACCGCATTTCCGCAGCGACCGCAGAACCGCGCGCCAGAGGGAAGTGGGGTGCCACATTGGGTGCAGAACTCGGGTGTTGAGCTCACGTTCGGCTCCTTTTTGGGGTGTGATCGGTATCCAGCGCTCCGTCTGGTGGCCGGATTATCCCACAGGCGCCGCGCAGGCGCAAATGGCGAAACCAAGCCCTCCGCGCCGCAGTTGACAAGTGGCCAAAACGGCCTATCATTGGGGGATTGGGAGGCG
>JAAYEA010000494.1 GCA_012689325.1 Chloroflexota bacterium
AGCAGGTTGGGCGTGCCTCCCACCCCCACGCTGTGGTCGTCGGCGTTGGCCTCCACGAGGCGAATGCCCGTCTCCACGGCGTCCAGGGCGCTGCCGCCGCGGCGCAGCACCTCCATCGCGACAGAAATGCCGACGCGGCCGTTCATCGAAGCGACAAGCAGCATGTGCACCTCTCCTTGGTGATCTCGCGCAGCAATGTAACACGCTTTGGGACAACGGGCAAATAGTACCATTATCCCATCGCCCTATATGCTCCCTTGTGCTATATTGTGAAGAGAATGACGGCCAAGCCACGCGCCTTCGCGTCGCCGCGCCCGCCGCACCGCATCAGGGAGGTTGGCCGAATGACTGTGAAAAAAGACTCGTTTCTCACTCCCGAAGAGGTGGCTGACCTGCTCAAGGTCTCCATCTATACCGTGCGCCGGTGGATCAATCGGCAGACTCTCCCGGCCTACAAGGTGGGGCGTGGCTGGCGCATCGAGGCCTCCGAGTTCGAGAGCTGGCTCTCCGAGAACCGCCAGGGCAACGGCTAGGCGGACGCGCTCTCTCCCGCATACCCTCCCTTGACCCCGTTTCCCCTTGTACGGGCGTTTGTGCTATGATGAAACGGTCCTGTTTCACAACGCGCCTTGCGCGCATCACGCCATCACAAGGGGGATTTCGCCATGACCGACGCCACGATGAGCCTGCCCGCTCGCTTTGCCTCGGAGCAAGAGCTGGAGGATTTCCTTTCCACGCCCAACGCGGACCTGATCGCCGACCTCGCCGCCCTGGACGGTGACGTGATGATCCTGGGCGCGGCGGGCAAGATGGGGCCCTCGATGGCCCTGCTGGCCCAGCGGGCCGTCGCCGAGGGTGGGCTGCGCAAGCGCATCATCGCCGTCTCGCGCTTTTCCACGCCGGGCTCGGCGGAGGCGTTGCAACGCGCTGGCGTGGAGACCATATCGGCTGACCTGATCGATGCGGCGGCGCTGCGGCGGCTGCCTGACGCGCCCAACATCGTTTTCATGGTGGGGCACAAGTTTGGGGCCACGGGCCAGGAGCCGCTGACCTGGGCGATCAACTCGTTTCTGCCCGGGCTGGTGACGCAACGGTTCCCCGGCTCGCGGATGGTGGCTTTCTCCAGCGGCAATATCTATCCCTTCGTCCCCACTGCCTCCGGCGGGTGCATGGAAGAGACCGCCCCCGCGCCGGTGGGCGAGTATGCGCAGAGCGTGCTGGGCCGCGAGCGGATCATGCAGCACTTTGCGCAGCAGCTTGGCATCGACCTCGCGATCTATCGCCTCAACTATGCGGTCGAGATGCGCTACGGCGTGCTGCTGGACGTGGCGACCAAGGTGGCCCACGGCGAGCCGGTGGACCTGACCATGGGGTACGCCAACGTCATCTGGCAGGGCGACGCCAACGCCTATGCCCTGCGCTGCCTGAAGCTGGCGACGCGTCCGCCGCTGGTGCTCAACATCACCGGTCCGGAGACGATCTCGGTGCGGCAACTGGCTGAGCAGTTCGGGCGGCTGCTGGGCCGCGAGCCGATCCTGCAAGGGACCGAGGCGCCCACAGCCCTGCTGAACAACGCTCAGCGCGCCCACGCGCTGCTGGGCTACCCGCGCGTCCCGCTAGGGGCGGTCATCGGCTGGGTGGCCGATTGGGTCAAGAGCGGCGGCGCCACACTGGGCAAGCCGACCAAGTTCCAGGTGCGCGACGGCAGATTCTAGCTGTCACAAATCGCGTGCCCGCGGTGTTATATCAGCGAGATGCAAGCCAATGCGAAGGATCTGGAGGCGATGAGCAGCCCG
Source organism: Chloroflexota bacterium (assembly GCA_012689325.1). Taxonomy (GTDB): domain Bacteria; phylum Chloroflexota; class Anaerolineae; order JAAYEA01; family JAAYEA01; genus JAAYEA01. Next base: position 1,797 of record JAAYEA010000494.1, read on the forward strand.
TGGCCGCGCATCGCCAGCGAGTCAGGAGAGCAGGCCAGTTTCGAGC
>JAAYEA010000495.1 GCA_012689325.1 Chloroflexota bacterium
CCACGCCGCTGATGGGCGGGGTCGCGATCTATGGCGGGGCCATTGTGGCGCTGCTGGCGGCCACGTGGCTGGTGTCCACCTTTATTGGCCCGGTGCTGCGCCTGCCCGAGCTGTTCGGCATCCTGGCGAGCGCCTCGCTGATGGCGGCTATCGGGCTATGGGACGACCGCCGCCGGCTCGATCACAAGGTCAAGCTGCTGGCGCAGCTCGCCCCGGTGGCGCTGGTGATGTGGTCGGGCGTACGCATCAGCCTGCGCGTCCCGCCGGCGGTCAACGTGCTGCTGACGGCCTGCTGGCTGCTCTATATCACCAACGCCGTGAACTATCTCGACAATATGGACGGCATCGCCGCCATGCTAGGGGCCGTCAGCGGGGCTTTTTTCACGCTGATCGCGGTTCTGAATGGGCAATACCTGGTCTCCATGCTGGCGGCGGCGCTGACGGGGGCCAGCCTGGCCTTTGCGCGCTATAACCTGCCCCTGCCCCAGGCGCGCATCTTTATGGGCGATGCCGGGGCGCTCTTCCTGGGCTTTATGCTGGCGGTGCTGGGGATCAAGCTGCGCGTGCCGGGGAATACCAACCTGGTGACCTGGATGGTGCCCGTGTTCGTGCTGGGCCTGCCGATCTTTGATACCGCCCTCGTCTTTATCTCGCGGCGGCGGCGCGGGGTCTCGTTCTTCAAGGGCGGCGTGGACCACACCACCCACCGCTTGCAGCGCCTGGGCATGGACAAGCTTTCCGTGGCCCTGGCGGTGGGTCTGGTGAATTGCGGCCTGGGCATCCTGGCCACCTTTATCATGCAGGCTCAGATCGGCGAGGCCTATGCCACGGCGGGCATGGCGCTGGCCTTGGCCTTGTATGTGTTGTGGCGAATCGAATTCCGCGCGGATGAGCAGATCAGAGTGGGGTAATAGACATGCTGCAAGTGATTGGGCATCGCGGCGCCTCTTCCTACGCGCCAGAGAACACCTTCCCATCCTTTGATCTCGCCCTGGAGATGGGCGCCGACGGCCTGGAGACGGACATCCAGGCCACGCAGGATGGGGTCCTGGTCTTGATCCACGATCGGCGCGTGGACCGGACCACCAATGGGTCGGGCGCGGTCAACGAGTCCACCTGGGCTGACCTGGGCGCTTTGGACGCGGGCGCCTGGTTCGCGCCGCGCTTTGCCGGGACGCGCATCCCCACCCTGGAGGCGTTCCTGGCGCGCTATGCCGGGCGCACCGGTTTGGCATTGGAGATCAAGGCGCCGGGCGTGGAGGCCGGGGTGGTGGATGCGCTGCGACGCTATGACCTCGGCACAAGCCTGACCCTCACCTCTTTCAATTGGGAGAGCGTGATCGCGGTGCGGGAGCTGGCGCCGGTGTTGCGGGTGAGCTGGCTGACCCGGACCTTTGACCCCGAGGCTATCGAGCGGGTCCGCGCCGCGGGGATGGTGCAGATCTGCCCCAAAGCCACCGAGATCACGCCCGAGCTGGTGGACCTGGCCCACCGTGAGGGGCTGGAGGTCCGCGCCTGGGGCCTGGCGGACGAGGCGCTGATGGTGCGCGTCGTCGAGTCCGGCGCGGATGGCACGTCGATCAACTTTCCCGACGTGCTGCTGGGCTATCTGCGCGAGCACGGGCTGCGCTGAGTCGCGCCCTCAGTCCCAATCCGCATAGCGGCAGCGGGTGATCAGCGCCAGGTAGCGTTCTGGCCCGATGCGCGCGATGGCCAACTCGTGCAGCGTTTCCCCGTAGCGATCCCCCTGCCGAAACGAGATGACGCCCGTCCCGCGCATGGGGCCGATGGCCCACCAGCCGTCGGCGTCATCGCCGGCGTTCCGATAGAAGGCCATCGCCCGCCGCACCACCTCATCGGCGTCCAGCTCGGCGCCGGAAGTGCGCAGGGTCCGCGCCTCATAGCTCGCCATGGGTGACCCCGAGACGACGCTGCCGTCGCCATGCTCGATGTCGAGGCTGGCGCTGGCGACGTCCAGGATGTCGAGCGACTCCAAAAAGAGGCGGATGGCCACCGGCGAGCAGAGGATCTCTTCCGGCGCGCGGAAGTGGAGAACGTGTCGCAGCGTGTGCTGATCCAGCACCTGGCTGGCGCGTTCGCCGAGCAGTTGGTAGAGGGCCCTCGCCGCCGCGCGCCGCAGCTCCACATCCTCTGCGCCAAGGCTTTCGCGGAGCAGCGCGACCGCCCGCTCATCGCCCAGCTTGCCCAGCGCCTGCAGCGCGGCCAGTCGCGTCTCCGCGTCGCCCTCCCTGGCGGCCCGGGCCAAGCCCTCATAGTTCGGTGCCCCCTTGCCAGCGCCCAGCACGATGACCATGGCGATCTATCCTCCTTCGGTCAGGACAAAGCGCTCGAACACGTCGTTGCCCAGGAGATACCCCGGCGGCGCGAGGCGGATGCCCTCCGGGTCGGCGAGCAGCAGGCCCAGGCGGGCCAAGTCGTCGATCTCGGCGCCATAGACGTCGCGCATCGTGACGCCAAAGCGGGCGGCAAAGCGGGCCTCGCTCACGCCCGCCATCAGGCGCAGCCCGAGGATCATCATCTCGGACATCTCGGCGGCTCGATCGATGAACTCGTCGCCCTCGGTCGGCGGCTGGCCCTCCCGCAGCCTGTCGATGTAGATGGCGGGAAGGGCCACGTTCCAGTAGCGCCGGCGCTCCAGATAGCCATGCGCCCCGGCGCCCAGCCCGAGATAGGGCAGGTCCAGCCAATAGGTGAGGTTGTGCTGGCAGATGGCGCCGGGCCCTCGCGCCCAATTCGAGATCTCATAGTGGGTATAGCCGGCCTGCCCCAACGCCTCCAGCGCCCAGAGGTACATATCCGCCGCCAGGTCGTCATCCAGCCTGGGCGCCCGGCCCTGCGCGATGGCGCGGGCCAGGGGCGTCTCGTCGTGGAGCGTCAGGGCGTAGAGCGATAGGTGGTCGGGCCCCAGGTCCAGCGCCTGGCCCAACGCCGCCTGCCAGTCCCCGAGGCTGGCCCCGGGCAAGCCATAGATCAGGTCCAGGTTGATGTGGTCCAGGCCGGCGCGGCGGGCGAGCCGGTAGGTCTCCACGGCCTCCTGGGCGGTGTGGATGCGCCCCAGTTGCCGCAGCAGGGCGTCGTCGAAGGTCTGCACTCCCAGGCTCAGGCGGGTGACGCCCGCCGCCAGCAGCGCGGCCAGCTTGGCTTCGTCCAGCGTGCCGGGGTTGGCCTCCACGGTGAGCTCGGCATCGGCGGCGACGCGAAAGCAGGCGCGGCAGCCATCCAGCACCCGCCGCAGTTGCTCGGCGGGCAGGAGCGTGGGGGTACCCCCGCCGACATAGATCGTGCGGAGAGCGAGATCCGGGCAGCGCGCCGCGGCGAGGTCCATCTCGGCCAAGAGGGCGGCGACGTAGGGCTCCTGCAGCCGTTCCAGCCCAGCATACGAGTTGAAATCGCAATAGGCGCATTTCGACTGGCAGAAGGGGATATGGATATAGAGGCTGGACGGCGGCCCAACGTTCACCATGGACAAGCCTGCGATCGCGCCAGAGGGTTCACCACGAGTGACCGAGCGCAGCCCCTAAAGGTCTATCTGACCTTTAGGGGCCGTATTCTTTACCGCGCCAGCAGCTTGCGCATATAGACGGCGTTCCGCGCCAGCTTGTCCGGGGTGGGCAGGGTGCTGAAATCCTCGAAGGAGAGGAAGCCATCGTATCCCACGTGTTGCAGATCGGCGATGATCTGGCCCCAATCGGCCATGCCCTCGTTCACGGGCGTGGCCTCGGCCTGCCAGTGCACCGTGCCGTTCTCGTCGGTCCCGGTGGTGACCCAGCGCGTGTTCTTGACGTGCACGTGGCCCAGGTACTCGCCCAGGATCTCTAGGCCCATCCGCCAGGCCTCATAGCCCTCGTACATCATGTTGCCGGGATCATAGATCGCGCCGATGTGCTTGGGGTCAAAGGCCTCGATCAGCCGCCGCGCCGCGCTGGCGGACGGGGTGATATTGCCCATGTGGATCTCGATGAGCCCCTTGATGCCATACTTCTTGGAGAGCTTTTCCACCTCGGCCAGGGAAGCACGGGCCTCGGCGAATAGCTCGCTATAGGAGCGGGTGCGGTCATAGCGCGGCACGCCCACGCGCAAGGAGGGCGCGCCCAAGACCTTAGCCGCCTGCATGACCTTTTCGATCTGCTCCAGCTCGCTGGCGGCCATGTAGGTGGCCAGGTTGCACATCTCGAGCCCCGCCTTTTTGGTCAGGTCGCGGAGCGTCGTCGCCTGCTGCGGCAGCGTCGCCACGTCCACGGTGCAGCGGTTATTGCCCCAGAAGGACGGTGGATTCCCGGCCAGGTCCGGACGGACGCTGGTCACGCGCCACTCGACGCCCTCATAGCCATGATCGGCCAGCAGCTTGGCCGCATCCTGCAGTCCGTATTCGGGCAGCATGACGGTGAAAACGGAAAGCTTCATTCCCTATCTCCTCTATTCGGTGATGGCCAACTGGCCGCATTATAGCGAGATCGCGGGCGGCGGCAACCCTCAGTCGAGGGGGATGGCCCAGATACCGCTGTTGGTCCCTGCATACAGCCTATCGCACTCGCGGTGGTCGATGACCAGGGCTTGCACCACCAGGTTGCCGAGGCCGTTGTTGAGGGGCGCCCAGGTCAGGCCGCTGTCACGGCTGATAAAGACGCCGCTGCCCGCCGTCCCCGCCAAGATGGTCCGCCGCTGCTGGGCATGGGTGGCCAGGCAATAGGTTTTGCCCAGGCCCACCCGGGTCCAGCTTTCGCCCCGATCCTCGCTGCGAAAGACGCCGCCATCCGTTCCCGCCAGGAGGATACGCGAGTCGGCGGGGCTGACCGCCAGGCTCCACACCACCAGGTTGGTGAGGCCGGCATTGGCCTGGGACCAGGACTCGCCGCCGCTGGTGGAGCGAAAGACGCCTTGGCCAAAGGTGCCCGCCAGAACGGTCTGCGGGGAATCCGGGATGACGAGCAGACAGTTGATCGCCGAGCTGGTGAGGCCGTTGGGCTTGGGCGTCCAGGTGGCACCGCCGTCGGCGGTCCGATAGACGCGATCCGAGGCGGCGTAGGCGATCAGCGGGTCGTTGGGCGCGGCCACCACGGCATAGACGTAGGGATCGGTTAGCCCGACGCTGGCCGGGCTCCAACTGGAGCCGTTGTCCTTGGAGATAGAGATCCCTTGGCCATAGATCGCGGCATAGATGCTGCCGTCCTGAGTGGAGGCGATGGCATAGATGCTATCGGCGCCAAAGGCGGGCAAGGCCTGCCACGATGAGCCACAATCCAGCTTGCGGAAAAAGCCATGTCCGCCCGTCCCGGCATAGCCGACGCTGGGCTGCAGGACGTTGAGCGCCATGGACTTGATGGCGATATTCGCGGCTCCAACGAGTTGCCAGCGCGGATAGTTGTGCAGCACCAGGGGGAAGCGCAGGGTGGTGGGGCCGGGCGTGGGGGTCGGCGTGACGTCCGCGCAATTGGCGCATGCAAAGACCTGAACGCGGTTGTTGGCATCGGTGACATACACATCTCCGCTCTCGCCCACGGCGACTCCGGAGGGGGCATTGAACTCCCCCAGCTCGCAGCCATAGGCGCCCCATTGGGCCAGGAAGCGCCCGGATGCGTCGAATTTCTGGATGCGCTGGTTGCCGGTATCGGCCACGAACACCTCGCCGGTGCGCTGGTCCACGGCGATGCCGCCGGGTTGCTCAAAGCGCCCTGGCTCGGCTCCGCGGCCACCCCACTGGGCCACTGACTGGCCCTGCCGGTTCCAGACCTGGATGCGGTGGTTCTCGGTATCGGCCACATAGAGCCGCCCATCGGGCCCCCAGGCAAGGGCGGAGGGGAAGAGCAGCTGCCCTGGCCCGCTGCCTTGCTCGCCCCACTGGGCCACCGGCTGCCCGGCGTAGCTCAAGACCTGAAGGCGATGGCTCAGGGTGTCGGCGACATAGAGGCGCTCGTTATCCCCGGCGCTGATCCCGCGCGGCGACCGGAGCGAAGCATGGCCGGGCAAGAGCACATAAGAGCCTTGGGGATCAAAGGCCTGGACCCGGTCGTTGCCGGTATCCGCCACGTAGACCATGCCGGTGGGGGCGATGGTCAGGTCAGAGGGCTGGCGAAGCTGGCGGGGGCCGTTGCCGGTGGTGCCCCATTGGCGCAGGTAGGTGCCGTCGCCGATGAAGCGCTGGATGCGATCGTTGCCCGTATCGGCCACATAGACGTAATCGATCCCACCCTCGCGATGGGCGGCGATGCCCTGGGGGCTGGCGAACTGGCCGTCGGCGCGACCGCGCTGCCCCCACTGGCTGATCGATAGCCCCGCAGCGGTGAAGAGGCCGATGCGGTGGTTGCCCGTATCGGCGATATAGAGGTTGCCTGTGGTCGCCACCGCGATGCTGCGCGGCAGCCGGAACTCGCTGGCGCCCGACCCGGCGGTCCCCCACTCGCGGACCCAGTTTCCCGTGCTGATAAAGAGGGTCTGAATGCGGTGGTTCTCCGAGTCCACCACGTGCAGTTGGCCATTCTGGCGATCGATGGCGAGATCCCAGGGGCTTTTGTATTGGCCGGGGCCGCTGCCTTGCGCGCCCCAGGTGTGCAGGTGCTTGGCCTCGCGGGAAAAGACCTGGATACGGTGGTTGCCCGTATCGGCGACATAGACGCGCCCCTCCAGGTCCACCGCGATGCCGCGAGGCCGGTTGAACTGCCCGTTGGCGGCGCCGTAGCTGCCCCATTGGCGGAGCGGGTGGCCCGCGCCATCAAAGACCTGGATGCGGTGGTTGCCCGTATCGGCGACATAGACGTTGCCGGCGATATCCACGGCGATGCGGGACGGCTCCTGAAATTGCCCCGTTCCCTGTCCCTGGCCTCCCCAGGCGACGATCAAGCCGCCCAGCGTGTTGAACTTTTGGATGCGATGGTTGCCCGTGTCGGCGACATAGACATTGCCGCTCGTGTCCACGGCCACGCCGAGGGGAAACCAGAACTCGCCGGGCCCGGACCCGAGCTGGCCCCATTGGTCGCGCCACGCGCCGGAGGCATCGAAAACCTGGACGCGATGGTTATCCGTATCGGCGACATAGACGCGGTTGCCGGTTCCCAGCGCCACGCCGGAGGGGGTGTTGAACTGCCGTTGGGGAGCCTGCGCGCCCCAGGCGCGCACCACCTGGTAATCCTGGCCCTGCGCCAGAACGACACGGGACCGGGGGTCCGGCGGGGCTAACAAGCTGATCACCAAGAGGACCAGGAGGATCGGGCCGATGAGCAGCGTCGAGTTGCGCCTTTTTGCCATCCGATGCACCTTTCGGCCTGGATAACTGTGGGGCAAGCGGGGGGCCTGGTGGCCCCCCAGTGCTATTCTGATGATCCGTCGGGGTCGCTACCCCGGCGCTCCCGGTGACGCTATCGGCGGGAGTAGAGCGAGCGCCAGTCGCGCAGGTCGACCTTCTGCCGCTTAATCAAGTCGGCGATGGCCGCCTGCAACGCCGAGGCGGCCAGGTTGGAGCAGTGCATCTTGTGCGGCGGCAGGCCGCCCAGGGCCTCTGCCACCTGTGCATCGGTGATCTGTTGCGCCTCGGCGATGGTCTTGTCCGTGGCCAGCTCGGTGGTCACGCTGCACGTGGCGATGGCCGCGCCGCAGCCTTGCACCAGGAACTTGCATTGCACGATCCGGCCGTCCCGCACGCGGATGGTCATCACCGCAAAGTCGCCGCAGCGCGGGTCGCCGCTCTGCCCGACCCCGTCCGCATCGGGCACCTCGCCCACATTGCGGGGGTTCTGCGCGTGTTCCAGCACCTGCGGCGTATAGGATAGGGTCATATGCGACGTCGTCATGGGCCACCCCACCTACTTGAGCGTAGCGATCAACTGCTCGGCGATGGGCCCGAACTCGCTGGCGGGGTACTCTTCGATCCGCCCGGCGTCCGCCAGCTCGGCGATGGCGGGGTTGATGGGCAGTTGGCCCAACAGCGGGACCCCGAGTTGCTTGGCAACCTGGTCGGCATGGCTCGGCCCAAAGATCGAGAAGCGCTTGCCGCAATCCGGGCAGACCGCATAGCTCATGTTCTCCACCAGGCCCCAGATCGGCACCTTTAGCTGGGAGGCCATCTGCGAGGCCTTGCGCACCACCATGCCCGCCAGGTCCTGCGGCGTCGTGACCATGATCACGCCATCCACGGGCAGGGACTGCATGACCGTCAGCGCCGGATCGGAGGTGCCGGGCGGCAGGTCAACCACCAGGGCGTCCAGGTTGCCCCAAAAGACGTCGCCCCAGAATTGCTTGATCGCGCCCGAGATCAGCGGGCCGCGCCAGATGACGGCATCGTCCTCGTTGGGCAGCAGGAGGTTGATGGACATCACCTTGATTCCCAGATGGGTCGCCGCGGGCAAGATGCCCAGGGGGCTGTTCATCAGCCGGGGCGACTTGGGGAAGAACATCTTGGGGATGCTGGGCCCGGTGATATCGGCATCCAGCACGCCGACCTGCAAGCCCTGGCGTTGCAGGGCCATGGCCAGCAGTCCGGCGACGAAGGACTTGCCCACGCCGCCCTTGCCGCTCATCACGGCGATCACGCGCTTGATCTTGTTCAGCGCCTCGGCCTTGCCCATCTGCTCTTGGCCGGGCTGGCCGAATAGGCGCTGCTTCTCTTCCGCCGTCATCTCGCCGACCTGCACCTGGACATCCTTGACGCCTTCCAGGGCCAGCAGCGCCTGTTTGGCGTCGCTGATGATCGAGTTCTGCAGGGGACAGGCTTTGGTGGTGAGGGCCAGGGTGAACCGCACCTTGGCTCCCCGGACTTCCAGGTTGCGGACCATGCCCAAATCGACGATATCGCGCCCCAGCTCGGGGTCCATCACATGGCTAAGGGCCTCTCGGGCCTGTTCGATGGTCGCCACGTCGCTCCTTTCAATAGGACGGTCTGGGCCGGGAAGCAAGCGCCGCGACCTCCCAGCACACGCCAGAATCTTAACACGGTTAAGGAATAACCGCAAGTTTTACATCCAGTTTACATATTCGAAATACCAGCATAACATGATCGGGCCAGAATAGAGATGTACTGCGGGCTTGTCGTAGGCGGCCTGTTTGCGTCTTGCCCACCACACCCTCGGCCGCCCATCCACGCATAGGAGGATATACTCATGTTGAGAAAGAGCCTGACCTTGCTTACCCTGATTGTGGTGCTGCTGTTGGCGGCCACGGGGTTAGCGGCGGCGGATCAGAATGTCGCCCTTAACCCTGGCGCGAACCCCAACCCGCGGCCCAGCCCTTCACCCAGCCCCGTGTTGGTCACCGCGCCGGGCCAAGTGCAAAGCATCGCTGCTGATGGCTTTACCATCCTAAAAGGCGACGGGCAAGAGCTCAGCATCGCCGTTACCGCCGACACCCGCTTTGTGATCCTGGGCGATGAGGATCCCGCCTTTGAAGACCTGGCGGTCGGCGACCAGGTGGTCGTGGTGGGCTGGCCCGTGGCCGGGGATCCCAACGCGATCACGGCCAAGGTCGTCACGGTGCGCAAGATCCAGCCACAGCCCATCCGGGTCGCGGGACAGGTAACCGCGGTGGATGTCCCCAACCTGGAGTTCCAGATGGTGGTGGGCGAGCTCACCCGGTCGCGCGTCACTCGCGAGCTCACCGTCCTGGTGACCTCCGAGACCGAGTTCGTGATCCCTGGCGTGGAAGCGCCCGGCCTGGACAAGCTCCTGGTCAACGACAAGGTGGTGGTCGTGAGCGTGCCGGTGGCGGCCGATGCCGATCTGGCGGGGCGCCCACCCGAGCTGGCCGAGATCACCGCCGCGACCGTCTATGTCCAGCGTCCGCAGCCGCGCCCGGTCAAGCTGTTGGGCCGGGTCGCCGCGATGAACGCTGCTGAGGGCGCCTTTGACCTGGTGGCCGCTGATGGCTCGGTGAGCCACATCGTCACCACCGCCGACACCCAGGTCTCCGTGCCTGGCATCGAGGACGCCACCCTGGACGATGTCAAGGATGGCGATATCGCCCAGGTCATGGCGCGGCCTCCGGCGGCCGAGGCGACGGAGCAGGTCTTTACCGCGCTCTCGGTGGCCGTGCAAAAGCCGCGCCCCCTCACCTTGACCGGCAGGATCAGCGCGGTGGATGAGGACGCCGGGACTTTCGAGCTGGTGCTCGATGACGACACGACCAAAGCAATCAAGACCAACGCCGACACCCGCTTCCGGGTCCCGGGCATCGAGGAGCCGACCATCGCCGACCTGGCGGCCGGGCAGCGCGCGGTGGTTACCGCGCTGGCCGCGCCCTTGACCGGCGCGACGGCGGACCCCTTGTTCGAGTTGGTGGCCAAGCTGGTCGTCGTGCAGGCGCCGCGTCCCGCCAACCTGACCGGCGCCATCGAGTCGGTGAACCTGGCCGAGCCGTCTTTCGCCCTCAAGCTGACCGGAGGGCGTGATACCAAGCAGATCCTGACCGATGCGGACACCACCTTTGTGATCCCTGGCCTGGAGAACCCTGGCCTGGCTGATCTGCAAACCCAGATCGGCTCCTTGGCCCTGGTCAAGGGCGTCATCACGCCGGCTGGCGATATCCTGGCCCGGTCGGTGGTGGTCAAGTCCCAGGCCCCCAAGCGGGGGAGCGTGGCGGGCGAGGTAACCGCCGTGGCCGACGTGACCGGTGGCACGGACCTGACCGTGCGGACGGCCCGTGGCGACCAGCATGTGCTGGTGACCGCGGAGACCGTGGTTCGTCCGGCAGAGGCCCAGCCCCAGGTCGGCTCGCGCATCGTGGCGGCGGGGTTGTGGATGAACGACGGCAGCCTGAAGGCGCTCACCCTGGTGGTGCTGCCAACCCGGCCGACGCCCACGCCTGAGCCATAGGCGGCTGAGGCGCGCGGCCGGCCGCACGCACGAAATGCACGCCGCAAATGACAGCGCCTCGATCGGCCAACCGGGCCATCGAGGCGCTTGTTTGTGTCTATGAGAGCGGTAGTTAGGCGGCTGCTTTTTCGGCCTTGGCGGAGACTGCCTCGTTCAGCGCCGTCATCAGCGCGTCGACGTCGATGCCATGGGCGCGGGCGCCCTGCTCGATATTCTCGAAGCGGGCCGCGGCGCAACCGATACACATGAGCCCGTGCCGCAAAAAGACAGGGATGGTCTCCGGGTAATTGCCCACAACCTGTCCAATCGGCATGCTTTTGGTGATCTTCATCGTAACTGACCTCCCTAGATGATAGAGTCCACTATAACCGGATATGGTTGGCGATTTAGCCCAATTCGCGCTCCGGATAAGCGCGATCCTCCAGCGCGGCGATATACTTTTCCGCCTCCATGGCGGCCCTGGCCCCCGAGCTGACCGCCGTCACAACCTGCTTGAGCGTCGTTTCGCGGACATCGCCTGCCGCAAAGACCCCCGGCACGCTGGTGTGGCCGTTGCGGCAGGTGACGATATAGTCAAACTCGTCCAGGTCCACCTGGCCGCGGAAAAGCTCGACGTTGGGCGTGGCGCCGATATAGATAAAGACGGCGTCGCAATCGAATAGGCTTTCCTCGCCGGTGTTCAGGTTTTTCAATTTTACACCGGTTACCCGGTCCTCGCCTATGATCTCCGTCACAGCGGTGTCCCAAATGAAGGAGATTTTGGGGTTTTGGAAGGCGCGTTCCTGGGCGGCGCGCTGCGCCCGCAGGCGGTTGCGCCGATGGATGATGTGCACCTCCCGGGCGTAGCGGGTCAAAAAGATGCCCTCATCCACCGCCGAGTCGCCGCCGCCCACCACGACGATCTTTTTGTCTCTAAAGAAGAACCCGTCACAGGTGGCGCAGCGCGAGACGCCCCGGCCAGCCAGCTGCGTCTCGCCGGGCACGCCCAACATGCGTTGGGAGACGCCCGTGGAGATGACCACCGCCTTGGCCTGGTATTCGTCGCTATACGTTTCCACGGTGAAGGGGTGCGCGCCCAAGTTCACGCGGGTCACCTCGTCCATGATGATCTCGGCGCCAAAGCGCTCGGCCTGCTGGCGCATGCGTTCCATCAGCTCGGGGCCAGCGATCCCCTCGGGAAAGCCCGGATAGTTTTCGATGTCGTTGGTCAGGGCCGCCCAGCCGCCGGGCGCGCTCCCGGTGATCAACAGCGTGGAAAGCATGGATCGTCCCGCATAGATGGCGGCTGAATAGCCCGCGGGGCCGGATCCGATGATGATCAGGTCATACATGCCAGTGCCTCCTCTGAGGGCGAACGATACCGGTCGCGCCTATTCTACGTCGCATGGCGCCGGATCACAAATGCGCGCGGCGCCCGAGATGGCGAGCGTGGGCGGAGGAGCGCTGCCGTATATAGAAGCGATTCTCGCAAGATACGCAGGGCAATAAACAGGAACGGGAGGGGCATCCCCCCTCCCGTTTTCGCTACCTGACTTGGTCCTCCAGCAAATCCACTTCCATCACCCGCCCGTCGCGGCTCACCCGGAAGCTCTTAATCTCGTCGTGCCCCAGCGGGAAGGTCCAGGCGATGTCCCATAGCGGCAGGCGGATGGTCGCCTCCACGTCCCGGCCGTATGTCTCCACGCAGCGGATGATCCAGTCGTCGCCGTCCTCCGCCTTTTTCAGCACCGTCACCTGGGCGTTGGCTGGCTCCGAGGCGACCAGGCTGGCGCTGGGCGGCAGCGCGCCGCCGTGCTTTTCCGCGTTGATCACCACCAGCGGCGTGTTGAATGCCTCCGCCGCGCGGGGGGCGTCGCCGGCGCGCCAATCCTCGTCGTGGGGGAGGATGGCGTAGCGGAAGGTGTGCTCGCCCTGGTCCTGGTAGGGATAGGGCAGCCCCGGCTGCACGATGTTGGGCTCGTGAAAGACATAGATGGGGCTGCGCAGCGCGGTCAGGCGCATGATCGCCTTGCCCGGCCCCCAGCCGTAGGAGCGGTAACGCGCCCAGACGTCGTAGCCGTGCTTGCTATCGTTGAGCATCGTCACGCCATAGGGCACCGACTCGACCAGCTTGCGCCGGGCCGCGCCGCTGACGTCGATCCACTCCCCGCAGGGCTCCTCATCGCCCTTGGAGAGGCGCACGATGTGGCCGTAGGGGATCGCGGCGGTGACCGTGGGCTCGCCCACGTTCAGCGGCCACTCGATCTTGAGCATGCGCATCCGTTCCTGCCATTGCACGGTGGAGCCAAAGTCGATCTGGTCGAGGCCGTCATAGAGCGAGATGACCTGCTCCAACGTCGAGCTGCCAAAGCGCGAGCGCACCCACAGCGAGGCGCGCACCGGCCCGCTTTCCAGCACCGAGATCTGCGCCTCGCCAAAGGCGCCGGCCTCTTTCTGGAAGGTGGTGGTCTCGTGAGCCCAGGTGTCCGAAGGGTCTTCCAGCACCACGGCGCGGTTGGCCACGTCGCAGAGCACCTCCAGGTCGCGGGCCTTGTCATGGAGCCGCGTCACCCTGCCCGTGGCGGGGTCCAACTCCAGCCGCCAGCGCGCGCTCTCCAGGGAATTCTCCCCGGCTTGCAGGTTGGAGGCGGGCGCGGAGGAGCCATCCGGCGGCAGGGCGTGATAGACCCGATAGCCCAGCGCGGGCACGTCGGCCAGGAAGAGCACGTTCACCCGGCCAAAGCCGCAGTGCGCCGGCGGAAAGACGAATTGCGAGGGGACCTCGCGCCCCTGGTCGTCGACGATGCGGAGCGAGCCCTCGCGCCACCAATCGGGCGAGACCTCGATCTCCAGGTCCCAGTGGCGGCGGTCGATCACGATCTCGACGGGGGCCGTGCGGCGCCAGGCGCAGGGGTTATAGACCAGGATGGGAAAACCCTCGCCGCTGGTATCGACGGCGTTGCTCAGGGCCTGGATGCCGCCATAGAGCGCCTCCTGGGCCAGGGCGGTGGCCCGCCCCTCCATGGCCAGGCTGTCCTCATAGGCGGCCTTGGGGATGGTGCCGCCCAGGGTGTCGTGGAATTGCAGGAAGAGCAGGTCGCGCCAGGCGCGCTCCAGTTCGGCCTGGGGATAGGCCGCGTCGGCCAGCCCCTGGGCCAGCGCGCAGGCCTTTTCCGCCGCCATGAGCAGGTGCTCGTTCTGGCGGTTGCGCTGCTTCAGCGCCGAGACGGTGGAATAGCAGCCCTGGGCGTGATGTTGCAGCTCGTCCACCACCACCGGGAACTCGACGCCCTCCGCCTGCGCGCCCCGAAAGAGGTCCTCGGCGCGGGCAAAGCGAGCGGCGCCCCCCGCGGCGCGGTCCTGCTCCACGTTGGCGATGGCCTCCTTGGTGGGGCCGCCGCCGTGGTCGCCCACGCCGTAAAAGAGCACCCGGTTGCGCGTGGCATAGAAATCCCCTTCCGCCATGGCCGCGATGTCCCGCGGCCGGGCGCCGCCGGTATAAGTCACCAGGCGGCAGGTGAGCACCCGCGTGCCATCGGGCGCCTCCCACCAAAAGAGGTTGGCGGGCAGCTCCTTCTCGTGCCAGGCGGGACGCATGAACATATAGTACTTGCAGCCGCTCTTGGCCAGGATCTGCGGCAGGGTGGCGGCGTGGCCAAAGCTATCGGGGTTCATCCCCACCGTGGCTTGCACGCCGAATTTCTCGCGAAAGTAGCGCTGCCCATGCAGCGCCTGCCGCACAAAGGACTCGCCGTGGGGGACGTTGCAGTCGGGCTCGATCCACCAGCCGCCCACGATATCCCACTGGCCGCTGCGGATGCGCTCCGCCACCTGGGCAAAGAGCGCCGGGTCCCAGCGCTCCAGTTGCTCGAAAAAGGCGGCACTGCTGGTGCTCAGGACGAAATCCGGGTGCTCGTCCATGCGCTCCAGCGCGGAGCGAAAGGTCAGCTTGATCGCCTCGTAGCCCTCCATCCACCGCCAAAGGTACATCGGGTCGATGTGGGCGTGGCCGACCATGTGGACGATCGGTTGGGTTGCGTCATTGGGCATGGTTTCTCTCCTTTATCGCCACCACAGGCGGAACGTCTTGATCTCGTACGGCTTGACCTCGAAGGACAGCGCCGAACCGGCCAGGTCCAGACCGTCTTCCGGCTCTTCCACCAGGTTGGTCGCGACGGCGCGGGTGGGTGGTTGGGCAAAGCGCACTTGGACCGGCCCGCGGCCGCCGTGGGCCTCGTACAGCCGCAACACCCAGCCATCGCCGTCCTCGGCGGGCTTGAAGGCGGTGACCACCACCCCCGACCCCTCCACCTCCAGCAGACTGCGCGCGCCGCCGTTGCCACTGCCCCGGCTGACGACCGCCGTCATGGGCGCGTTCAGCTCCCAGCCGCGGCGCGCCGTCCCGCCCTCGCGCCAATCGCCCGCGTGGGGGTAGAGGGCATAGACAAAGTGGTGGTCGCCCAGGTCGGCCTGCGGATCGGGGTACTCGGGCCCGCGCAGAGCGGTCAGGCGGAGCATATTGCCCTTAACGTCATGGCCGAACCTTCCATCGTTGAGCAGGCTCACGCCATAGCCCCCTTCGGAGAGGTCCACCCAGTGATGGGCGCAAATCTCGAACTTTTGCTGATCCCAGGTGGTGTTGCGGTGGGTGGGCCGCTGCACCGTGCCGAACTGGATCTCGCAGGTGGCCTCGGTGCTGCGCACCTGCACCGGGAAGGCGAGCTTGAGCATGGTCTGGCGCTCCTGCCAGTCCACGTCGGCGACGAAATCGAGCCGCGGCAGGCGCTTGTGGAGCTCGACGCGCAAGCTGGCCTGCGTGTCGCCGCGGGCCCGCTCGATCAGGAGCGCCGCGCGCACCGGGCCGCTTTCGATCACTCGGATGGTGGCGGGGCCGTCCCAGCCATACTGGCGCTTCTCAAAGGTGTCATGGACGTTCCAGGCCGCCTCGCGCTCCGGGCCGTCCTGGAAGAGCTGCCAGAGGTTGGCCGGCTCCTCCGGCGAGATGACCTCTCGCCCGCAGCGCTTGTCCAGCAGGCGCACCAGGTTGCCCTCGTCGTCAAACTCGGCGCGCAGGGCCGCATTCTCCAGCCCGCGCTCCCGGGCCGCGAGGCCATCCATGGTCCCCGGCGCGCCAGGACGCACCGTATAGCTCTCGTAGCCCATGGCGGGCACGTCATAGGGCTCAAAGAGGATGCGCGCCTGCCCGTCGCCCCGCGAGAGCACCTGCACGGGGCAGCTTCGCCCGTGAGCATCGCGGAGGTGGAACGCGCCGCCGGGGTCGGCCACCACCGCTTCCACCGGATCGCTGCGGGACCAGGAGAGTGAGTTAAAGACCACCAGATCGCCGGCGGGCGCGGCCCCATCGGCCAGGGCGCGCAGGGCCGCCTGCCGCACGCCCAGCGCCGCCTCTTGCGCCCGGTCGAGATCGGCCAGGTTATCCTCATACACGGGCCCGATGGAGCTGCCGGGGAGGATGTCGTGGAACTGCTGCAAGAGCACCCGCTCCCAGGCCTGGTGCAACGGCGCCATCTCGACAGGCTGGCCACCCAGCCCGGCCCAAGAGCCCCAGATCTCGGCGTCGCGCAAGAGCAGCTCGCTCTTGCGGTTGGCGCGTTTGGTGCGTCCCTGGGTCGTATAGGTGCCGCGGTGCGTCTCCAGGTACAGCTCGCCCACCCAGGCGGGCAGGTCGGGCGACTGGGCCACCACCGTGTCGAAATAGGCCTCGCCGCCGGTCACCCGCGTGGCGGGCAGGCCGGGGAAGCGCTTTTCTCGCGCGGCGTATTCCATCATCTCGGGGGTCACGCCGCCGCCGCCATCGCCATAGCCGAAAGGCAGCATCACCTCGTCATAGATGCCCTTTTCCTTGAAATTCTCCCAGGCCATCCGCAGCTCTTGCGGCACGATGGTGCCGTTGTAATAGCGCAGCAGCTTGGGCACGTGCGCCAGGACGCGCGCGCCGTCGGTCCCCTCCCACCAAAAGAGGTGGGAGGGGAAGGGGTTCTGGCTCTGCCAGTGCAGCTTGCAGGTCATAAAGTAGGGGATGCCGCAGCCCGCCAGGATGCTGGGCAGCGAGGCGGGATAGCCAAAGACGTCGGGCAGCCAGCAGACCCGCGGCCGCGTGCCGAACTCGTCGCGGAAAAAGGCCAGCCCATAGAGCATCTGCCGGATCAGCGCCTCGCCGGAGGGGACGTTGCAGTCTGATTCCACCCACATGGCCCCGGTGGTCTCCCAGCGCCCGGTCGCCACCCAGCCCTTGATCTGCTCGTAGAGCTCGGGGAAGCGCTCCTTGGTGTATTGGTAGAGCTGCGCCTGGCTGCAGGCAAAGTGGAAATCGGGGTACTGCTCCATCAGCCGCGCGGCGGTGGAAAAGGTGCGCCCGCACTTGCGCACGGTCTCGCTCAACGGCCAGAGCCAGGCCGTGTCGATGTGCGTGTGCCCCACCAGGCAGACCTTGCCGCCCTCGGGGTCGGGCTGGATCGCCGCCAGTCGCTCGGCCAGGATCGCCCGCGCTTGCTGGACCTCCCGCCCGAAATCCTCCCGCGCCAGGGTCAGGTCGACGGCCAGCAGCGCCTCCTCCAGCGCCGCCGCCAGCCGCTTCTTGCGCCGCTCGTCGGTCACCTCGGGGATCGCCTCGGCGACGAAGCGCAGGTCATAGTAGGCCGCTTCCACATCGGGGTCCACCTCGATGACGTTGGCTCCCTTGAAAACGGCGCGCTCTCCCCGCAGGTCGGGCTGGCACATGGCCCGCAGCCAGGAGACGAACTCGATCTCCAGCGCGTGGGCGCCGGAAGCGAGCGCGGGGACGCGGTCGTGGTTGGCGTCCAGCCCCGCATAGGCCTGCCCATCCACCCGCAGCAGCCCCTCCACGCCGGCCAGGCCGGGAAAATGAAAGCACAGCTTGCCCGTGGGCGTGGTGGCCGCCGGGCAAGCCACTGAGGCCCGGCAAAAGACGGTGGTCAGCGCGGCAAAGGTCTCGCCCTCTTGCAGGGGGCGCCAATCGCCGCGGAACTCGTAGGCGCTCTCCGCGGTATAGTCCGCCTCGCGGACCTGCCACGGCCCCACTGGCCAGCTCGTCAAGATGGTGCGCCGGCGCAGGGTGTCCAGCTTGGCGCGGATGATCCGTTCGTCCATGATCCCTCCCGTATCTAGCGTTGCTTGATGACCAGCGGCAGGTACGCGCCGTGGCCGAGCTGCGGCGCGATGCGCCCCACCGCCAGGGCGTAGGTCAGATCGCACCCAAAGGTCTGGGCGACCTTTTGGCGTACCTGGATATAATAGTTGCCTGCGGTATTGCACTTCCAGCGCAAGCAGGCGGCCCCTCGTTCTCCGCACCCCTCGTCCGCAGAGCCAACCTGGGTCAGCGTGTTGGGGCCAAAGAGCGTCAGCAGCGTGTCGTTGCCCTTGCCACCCAGCGCTGTGGTGCGGATCAGGTAGGTGATACCCCGCTCGGCGTAAAACTTGGCAAAGTCCACGTCTCCCTGGGCGTGGTGGCTGTGCGACTGCGGCGCGCCGTTGGTCGAGATGACCATGGCCTGGGTCCAGACGTTGTCCGGCTCGTAGCGATCCAGGCACGGGGTCGGGGTTCGCGTCGGCGTCCGCGTGGGCGTGCGAGTGGGGGTGAGGGTGCGCGTCGGCGTGGGGGTGCGGGTGGGCGTCCTCGTCATGGTGGCGGTTGGCGTGGGCGTCGGCGGTGGGACCACGATCTTGAGCTTGGCATAGTCCACGTCCAGCCGGTCGCCGGTGCTCGTTGTGCTGCGAAACATCTGGATGCCCACCCAGCCCAGGCTGAACACCGGATCGTTGCCGGTCCAGACCTTGACGTCGTTGATATAGAACTCGAGGGTGGCGCCCATGGCCACCACGCGCAATACGTTCCACTCCGACCCCTTGTGGATTGCGCTGTGGTTCGCCCATTGGGCCAGCGCCACCGCCTCGTCGCCGATCACCCTCCAGACCGAGAACTTGCCGTCCGAGGCGTACTGGAAAAAGTATCCCCCATACCAGTCCTGGTCTACTTCAGCTTGCGGATAGACCTGGCCCCGGATCACGATGGCGTTGGTGCGCGGATCCGAGTTGAAGCGGCGCATTTTGACCTCATAGTCCAGATCGCGGTACGGTGGGGTCTGATAGCTGATGGAGGCCACCTGGCCGGGGAGCCCCTCGCTGGAATAAGACCCCTCGCCGAGCGTCCAGGTCCCGGCATGCACCTGCCATGCCGCGAGGGACGCCGCGTCGTTGAACTGGGCATCAAAGCCGGCCATCGGCGGGGGCGGCGAGGTGGGGATGGTCAGCCGGGCATAGTCCACATCCAGGTGGTTGACGCCGCCGGCCGACTCGCGGTACATGCCGATGCCCACGCGCCCGGAGGGCAGGCTGGCATCGCTGCCCCACCAGACCAGTTCGCCATTGATGTAGAACCAGAAGGACGGACCATAGGCCACCACGCGCAGCGTGTTCCATTCGGAGTTCAGCCTGACCGCCGGCCGCTCGATCCAGGCGGTGAGGGGAGTGGAGACGCCGCCCACGTTCTTGGAGACGGTGAAATAGCCATCGGCGCTGAACTGAAAGTGGTATGAGGAAGCCCAATGGCCGGTGGCCTGCAGGGGATCGGGCGTGCCGCGGATGATGAGCCGGTTGGTGTAGCCGATGTCGCCAAAGCGGCGCAGGCGCACTTCATAATCCAGCGCGTCATAGACCGCATTGTAGCTTACGGAAGAGGACTTGCCGACGATGCCCTCGGTCGAATACGCGCCGTCGCTCAAGGTCCAGACGCCCAGGTGCTGCACCCAACCCGCCAGGCTGGAGGGATCGTTGAACTGGGCGTCAAAGCCTGCCGCGCTCGGCGCCTCCGGCTGGGCGGAGGCGGGCCCCACCACTTCCCCCGCTGGCGAGCCTGCTGGCGCCGCGCCCGCGCAGGCCGCGCAATCATCGTTCCAACTCGCTTGCCCCAGGGAGGGCGGTGGCTCCGCCAGGCTCGTCGCGCCCAGCACGATCAGACAGCCCAGGAACAACCACCCGACCCTGGATAGGCGACGCATATTACCCCCTTGCTAGGCTATGCCCGGAACGAGATGGGATAGGTTAGTACCGACACTCCTTGGCCGCATCAGCAAAGGCTTGCAGATTAGCGGGGTTGCCGTGGAAAAAGTGATCGGAGGGAGAGCAGATGTAGCCGCCATCGGGGCAGGCGGCGTGCAGCGCGTAAACTTGGCGCCGGACCGCCTCTGGCGTGCCGTGCTCGAATCCGGCGTTCTGGTCGAAACCGCCGATGAAAAAGAGGTCTTTGCCCACCCGGCGGTTGGCCTCCGCCAAGGCGCAGTCGCCGCCCATGCTCGGCGGGGTCATGGTCTCCAGGCCGTCGGCGCCGTTTTCCACCACCAGCTCGAGCATCCGCATCAGCCCGCCGCAGAGGTGATAGACCACGCGCAGGCCCAGCTCGTGCAACAGCTTGTTCTGGCGTTGGTCGTAGGGCAGGCAGAACTCGCGGAAGAGCTTGGGGCTGATCACGGTATTGGACCCGGCCCCGCCGCCGGCCTCGATCACATCAAAGGGGACGCCGCGCAATTGCTCGATCCAGCGCAGGCGCTTTCGCAGGATGACCTCCAGGGCATGGTGGGTCCATTCCGGCTCGTCCATGGCGTACATGATGGCCGGTTCGGTCCCCACCAACACGCAGAAATCCTGCCAGGGCGAGCCTTGGCCATAGCCCGAGACGCCGCCGCGCACGATCCCGTTGGCCCCGATCCGGCGCTTGGCCTCGATCACGGGCGTCGCGTCGGTCCGCGATGGGACGGGGGCGTAGCGGGCAAAGAGCTCGAACTCGTCCTGGTTCTTGATCAGGCACTCGGTGTCCCAGCTCGTGATCGGGCTAGTGGCATAGCGGCGGGTGAGCGTGCCGCCGGGCGTGGTGATGGTCTCCACCCCATGGCGCACGCCATCGGCATCGGCCCCCAGCTCCTGATGCGACACCCGCCAACGGTCCAGGTCCCGCTCCGCGTAGGTGCGGTGCGGGCTGACATAGATGACGGCATCCAGGCCAAAACGCGCATACGCCTCATACTGGTCACAGCCGCCCAGGTAGGTATCGAGGTAATAGCGCATCCAGTTGTGCACCTGCACCGGCAGGTGATCGGGCTTGCCGTTCTCCAAAGCGGTCAACAGCCGCTCGCGCGAATCCATATCCTGTCCCCCCGGTATATAGAGTTAAGACACTCCTGCCATCAGCAGGCCCAGCTTTTCCCGCGTGGCCTCCTCGGCAGGCATGACGCTCACGATCTTGCCCTTGTACATCACGGCGATGCGGTCCGCCAGGGCCATGATCTCGTCCAGCTCGGCGGATACCAATAGCACGGCGCAGCCGTCGTCGCGGCGCTTGACCAACTGCCCGTGGATGAACTCGATAGAGCCGACGTCCAGGCCGCGCGTGGGCTGCGCCGCGATCAGCAGTTGAATGGGGCGCGAGAACTCGCGCGCCACGATGGTCTTTTGCTGGTTGCCGCCAGAGAGGTTGCTGGTGGCGGTCTCGATGCTGGGCGTGCGGATATCGAATTCGCGCACCAGCCTGGCGGCGTTATCGGCCACCTGTTCGCGCGCGATGACCGCCCTGTGGGCGAAAGGCGGGCGATAGTAGGTATTGAGCACCAGGTTATCCTTCACCGGATCGCTGAGGACCAGGCCGTGTTTCTGGCGGTCCTCGGGGATGTGCGCCGTGCCCAGTTCGGTGATCCGGCGCGGCGAGGCGAGGGTGGTTTCCTGGCCCAGAATGCGCACATGGCCGCCGACGGGCTTGCGCAGGCCGGTCAGCGACTCGACCAGCTCGCGCTGCCCGTTCCCTTGCACGCCGGCCACGCCCAGTATCTCGCCTTTGCGCACCTCCAGCGATACCCCGTCCACCGCCACCAGGTGCCGGTCATCCAGGACCTTGAGATCCTGCACTTCCAGCACCGGCTCTTGCGGGCGGGCAGGGCCCTTGGGCACGGTCAGGACCACCTCGCGGCCCACCATCATGGCGGCCAGCTCGTTTTCCGTCGTGGCGGAAGGCATGGTGCTGCCGACGACCCGCCCACCGCGCAGGACCGTGATGCGGTCCGCGACGGCCAAGACCTCTTTCAGCTTGTGAGTGATAAAGATGATCGACTTGCCATGCTTATCCCCTCGCGGCTGGACCAGCGCGCGCATCACCTGAAAGAGGTCATCGGCCTCCTGCGGGGTCAATACCGCCGTTGGCTCGTCCAGGATCAGGATATCGGCCTCGCGATAGAGCGCCTTGACGATCTCGACGCGCTGCTGCGCGCCCACGGGCAGGTCGCGCACATAGGCGGCCGGGTCGACCTCCAGCCCATACTGCTTGGATAAGGACTCGATCCGCTTGGTGGCGCTCGCCAGGTCCAAGAGGCTGAGCTGCCGCAAAAAGGCCGTCCTGGGGCGCAGGCTTTCCACGCCCAGGATGATGTTCTCCACCACCGTCAGGGTGGGCACAAGCATAAAGTGTTGGTGGACCATGCCGATGCCGCGGCTGATGGCCAGGTTTGGGTCGGTGATTTGGATCAGCTCGCCGTCCAGGTAGCACTCGCCCTCATCTGGCATGGATAGTCCATAGATGATGTTCATCAGCGTGGTCTTGCCCGCGCCGTTCTCGCCCAAGAGGACGTGGATCTCGCCCTTGCGAAGGTCGAAATCGACCTCATGGTTGGCGATGACGCCGGGATACCGTTTGGTGATGCCCTTGACCTGCAATGCCAGCGCAACCATGGGCTACTCCTTCCTGTAGGGCTGGCCCGACGCAGCGGGCGGAGTGGACCGGCCTACCACGCCAGCGAGCACGATGATGGTCAGCAGGTAGGGAAGCATGCCCAAAAACTGGTAGGGGATGCCGATGTTCTCGATCTGCAAGCGCACCCCCAACGCCTCAGCAAAGCCAAAGAGCAGGGCCGCTCCAAAGGCGCCGACGGGCGACCACTTGCCAAAGACCATGGCCGCCAGGGCGATAAAGCCGCGACCATTGCTCATCAGCTTTTCAAAGGTGCCCACTGCTTCCAGCGTCAGGAAAGCCCCCGCCAGGCCCGCGATCATTCCGCCCACCACCACGTTGATGTAGCGTACCTTGAACACATCGATCCCCAGCGTATCTGCCGCGCGAGGATGCTCGCCCACGGCGCGGGTGCGCAGGCCCCAAGGCGTATGGAACAAGACGATATGTACCAGGAACACCAGAATGATGGTAGTAAAGACGATGGGCTGATGCTGGAACAAGATCGGGCCAATAAAGGGGATATCGGCCAGCAAGGGGATCTCCACGCGCGGGAGGGTCTCCACTCCGGGCACCGTGCGACCCGAAAAGATCACACGGTTGAAATAGCCGGTCACGCCAACGGCCATCAGGTTGATCACCGTGCCGCTGATGATCTGGTTCAGCTCGAAGCGGATGCAGAGCACCGCGTGGAGCAAAGCGAGCAAGCCGCCGGTAGCCAGCGCCACGGCGATGCCGACCAGGGCGCTGCCGCTAAAGAAGGCGGCGCTAAAGCCGGTGAAGGCGGAGGTCAACATCATTCCTTCGATGCCGATATTGACCACGCCGGAACGCTCGCAAAAAACGCCGCTCAAGGCGCCGAGGGTAAGGGGCGTGGCCTTGACCAGGGTCAAGGCGAACAGGCCAATGATGATTCGCATGTCCATTAGCTTTTCGCCTCCTTACCCGTGCCGAGCGCCGATTCACTGGTCGCGACAGCCGGCGTCGCGAGGTTCCCCTTTGGCAAATCCTTGAGGCGGTACAGCCGGCGCACGATCTGGTCTGCCGAGACGAGCATCAGGATGAGGGCTTGAACGATCGAGATAATATAGACGGGGGATTGGGTGCGCAATTGCATCAAGTTGGCCCCGTTATTCAGCGCGCCGAAGAGGAAGGCGCTGGCCACGACGCCCCAAGGGTGGCTCTTGCCCAAAACGGCCACGGCGATGCTGTCGAATCCGTAGCCAATGCTAAAGGATGGCGCGAAATAGTGGTTCAGCCCGAGCACTTCCACCGCCCCCGCTGCCCCCGCCAACGCGCCGCTGAGCATCATGGTGATCACGATGTTCCGGCCCACATGGATCCCGGCGTACTTGGCCGCGTCGGGGTTGGCGCCCACGGTGCGAATCTCAAAGCCCAGCACCGTGCGCCAAAGCAGCCAAAAGACCAAGGCCGCCGCGGCGATGGCCAGGACGGTCCCCCAATGCACGCGATAGGCGCCCCAAATCGCCGGAATCTCGGCGGTGGCCAGGATGCGCCGGGTCTGGGGAACGATCGTGCCGGGGTCCTGCATCGGGCCCGTCACCAGCCAGTTGGTGAAATAGATGGCCATATAGTTGATCATGATGGTGGTGATCACTTCGTGCGCGCCGGTCTTGGCCTTGAGGAAACCGGGGATGCCTGCGCAGATGGCGCCGCCCAGACAGCCGGCCAGCAGGGCCAATGGCATGTGGATGAACCAGGGGAGGCCATGGACGGCATAGCCGACGCCGGCCGCGCAGATCGAGCCGATGAACAACTGACCTTCCACGCCAATGTTGAACAGGCCGCCGCGAAAGCCCAAAGCGATCCCTAGCCCGGCAAAGACATAGGGCGTCGCCGCCACCGCGGTCTCGGATAGCGAGCGCGCCTTGCCGAACGCCCCCTCAAAGAGCGCCACATAGCCCACCAGGGGGTTCCCGCCCGAAAGCAGCATGATCAAGGCGCCGATCAGCAGGGCGGTCAAGACCGCCAGGGCAGGAATGGACAGGGTCCGGGTCAGGCCCAGAATCGAGGCGCGCACCGCCCCTGGTGCTTTGCCTCGGCGCGAGGTGCTTTGCATTCATCCCTCCTCTCGCGATCACAAGAAAGGGGAAGAGGCCCAGCGGAAATGCCGCCGCACGCTCTCCCCCTTCCCAGACTGCTAGTGGCTCGCCGGGCTTACTTTTTCACACCGGTCGAGATGGAGCCGTCTGCGATGCCCTTGGTGATCTCGGCGATCTTGTCTTTGACCGCCTGGGGGATACTGCCGTCCGTATCGTGGTAAGGAGCCAGCGCCGCAGCGCCGAAAATCTGGCCGGAGGTAAAACTGCCCGCCTCGGCCTTTTTGATCAGATCCACCACGCCAGGGACGATGGCCTTCATGGCGCTGGAGAGCAAGTAGGGTTTCACCGAGTCAGGGAGCGTGTAATACTGGTCCACGTCCACGCCAATGGCCCAGACCTTGCGCTTGGCCGCCTCTTCCAGCGCGCCGTTGCCGGTCTTGCCGCCGGCGCCAAAGATCACGTCCGCGCCCTGATCCATCATCGTGGCCGCGGTCTCGCCGCCCCACTGCGGGTCGGTAAAGCCGGTGGCCAGGCCGCCGGGGTGATACGCGCCCAGGGTCTTGATATTGGGGTTGATGTACTTGGCGCCGTTCTCATAGCCCTCGCGGAAATAGACCACTGGCGGCACCACATCGGTGCCATAGACGCCGCCCACGATCCCGCTCTTGCTCATCAGGGCCGCCAGAGCGCCGGCCAGGAAGCCCGACTGGTCCTCGTTGAAGACCAGGCCCGCCAGGTTGGGCAGTTGCTCGTTGTACCACTGGTCCGTGCCGATAAAGAACACGTCGGGGTACTTTTTCGCGGCATCGTTGGTGGCCTGAGCCATGGCAAAGCCGGAGGTCACGATCACCTTGACGCCCTCGGACACGAAGGAATCCACGTTCGGGATATAGTCCTTGGCGTCCTGGGTCTCGATGTAACCCCGGCAATCCTCCGAGAGCTTGAGCTCATCGGCGGCCTGCTTGGTGGCATTCCATGCCGCCTCGTTAAAGCTCTTGTCGTCCACCTCACCGACATCGGTGACCAGGCCAATGCGGAAATCACACTCTTTGCTCCCGCACCCGGCCATCAGTGGCGTCAGCGCCACGATGGCAATGATGACCCACAAAAGCGTCCGTTTCATACCGTTTTTCCTCCTAGACTTCCGTGCCTCATGTGATAGGATCGTCCCTAGCCCGAGCAATCCCTCGCCCCCCTTATATCACAAATCGCCCGCGATGTCAATGTGCGGCCCTTGCTTTTCGACCGCCTCAGGATAGCCCCTCGCGCTCCAACATGTCCGGGGTGACGCCGTTCTCGCGGCAGATGGCCGCGTATAGCTCGCCGCTGCGGCGCAGTCGCCGCTCGCCGGTCCGCGGATCCAGGGCCGCCAGCCCAAACCGCAAAGCCCACCCATCGCACCATTCGAAATTGTCGGTCAGCGACCAGTGATAGACGCCGCGCACGGGCACCCCTTCGCCGATGGCGCGGTGCACCTGCGCCAGGTGCGTCAACAGGAAGCGGGGGCGCTGGTCGTCGTCGGCGTCGGGCAGCCCGAACTCGGTGACATAGATGGGCACGCCGTAGCGATTCACCTTCTTGAGCGCCCGATACAGCCCTTCCGGATAGACCTCGCCATACGCGCCCTCGCGGCCTGCGTCGCTGACCTCGGCGCCCGGCGCGGGGAAGCGGCGCGTCAGGAGCTTCTGGCGCGAGTCAAAGGCCACCATGTCCCGGGTGTAATAGTTGAGGCCGATAAAGTCCAGGCTATGCGCCAGCGCATCGTCCCGCTTGACGGAGAAGGGCAATCGCCCCGTCTTGAGGGCGTGCAGGGTCCACTCGTTGAAGGCGCGATCCATCAGCCAGGCGGCTAGCCGGTCGCCCGGCGCCTGTGGGTTGGCCGGGTCAAAGAGGCGGACGTTCTTCACCAGGCCCACCTCGGCGTAGAGCTGCGCCGCATGCACCGCCCGGTATGCGGCGACGTGCCCCCGCAGCATGTTCTTCAATACGGCCAGCGCCTCGCGCGGGCTGCGATGCCCTGGCGCGTGGATGCCCAGGAGATAAGCCTCCGCCGCATAGACCGCAGGCTCGTTGATGGTGCACCAGAGTTGCACCAGGTCGCCCAGTTCCTCCGCCACATAGCGCGCGTACTTGGCAAAGCGCTCCACGATCAATGGGTTGGTCCAGCCGCCCTGCCGGGCCATCCACAGGGGCGTGGTAAAGTGGTGCAGCGTGACCATCGGCTCGATGCCGCGCTCGCGCAGGCCGCCAAGCATCTGCCGATAGCGCGCAATGGCTTCCGGGTCAAAGGCGTCTTGCTCCGGCTCGATGCGGCTCCACTCCACCGACAGGCGATGCGTGTTCTGCCCCAGCTCTCGCATCAGGTCGAAATCGCGCTCGGCCTCCCGCCACCAGCCGCAGGCCGCGCCGCTGCGATCGCCGTGCCAGATGGCCCCGGGCTGTTGCTCAAAGGCCCACCAATCGTTGTTGTGGTTATCGCCCTCCACCTGATGCGCCGAGGTCGCGGTGCCCCACAGAAAACCTCCGGGAAGTCGCAGCCTATCGTTGCCCAAGTTGCCTCCTTGCTCTACCGTTCCGCCCCGCGATACGCCACCACATAGGCCACCATCGTCTCCCAAGCCACCACTTGATCCAGCAACTTGCGCCCATAGAGCTGGCGCACCTGGTCGAGCTCGTCTGTTGAGAGGGCCGCCAGCAAGTGCTGGGCATAGGAGGGCCGTTCCCCGTCGAGCGCGGCGCCAAACCAACGCTCCAGCATGGCCCGGCTGATGCGCACCTGGCTCGCTTGCCGCTCGGTGGAAACGGCTGCGCTCAGCCCCGCGCTTTCCAATGCGGCGGCCAGGTCGCCCGCGTCCCAGTTGACCATCGGGTCATCGGCGGCGGCATAGATCGTTTCCTCGGCTTCCATCAACCGCTGGCGCGTCTGGGCCGCCAGCTCGCTCAGGTCCACCAGCTTGTAGAGGCGCTGGGTGTGGCGCGGCGTCACCTCGGCCAGGCTAAAGCGGCCGCGCGGGCCCAGTAGCGCCGCCAACATCGTCAGCGCCAGCCGCTTATCGGCAACGCGGGTCAGGGCGTTGCGCCCCACGATGGCCTCGAAGCGCAGGTCGCTCTCGCCCCGCTGCTCCAGGAGCGCCGGGAGTTGCTCCACCGCGCCCAGCAGGACGCGCGGCCGCTCCAGCTCGGACATCTGCGCCGCTTGCTGGCGCA